>JBIOWC010000595.1:0-4471 GCA_044868105.1 Blastocatellia bacterium
TATAATACATGATGATGATGATATACACACACACATGCAAAATTTTTACGTACCTTTGATTGAAGTTGTAGCTGAAGTAACGGGTGTGCGTGTGAAAATATCTGAAAGGGAAATGGCCTTATGGAGAGAGTGCGGCGAGATTCTGGCGGAGGAATTACGAGAAGCGGCGCAAAACACCAAAGCCATTTCCTCAATTCCCGCTTTTTTTGCTGAACACCTACGCCGACAATTTAGGCGCAAACCGAAAGCGGCAAAATTGTCTGTCCCATCAGCTGAGCTGGAAGAGGCAAAAATAACTCAAAATCCGATTGAGCAGATTCCCCCAAATAATAAATCATCAGCCAACGAAGAAGCGCAATCAAAATTCACCCTGGAACAATGCAGACAATACGCTGAATATTTACAAAGCACCGGACAGGGAATTGTAAACCCTGGCGGCTATGCGACGGTGATTTACCGTTCTGGTGAAGCGGATGACTTGATTAATAATTTCCATAATACGGAAACGGCTAAGAGCGAACAGCAAAAACTCCTAGAAGAGATCGAAATTTTAAGACAATTACATTCGGAAGATTCCAGTTATCAAACTACCGATTTGAAAGAAGACCTAAGATACCGATGCATAAAAAAGGGAATTATCTGGAATGAAGAATTGGTTAATGAGCTGTTGCGATAATTTCACGGGAAGATTTAAGCCAAAATGCCACGTCAAGGCATTTTTAATCTGCAATCGAGGTAATAAGCATTTTTTGCATAAAAATAGCTCACAAGGCAATTATGAGCTTTTATGAGGGGTTTTTAGTTATTATTCAAAATCAAATTATCTATCGCTGGGATTTTAATTCAGTATTTGATACGAAACCAAAGGTGTTCGAATATGAACGCACAAATCCCGATTTTGAGAATAGCGGTTGCATTTACAAATTTTCACTTTACCTAAGTCTAATTTTTTCAATACCTAAAAGTGTCAGGGATGTGGCACGGGGATTTCCTAGAGGATTCTGGAGGGAATATGGACGTACCACGCAAAAATGCTTCACGAAACCGCCGTATCAAGCGGATTATCTACATATTAGTCGCCGTGATCGTCGTGGGAGGAATCACCTATGCCGTATCTAAGCTGAAACCCGCAGCCCCGAGCGTTGACGCTTCGACGATGTTGATGGACAACGTCAAACGCGGCACCATCCCCAGACAAGTTCGTGGCGTCGGAACTTTGGTGCCGGAAGAGATTCGCTGGATTCCTGCGCAATCAGACGGGCGCGTTGAAGAACTCCCGGTTAAACCCGGTGCAGAGGTTTCGCCTGGCACCGTTCTGGTTGTGTTGAGTAATCCTCAACTGGAACAATCTACGCTCGAAGCCGGGACCCAACTGAAGGCCGCTGAATCTGATTATGCAAGCTTGAAGGTTCGTTTAGAGAGACAGGTTCTCGACCAGAAGGCCGCCGCCGCGACCGTGCAATCTGAATACAGTCAGGCGAAGATGCAAGCCGAGGTGAACGAATCACTCTACAAACAAGGTCTGCTTTCAGAGATTTTGTGGCGAACTTCAAAAGTGCGGGCCGACGAACTCGCGACGCGCAAGGAGATTGAAGAGAAGCGTGGGGTTATCATGGCCGATGAAGTGAAAGCCCAGCTTGCAGCGCAAGATGCCCAACTTGAACAACGCCGCGCCTTGTATAAAATGCGCCAGGACCAGGTCAGCCAGTTGCGGGTTCGCGCCGGTATGAAAGGAGTGGTTCAAGTGGTTCAGGTGCAGGTCGGGCAACAGGTCACTGCGGGAACGAACCTGACTCGCATTGCCGATCCCTCGCTTTTGAAAGCTGAACTACGCATCGCCGAAACCCAGGTAAGAGACATCGCGCTTGAACAACCTGCTTCCATAGATACGCGCAATGGCGTCATTCAGGGAAAAGTTTCCCGTATTGACCCTTCGGCGCAAAACGGAACCTTCACGGTTGACGTAAGGTTGGAAGGTGAGTTACCAAAGGGAGCGCGACCCGATATCAGCGTCGAAGGAACGATCGAACTCGAGCGCTTGGAAAATATTTTGTATGTCGGTCGCCCGGTTTACGGGCAAGAGCGCAGCACAGTCGGAATTTTCAAAGTAGACCCTGATGGCAAAGGTGCATCGCGTGTTCAAGTGCGCCTCGGACGAACTTCTGTGAATATCATCGAAATCCTCGATGGCTTGAAAGAGGGTGACAGAATTGTTTTGTCTGATACTGCAAGTTACGACAATGTAGATCGAATTCGTTTGAATTAAAAAGGAGATGATAATGAGCGACCATCCACTGATACACATGTCTGACGTGAAAAAGATTTTTTATACTGATGAAGTAGAAACTCATGCACTCGCAGGCATCCATTTAGAAATTAACAAAGGCGAATATGTTTCCATCTCGGGCCCTTCCGGGTGCGGTAAATCAACCCTGCTTTCGATACTGGGTTTGCTGGATTCACCAACCGAAGGCGAATATTGGATTAACAATAAAGAGGTTTCTGATTTGCCCATGTCCGAACGCGCCCGCATACGCAACCGCGAAATCGGTTTCATCTTTCAAAGTTTTAACTTGATTGGCGACCTCACGGTTTATGAAAACGTCGAATTGCCGTTAACCTATCGCGGCATGAAATCTTCGGAGCGCAAAGAGCGCGTCCACGCGGCCCTCGAGCGCGTCGGCATGGCGCATCGCGCCAAACATTTACCCAGTCAACTCTCGGGCGGTCAACAACAGCGTGTTGCCGTGGCGCGCGCCGTCGCCGGCGACCCGCTTATTCTGCTCGCCGATGAGCCTACCGGAAACCTCGATTCAACGAATGGCGAAGCCGTCATGGATCTCATGCGCGAACTGCATCAACAAGGCGCCACCATCTGCATGGTGACACACGACCCGCGTTATGCGCGCTATGCCGATCGCAGCATCAATCTTTTCGACGGGCTTGTCGTTGAAGAATCGGTTTCAAAAGCCGCCGGCGAATAAGACAAATTTTAATATGAGCGTGATGTCGAACGCAGGTTGATGAGCCCTTGGCTTGTGCGACCTGCTACTCGTCATTGGTCATTCTTCGTAAACCCCAGCCTAAAATTTCCAACCTTACATCTTTCACCTCTCGGAGTGTCTATGGATACCTGGTTAAAAGATTTTCGATTTGGTTTGCGAATGCTTCAACAGCGGCCAGGGTTTACGGGGATTGCCATTACCGCTTTAGCTTTGGGAATCGGCGCGAACACCGCCATCTTCAGTATTGTCAACGCGCTGCTCATTAATCCCTTACCCTTTCCGCAAGTCGGACGACTGGTTGCCATCTGGGAGAAACTTCCCAGTCAAGGTGTAGAGCGCAACGAAACCGCCATCGCCAATTATTTCGATTGGCGGGCGCAGAACAACTCCTTTGAAAACCTTGCCCTTTATACCTGGTGGAACGCCAATCTATCGGGCGTCGAACCCCCCGAACGATTGCAAGGCTTCCTGGTCACGGCAAATTTTCTTGATACCGTCGCCGTCCACCCTGCCTTGGGTCGCACCTTTCTGCCCGAAGAGGAACAGCCAGGCAAAGACCAGGTGGTGATTATCTCAAACGGTCTGTGGAAGCGACGCTTTGCCGCCGACCCCAATATCATCAATCAGCCCATCACCATTAACGGCATAGCGCGCCTTGTCGTTGGTGTGATGCCTGAAGATTTCAATTACCCAACGGGAATGGAAGTTCTGGTCCCCGCGGCTTACACGCCCCAACAAGCAGGCAACCGCAGCAGCCACGGCAGCCTGACCATCGGGCGTTTGAAAGAACAGGTCACGCTGGCGCAAGCCCAAAGCGATATGGACGCCATCGCGGCGCGCCTCGAACAGCAATATCCGCAATCCAACACCGGACGCGGCGTCGCCCTTTATCCGCTGCTCACCGATACGGTGCGTCACTATCGAGCGGCGCTTACGGTTATCTCGATTGCGGTTGGCTTTGTCTTGCTGATTGCTTGCGCCAATGTGGCGAATTTGATGCTGGCGCGCGCCTCGAGCCGCACCAAAGAGATCGCCTTGCGCTCGGCGCTCGGCGCCACCCGCTGGCGCATCATCCGCCAACTATTGACGGAAAGCGTGGTGCTCTCGGCGCTCGGCGGCGCCTTCGGGGTTCTGCTTGCCCTATGGGGCACGGAAACCTTGAAAGCGGCGCTGCCAAACAATGCGGCGCAATTGATTATCGGCTGGCGCAAGATTGGCATCAACCTTGAAGTCCTCGGGTTTACCCTCGCGTTGTCCGTTTTAGTCGGCATCGTCTTCGGACTCGCGCCCGCTCTGCAAGCCTCAAAGACCGACCTCAACGACGCGCTCAAAGAAGGCAGCAAAACTTCTGCTGGCGGTTATCGCAATCGCCTGCGCAGTATACTTGTCGTTTCCGAAGTCGCGCTTTCCTTAATCCTACTGATTGGCGGCGGACTGGCGATTAAAAGTTTTTGGGGGCTTTTGAA
>JBIOWC010000596.1:0-2395 GCA_044868105.1 Blastocatellia bacterium
CAACACTAGAGATGGATGTACGAGAAGATAAAACCCTATACGAGGGCTATAAGCTCAAATTGAATTCTTACGATTTAGGTGTTGATATTGAGCTTGCCGATGCGGTTCAGAGGTTACGCTTTGAACACCCTGAAGTTAAGGTTGTCGTCATTACCAGCTTCAAACCACGTATCTTCTGTGCCGGAGCTAATATCTATATGTTGGGAACCTCTACTCATGCCGCAAAGGTCAATTTCTGCAAATTCACAAATGAGACACGCTGCGCTATTGAAGACGCTTCGCAACAGTCAGGGCAGCGGTATATCGCCGCGCTGAATGGCACAGCCTCCGGTGGAGGCTATGAGTTAGCAATTGCCTGCGATGAAATTTACCTCGTTGATGATGGGAATTCTACAATCTCCTTGCCGGAAGTTCCTCTCTTGGGCGTACTGCCCGGAACCGGCGGATTAACGCGCTTGGTTGACAAACGCAAAGTGCGCCGCGATATTGCGGATGTCTTCTCAACCCTTGCTGAAGGCTTCAAGGCGAAACGCGCTAAAGAATCAGGCCTGATTGATGATTATTTCCCCACAACTAAATTTCCTGAAGCTATAGACAGCCGAGTAAAAACCATCCTCGATTCGATCGGGCTAACGGCTGAAGCCGGGATTAAACTCAATCCTCTACAATTTACCGTCACAGGCGATGCGCGCGAATACAAATATGTCAGTCTCAAACTAAACCGTGAGCAACGCTACGCCGATTTAACGATTAAGGCTCCCGAAGCCCCCTTACCGACCGAGCCAAATGAAATTCAGGCTATGGGTGACCAGTTCTGGGCCCTACAAACCTATCGTGAGTTAGACGATTGTTTACTTCATCTGAGGGTTAATGAACCTGAAATCGGATTGGTTTGTCTGAGGAGTATAGGAAATGTTGAACACATCCTGGCGATTGATGAGACATTGGCTAAAAATCGCAGTCATTGGTTTATTCGCGAAGTTATACTCCATATGGCGCGCGTTCTGCGCCGCCTTGATCTCACCGCCAAAAGCTTTTTCGCGATTATTGAACCCGGAAGTTGCTTTGCCGGTAACCTCTTGGAACTTGCCCTGGCTGCCGACAGGACCTATATGCTCGACGACCCGTCGCAACCAATCGAAATTGCTACCAGTCCGCTTAACGACGGCGCCCTGCCGATGAGCAACCGACTTACACGGTTGCAATCACGCTTTCTGGCAATCCCCGAACAGGTCGCAGAGCTCCTTGAGCAAAAGCGCTTTGACACAGAACAGGCTATGGCCGCCGGTTTGGTGACATCTGCGCCGGATGATTTGGATTGGGACGACGAGATAAGGTTGGCGATTGAAGAACGCACCTCGCTTTCGCCTGATGCCTTGACCGGTATGGAAGCTTCGCTCAGATTTGCGGGCCCCGAAACCCTGGACACTAAAATTTTTGGACGCCTGACGGCTTGGCAAAATTGGATATTTCAACGCCCGAACGCTGTGGGTGAACAAGGCGCTTTAACCAATTACGGTAAACCGACGCAGCCGAAATTCGATTTTAAGCGAACCTAGTTATGACTTTCTGATAGGGAGAATTTTATGAGCCTATATGACCGCATTCCTAATAATGTAAATTTATCCGAAGACCAGCGTCTGCAACGCGCCCTGGAAAAATGGCTGCCGAATTATTTGGATTGGTGGCGCGAAATGGGACCCGACGGATTCCAGGAAAAGGATGTTTATCTACGCACAGCCATCAGTGTTGACACGGACGGCTGGGCGCACTTCGATTATGTGAAGATGCCCGATTACCGTTGGGGCATCTTTCTGGTTCCCCCAGATCCCCATGCGACCATCGGATTCGGTGATAATTTTGGCAAGTCTGCATATCAGGAAGTACCCGGTGAATTTCGCAATTCGCTGCGCCGAATTATCGTCACACAGGGTGACACCGAACCGGCCTCGGTCGAGCAACAGCGCCTGTTGGGGCATACCTGTCCTTCCTTATATGATTTGAGAAATCTCTTTCAAGTCAATGTTGAAGAGGGTCGTCATCTCTGGGCGATGGTCTATCTCTTACAAAAATACTTCGGGCGGGACGGACGCGAAGAGGCCGAAGAGCTTCTGCAACGTCGCAGCGGTAACCCTGACAAACCGCGCATTCTGCAAGCCTTCAATCAACCTTGCGATGATTGGTTGAACTTTTATTGCTTTACCATGTTCACAGACCGGGATGGCAAATATCAATTGTGCGCTTTAGCGGAATCAGGCTTTGAACCGCTCGCCAGAACCTGTCAATTCATGCTCACCGAAGAGGCGCATCATATGTTCGTCGGTGAAACCGGCATCGGTCGCATTGTCAAACGTACAGCTCAGTTAATGAAAGAAGATGAAGACGTGCGCAAACT
>JBIOWC010000597.1:0-5121 GCA_044868105.1 Blastocatellia bacterium
AGGTGCGAGCCGAAATACATCGGCTCGCACCTTTGCTTTCACTTGAGAGCCTGGCGAAAACTTTTCTTGCTCGTCTTGACCTCACCGAGGGCGCTGATTAAACCGCAAGCCAGAAATCGTACCAAGCGAACTTGGCCTTGACTCCCTTGACCGATTTTCGACATAATCGAACGGATTTTCGAATGAGTCGAAAATGGCACTAACCGAAAAACAACGACATATTCACGACTTTCTTTGCCGCTTCGTTAAACGGCACGGCACGACGCCGACGATTGCCGAGATTCAACGGCACTTTCATCTCAAATCTACCTCGAGCGTTCATCACCTGCTCTCCGCTTTAGTGAATGAAGGGTATATCCGTCGCACCCCGAACGCGGCGCGCGGCCTCGAGTTAGTCAGAGACATTGAACCCAGCGGGGTGTGCAAGATTCCCCTCTTAGGGATTATCTCCGCCGGTCTACCCATCGAAGCCATCCTCAGTCACGAAGAGATGGACGTGCCGCCTGACATGAAGTGGAGTGACAAGACCTTTGGGCTGAGAGTGCGGGGCGACTCGATGATTGGCGAAGGCATTCTTGACGGCGATCGGATTGCGGTCGAACCCGCGCAAACGGCAAGAAATAAACAGATCGTCGTCGCTTTAATTAATGGCTATGAGGCCACCTTGAAAAGGTTCAAACGGGAAGGCAACAGAATTTATCTCGAACCGGCCAACCCGCGCCATAAAACGCTCGTCATTAAGCCGCCCGATTTTGTCGAGATTCAAGGCCTTTATACGGGCTTGGTGCGCATCAACAAAAGATAGACAGGATGAAAATTTTGCCGGTCAACCTAGCACCCCTAGCGGCCTTCAATTCGCTGGCGCCGCGCCGCCAGGTGTTGCTCGCCGGCCGCGGGGCGACGGGGCTGGCCCTGTATGTCACGGCGCGCCGGGCTTGCGAAAGCTTGCCGGTGCGGGTGGTTTGCGGGGACAATCGCTTTGATCCTTACTTCATCGCGCGCTTTGCCAAATCCCAAGGTAGCCGACCCGCAGACGCGCTTCGTTCGATTCTCATTGCCAGAGCCTTTACCGCCTATCAACTGGTCGAGTTGATTCAACGGCTCGAGGCCTTTGCCAATGACGTTCTGATGGTCACGGGTATCTGTTCGGCCTTCTTCGATGACGACCTGACGGACACGGATGCGGCCAGGTTGTTCTATCGCGCCTTCTGGAAACTCCAGGAGCTTGCCGAGCGGGGCGCCTCCGTCTTATTAGTCGAATGCGGCTCTCCGGTAATGCAACGGCGAGGCTATTTTCTTCAAGATGTGATGCACACCTCGGCGGTGGTTTTAGCCCTCGACCAAGCAACCTGTACTTTAGAAGAAAAATTCGGCCGCGCGAAATTCCGGTTGAATCGCTTCAACCGTTTGATAGGAGCATAGATATGGGGCGCACGGTCTTACCTTTCAGTCAGGTGCTGGCGGAAAAGCAAATCCATTTCAGCAAATTCCGCCGCGCCTTGCGCCAAGAAGACCAGCAAGCCTTTGACGCGCTATTTGAACAGGCCCGCATTCATATTCAGGCGGCGGTCTATTACGCCGACCCCGACCCGGCCGAAGCGCTTTTTCTTTCGATGATGATTGAACACTGGAAGCTCATTGACCAGTTGGAAAAACGCATCAACGATCTGGAAGCGGAAGTCCGCGCCAATAAAAACTCGAATGGCAACACGGCGGCTTGAAGGATGGTTGTTCGACATAGATGAACTCGGTTCAGAGGTCGTCCTTTGGGTTTATGACGGCGCCCGCCGTTTGCACAGGCTCACCCACACCTTTCACCCGTCCGTCTATGTTGAAGGTGATCGCCCGACTCTTGAGAATCTCGGTCGCGAACTCGAAAGACGCGGTTTCATCGACTCGCCCAGATGGACGACGAAGACCGAATTTTGGAGCAACGCGAAAAGAGAGGTGCTTGAGTTACAAATTGCCGATGCCTCGCTGCTGCCCAAACTGAGAAACTTAGCCGCTGCACGCGAAAATGAATTTACGGTTTACAACATTGACCTCAACCCCTGTCAATATTACTTCTACCGGCATCAGCTTTTCCCGTTCTGTCATCTTGAAGCCCTGATTGATGAAGAGCATCGCGTCTTAGCGATTCACACGGCGGATGACCCTTACCGCATCGAGTATGAATTGCCGAATATGCGGGTAATGAAGATGTGGGGCGAGCACACCCAACCGCTCAAGGCTGACACGCGGGTGATACTCGAATGCGATGACGAGTCCATGCAGATAAAACTCGGTGAGCCGCTAAAGGCGATTGGCGATTTCAATTTTTTTATTGAGCGTCACGACCCTGACATCATCTTTAGCAAGCGCGGCGATAGCCTGCTTTTTCCAGCCCTCTTTAAACTCGCCAACGAGCATAAACGCAAATTGCTTGTCGATCGGGATGACGTGATTGCCAGACGAACGATCATTACCGAAGGGCGGACGTTTTATAGTTACGGGCAAGTCATCTATAAGGGGGCGTCTTACCCGTTGCGCGGGCGCTGGCATCTGGATACGAGAAATTCATTCTTCTTCAAAGAGACCGGACTGGAGGGAATTGTCGAGATGGCGCGCCTGGCCAAGATTCCTGTGCAGCGCATGGCGCGTCAAAGTATCGGAACCGCCATGACCTCCGTACAACTCGACCTGGCGGTTCGAGAGGACATTTTGATTAGCTGGCACAAGTCCGAGCCTGAAAGGTACAAGACGGCTCTTGAACTGCTGACCATTGATAAAGGCGGTTTGACCTTCCTGCCGAAGGTCGGAGCCTTTGAGGAGGTGGCGGAGATTGATTTTGCATCCATGTATCCGACCATCATGTCACGGCATAACATCTCGCCTGAAACCGTGCTGTGTTCGTGCTGCGATAATCAGGAGGTGCCGGAAAGCGGTTACAACATTTGTGGCAAGCGGCCGGGTTTGGTCGCGCGCGCCGTCGAACCATTGGTTGAACGGCGAAGCGTGTATAAGCAAATGATGAAAGATTGTACCGATAAGAATTTGCGCCTCACTTACGACAGTCGTAGAACAGCGATTAAATGGGCGCTGGTTTCCTGCTTCGGCTATCTCGGTTATAAGAATGCGCGATTCGGGCGCATTGAAGCGCATGAAGCGGTTACGGCTTACGGGCGAGAAAAATTATTAAGAGCAAAAGAGCTGATTGAGCGCCGAGGGTTTCGACTGTTGCATGCGTTGACCGACAGTTTATGGATTGCCAAAAAGGGCATGACCCATGCGGAGTTAATGGAACTGTGTGACGAAATCAGCCGCGAAGTGAATGTCGAGATGGGCCTTGAAGGCGTGTATCGTTGGATTGTCTTTTTGCCATCGAAGCAGAACGACTCGCGCCCGGTTGCCACGCGCTATTACGGCTTGTTTGAAAATGGCGAGATGAAATTCCGAGGCGTTGCCTTAAGGCGGCGAGACGTGCCGCTTTTCATCAAAGAGGCGCAGTTGGAAGTCCTGCAAATTCTGCGGCAGGCCAAGACCTTGAAAGAACGGGCGGCCCTGAAGGGCGAAATTGAACGGGTGCTTGAAAAGCGCATCAAACAACTCGAAAGTGGCACCGTGGAACTGCGAAAGCTGGCCTTGAAACGAACGCTGACGCGAGCCCTTGACGACTACCAATCAGAAACCCGAACCGCGCAAGCCGCAAAAGAACTGGGCGAGGCCGGAGTTAAAGTCCATCCCGGCGAATCGGTGAAATATATTTTCTCCAACTCGAAATCCAAAGCCCAGAAGCGACAAGTCAAAGCTTACCCGCTCAACGCGAAAATCGTTTACGATGCGCAAGCCTATGTTGAATTACTCAAGGATGCAGTCAATGAAGTTTTCAAACCCTAAGCTGCCTGGGCTCAGGTAAAGCGCTTGAATAACGGGTCCGTCCATGCTCCTGCTAAGGCGGCGGTTTGGCTGTCCAAATCCGCCTGCTAGGAATTCACAGAATATTCTTGTTATACTGAAAGCTTATGTATACGGAGCTATTCGAGACCATCTACCCCATTAACATGCTCAAGCGCGAACGCGGGGTTACCATTTCCAGTGTTGACCGGTTTGCGATTGGCGATGAAATCGGCATCGAAGCGGGCGATAAAATCATGAAAGTCAACGGCAACGAGGTGCGCGACTTTCTTGATTTTCAATACTTCACCGGTTCGGAAGATTTTGTCCGGCTCGACATCATCAAAAAATCGGGGGCGCGGGTCACGGTTGATGTTGAAATCGGCGAAGGCGATATTTGGGGGTTGGATTTTGAATACTTCACGCCGCGTCAATGCGCCAATGATTGCATCTTCTGTTTCTGCAATCAAAACCCTGTGGGGTCGCGTGAATCACTCTTCTTCAAAGACGAAGACACCCGATTGTCGTTTCTGCATGGCAACTACACCACCATGTCTTCGATTTCCAAGATGGAACTTGAGCGTATTGTGAGTCAAAGATTATCGCCGCAATATGTCTCAGTTCATGCGACCGACCCCGAGGTGCGGCGTTATCTGCTCGGTCGCAAACGCCCCGATGACATCCTTGGCAAGATGCGTTATCTCGGCGAACAGGGTATTGACCTGCACGCCCAGATTGTTTTATGCCCGACCCTCAATGATGGCGAGGTGTTAAAGCGCACCGTACACGACCTCGCCGAACTCTATCCGGCGCTGTCGTCGGTTGCCGTGGTGCCGGTGGTCTTTACCAAACTGCACAACTACGCGCATTTGATGACGGCGGTGACGCCGGCGTTTTGCCAATCCTTAATTAAAGAGGTCAGCGGGTGGCAAAAAGATTTTCGCAAACGCTTTGCGAATACCTTTGTTTTTTTGGCCGATGAATTTTATTTGCGCGCCGGCGTGGCGCTGCCGTCGCGCGCCCATTACGGCGACTATCCGCAGATTGAAGATGGCGTCGGCATGGTGCGGCGCTTCGTTGAGCAATCAAAGAAGATATTGAAGAAGGCTCCACCGGCGTTTATTCAACCCGGTTCCTTGCATGGCACCGTAACCACCGGCGAGTTGTTCTACCCCATTCTGTCGGAGTTTATCGCCCAAATGAACCAGCGCTGGCAGACCCGATTGAAAACCGTCGCCGTCGAAAATA
>JBIOWC010000598.1:0-4948 GCA_044868105.1 Blastocatellia bacterium
TTGATCACCTGTTCAATCGCCGCCGGAATGTTTAATGAATCGAGTCCCGGCAGGTCATAGGTTTCATGCATCTTACGCATCTCTGACCAATAAACCATAGGGTCGGTGGCTTGCGATTGAAATGGCACTTTGCCCGACAGCATTTCATAAAGAATAATCCCCAACGAATAAAGGTCGGCGCGACTATCCGGAGTCAGAGAACCGGAAATACGCTCTGGCGACATATAAACCGGCGTCCCGAAACCTTCGCCAGCCATGGTCAAATTTTCGCCGCCCACCATCCGCGCGATGCCAAAGTCTAAGACTTTGACGTGCGGCGCATTCGGGTCGCCGAGCAGCATAATGTTATCGGGTTTCAAATCGCGGTGAATGATGCCGTTTTTATGGGCGTAGCTGACGGCTTCGAGAACCTGCGAAATAATCGAAACGGCCTGCCCAAGCGGCAACTGCCCTTTTGCCTGAATCTCATCAGTCAACAGTTTCCCGGAGAGAAATTCCATCACCAGGTAATAGGAACCATGGTCTTCGCCGAAGGTGAAAAGACGCGGCAAATTTGGGTGGTCGAGTTTCGCCATCGCGATCGCTTCCTGAAAGAACCGCTGTTTGATAACCGTGCTGCGCGTGTGCTTGCGATGCAGTTCTTTAACGGCGACAATGCGTCCGGGTGTGCTGGTGTCTTCGGCTTTGAATACCGAACCAAATCCGCCGCCGCCCAGATAGTCCAGAACGAGATAATTTCCGATACGTCTTCCACTCATCATTTGCGCTCCGTTGTTAAATTCAGTGCGTTGATTACAGAGTTACTCACATTTATTTTTGCGGAATTTTACTACCGAAATGACCCAGCCATTATCACATAACCTCCGCACGCCGTAAATACACGGCCCTAACCTCATTTTGACGATTGGAAAGTCAAAATGGCTTAATATATTTTCGCCAAGCAAGATAGAAGAGATGACGGGCACCGGAAGTTGGATGCCAGATAGGGGGAACCGCTCGACGCGGACATCTTTTTTATCGTTTTGGCTTGTCAAGAAGGCGCCGCGTGTGTAAGTTTGTTCTCGATTAGTTTGCCCCTGAAACCGGCAGGTCGCCAAAACCCTGAACATCAATAAGAAGTAGAGAAAAACCTTGGCTCGAAAAGCAACAGCAACAGCAAAAAAACCCGTAAAAAACGGCAAGAAGACAAACCCGCGCGCGCCGCAGCTTGAGCGCCGCAGGTTTGAACGCGCGCCCATCAATGCCCAAGTTGAATACGAATTGACCAACAGTAGCAGTGGACCGTCACGCGTCCGAAGAAACATGGCCAATATCAGCACCGGCGGTATGTTCATCACTACGGAAGAGCGCATCCGCGCCGGCACCCGCATGGTGGTGCGCTTTGAACTGCCAAACCGGCATCGCGTGATTGCCGTGTCGCGCGTCACCTATGCCAAAGAAGGCGACGGTCTGGGCGTGGAGTTTTTAAGTTTGGATGAAGAGGATTTGGAAGAGATTCAAACCTATATTGCCTCCATGCAAGAGAGCACGAACAACACCGAATAACCTTTTCATCACCGCCGTTTCTGCCTGGCAAGAGACTTCTTCTTTCTGAAAAGTTCCTTGTGGTATAATGGCGCTGTCAAAATTTTCGCCCCACAGCATCGCTCCTGTCGCTACAAATTAAGCCCTTGATATCTGAAAGTGACAAACGGATTGAAAGCTTTCGGGGAGTTGATAATTCCTAAACGACAGCTTTGATATGAAGGTACTTATGGTTTCACAAACGTCAATTGCAATCTGCGCTTTATGCAAAAACCCTTTGCCGACGCCGGCGCATCGCCAACCCACTCCTACACGGCTTTGCAGCACCTGCTGCTCCTTGATTGAAACAATTTTTCCGCAAGCTGGCGCCAGAAGCGTAACCGCCGCCCGTTCAGAGCGAGCGACTTTAGCAACGCCGGAAAGCGCTACGGCGCAAAGATTCGCCGACTCGCAAAGCGCTATCCTGGCCAGCGAACATTTTGTTGCCACAGCCGAACCTCCCGCGCTTGCCGATAAGGCTGCCAACGGAGCGGCCGGAAATAACGGGGCGTATCATTCCCTGTTTGTCCAGGCCGAGCAGGATTTCGCGCCGGTTTACGAAGCCGAAAGCAATGAATTTTACTTTCAGGAACTGCCCGTCGACACGCCCTCAACCCATGAGGTGGAAACCGCGCCGCAACCTGGTCAAACGGAAGAGGTCGCCAATCTATTAACCTACGAGCCGCCAGAAGCCCAGGCCCTGGCAAGCAACGACCAGTCATGGCTCAACGACCAGGCGTTTAGCGGCGCGCCGAGCGAAAGCTTCGCGCCTGAGGAAAGCTCATTGCTAAATAATGGGGTCTATGCCCCAACCCTGGCCGAGGAAAAAATCATTGATTCGGGAACCTTGGTTTCCGGGTTTCCTTATCTGGTTGAAGACAACAAGAGTAAACCGTCCAACTCGAAAGCGCTGCTGGGTCTGGCCGGGATTGCCCTGCTCGGCTGTTTAGTTGCCGGATACCTCTTTATCTACAAACCGTTTTTTGGCACCAACGAAAACCCGCCAGCCGCAAAAATCGAAGCCAACAAACCGGATGATAAATCAGCGGCAAAGCCTGCGGCGACCGACACGGAGCAGGCTGCGGCAGGCGATTCGGCAAAAGCGAAGGACGCAAAAAATGCGCCGACCGAGGTAAAAAAGCCAGAAGAGGCGAAGAGCGACAACCTGGCCGCGGTTGATGCAAGTCACACCGAAGGCGGCCAGTTCGCCTTGCAAGCCGGAATATTTTCTACCGAAGCGAATGCCAATAATCTCGCTGATCAACTGAAGCGAGCCGGAATTCCGGCCTATGTCGCGCCTTCAAAAGGCAATAAATTCAGAGTGCTGGTCGGCCGCTTCGCCTCTTCCGGCGAGGCGCAAAAATATATCGCGCAAGCGCAAACGCGTGCCAACACGGCGGGTATAAAGTTAGAATTATTCGCTTCCGAAATTAACCCTTAACTCAGGCGGTCAAAGAATTGATACATAATTTGCAGCAACCCGATACGCAGTACATGAAAATCGTTGATCGCTATGCGCGGTATATCGAATCCCCTGTCTTGCGCTTAAAATTTCTGAATGCGGTGATGAAGTCAAAACCCCAGAGCGGGGTACGCATGCGGTTGCCCTTTGTCGGCTCGCTGCCGGAACGCGCGCGCTTGATTACGGAACTTTCTAAAGTCTTACCGCTGCAAAACCGCGTGCCCTTTTCCCTTCGTCTCACGGCTTTTCTCTACAAAATCCGCTTTGCGGTTTACACGCTATCGGCGGCGGCGGTGCTGGCGGCAAGCCTGGGATTGATTTATGTCGCCTCGCGAGCCGTCAACAGTATCACGAGCGCCATTCAGGCGAAACCCGCTTCCAGTCAAACGGCGAATGAGAATGCCAGCGACGGCAGCGCCGTCGCCGCAATCGGTTCGGAAGCGGGACTGCCGCTCGATAAAGTTTGGCTCGCTGAAAAGACCGACACCGATGAGTTTTACAGCAACGGCGCGAGGATTTTAACCGAATATGAGACCGGCGGCGCAAAACGCAATTTCTATCGGTTTGATTTAGAGAAGCTCAATAAAAATGCGGGTGATTTCGAGTTGCTCTCAAAACCCGTGGGCATCGTTTACCATTTGACCGAAAGCGACCTCTTGCCGTTTTCCGATAATTACAACAAATCCCTGATTCGCACCTCAGAGGAGTTGATGGATTATGCGCGGCGGCACAAACTTTATAACTACATCATTGACCGTTTCGGACGAATCTTCAGAATTGTCCGCGATGAAGATATCGCCTATCACGCTGGCAATTCCATCTGGAGCGATGCGCGAAATGTCTATCTCAACCTCAATGCCAGTTTCATTGGCATCAGTTTTGAAGGCAAGTCCGGCACCGCCAAGGGCGCAGACGGTATCAATGAAGCGCAGATTTATGCGGCGCGTGTGCTCACGGCGGTCCTGCGCTCGAAGTATCAAATCAATGATGCCAATTGTACGACGCACGGGCTGGTATCAACCAATCCGAGCAGTCGTTTGCTCGGGCATCACACCGATTGGGTGGCGAATTTCCCCTTTGAAGCTGTCGGCCTGACCAATAAATACACCACCGAACTCTATGCCATTTCCCATTTCGGTTTTGCCTATGATCAAGCTTATATTGCGGCGGCCGGCGGCAAACGCTGGCCCGGGTTGGTGCAAGCCGATGCGGCGCTCTGGGATACGGCAAAGAAAAACGGCTTTGTGATTGAGCAGCAACGTCGCGCCCTGTGGGAATTTTTTGAACAGGCTTATGCAAAGCAGCACGAAATTGACAAACAGAGAATGGACGGCGACACCGAGGTGCCCGAAGCGGCGAGTGGCAACTAGAAGTTTCAGGTTTCAGAGGCTTGACTTAAAAAGCCGAACCCTAAAGACTGAAAACTATCTTTGTCACTGACTTATGAAAAAATCTGACCTCATCAACGAAGTCATGTTGCGTTCTGCACTTGATGAAGCTAACGCTTCGCGTGGAATTGAAAGCATGCTGGAGATTATTTCGCGAGAGGTCAGCGGCGGTAAAATCATTCGCATCAGAGGTCTCGGCAGTTTGCAGTTGAAAGAGAAGCGGCGCGGTTTTTTGCCCCCTTCATCAACCGGCGGTTCCCTGAGGCCTATTCCAGAAGGCAAAGTCGTTATTATCAAAGCAAGCAGGAAAGCCATTGAGAGATTAAACGCTGAACTCGACGAAGCGCAGCGGTCCGTTTCAACTCAGGAGATTAACGCGAGCGAGAACCGAGAACAGACAAAGCTCAATAATCCCAAAATTCATATTGGAGGCAAGAGGAAGATGACCAAGGAAAAAGAGAACGAAAACCCCGAATCGGTAAGCGGCGAAGGTGGGGCGCTGGGCTTGGATATCGGTACCAGTCGTTTGGTTTTA
>JBIOWC010000599.1:0-3150 GCA_044868105.1 Blastocatellia bacterium
TATTTTGAATTGTTGAAGTTATTGAGAGAAAATCCTCTCTAAACTTCCCTAGACCCTAAAATAATTGTAAGGGGAAGGCTTGTCCTTATTTATTAATCAATAAACTCGCGATGCCAGAGTTCCAGCATGAGCAGTTGAAAAACTTTTAAGCCGTTGTCTTCGCGCCCCGTGAGGTTGTCATCAATTAAACGGCGCACCTCGCGGTAATCGAAATAACCGCGACGGTTGATGTTGGTTTCAGAGAGTAAATCTTCGACCATCTCGCGCAGGTCGCGTCTGAGCCAGGCACGCAGTGGCGCACTGAATCCGGCTTTTTTGCGATAGATGATTTGGCGCGGCAACCACTTTTCGGCGGCTTTTTTCAAAATATATTTTCGCGTGAGGCCCTTGATTTTCAGCCGCGCAGGAATGCGCGCCGCCAGTTCTACGAGCTCATGGTCCAGCAGCGGTACGCGCACTTCCAGTGAATTGGCCATGCTGGTCTTATCCGTATAGGTCAAATTCAAACATGGCAAAAAGGTTTTCAAATCAACATAGAGCATCTGGTTGACGAAATCTTCATCGGCCACTTTATCGAAATATTTTTGATGCCGGTGATAGGCGTCGAAATCCTTTGCGGCGCGCGCTAGCTCATTGGCATACAGCTCACCTTTATCCGCGGCCGTGAAATAGGTGCCAAACCCCAGATAGCGTTCGCGCAGTGGCAAACTGGCAGAGCGCGCCAGTTTTTTGGTATTGCGAAAGACCGCGTTGAATTTGCCGGGGACGGATGCCGGAATAGCCGCAACCAGCGGGCGCGAGATGAACGAAGGAATCAAGTTATAGGCTTCGGCAAGCCGCACGGCAAGGTGTCGCGGGTATCCGGCGAAGACTTCATCGCCGCCCATTCCCGAAAGCAGCACGGTTAATTTTTCGCGCGCCGCTTTGCAGATTAGAAAACTTGTTATCGCCGCCGGGTCGGCAACCGGCTCGTCGAGGTGATAGACGAGTTTCGGTAAAAGTTCCATCACCTGCGGCTCAAAAAAATCTTCGTGATAATCGGTTGCAAATTTTGCGCCGACTTCGCGGGCATACTTCACATCGTCTTCGAGAATGTCGTATTTAAGGTCTTCGCTCTTAAAGCCGAACGTATAAGTCGTGACCTTTTGTTCAGCCATTCCACACATCAACGCAACCAGCGAAGACGAATCCACGCCGCCCGATAGAAACGCGCCGAGCGGCACATCGGCAATCATCTGCAAACGGGTGCTGCGTTCAATCTGTTCGCGCACGCGCTCAATCCAATCCGCTTCGCTCAGCGATTCATCTTCGTTAAATTCCAAATCCCAATACTGGCGAACTTCGGCGTGCCCGTTTTTATAAATTAAAAAATGACCGGGTGGGAGTTTATTTACGCCGCGGAAAATCGTCTTCGGGTCGGGGGTCCAGAGAAAAGAGAGAAACTGGTCTAAGCTTTCAAGGTCAACGTCGCGTTTGATGTTCGGAATCGTCAGCAAGGCTTTGATTTCCGAAGCGAAGGCCAACCCGGCAGGCGTGTCCGCGTAATAAAGCGGTTTGATGCCGAGACGGTCACGCGCCAGCAGCAAGGAATTGTCGCGCGCATCCCAGATGGCAAAGGCGAACATGCCGTTTAGCAGCGCCAGCGCGTTCAATCCCCACTCGCGGTAAGCATAGATGATGACTTCAGCATCGGAATGGGATTTGAATTTATGCCCGCGTTTTTCCAGCTCTTTACGAATTTCCTGGAAGTTATAAATTTCGCCGTTGTAAGTCAGCCACAATTCACCCGTGGCATCCGACATCGGCTCGTGACCGGCGGCCGACAGGTCAATGATTGATAACCGGCGATGCCCGAGACCGACGCGCGCGCCATTTGCCGCGTCGGCAACGTAGGTGCCCGCGTCATCCGGACCGCGATGAGCAATCGCCGCGAGCATATTTTTAATTAATGGTTCATCGGCCTCGCCGACGATGCCGCAAATACCGCACATAGTTTTCTATCTCAAATTTGAAATGCCAAATTATAACATTACTTATGAAGCAGAAGCGCGTCGGTCGCCATGGTGAAGAAGAGAATCAGGCTGACGAACGCGTTGGTGGTAAAAAAAGCGGCGTTCATTCTGGACAGGTCATTGGCTTTAACGATGCTGTGTTGATAGAGCAGAAGCGCCCCGGTGGCAAGTACGCCGACAAATCCCAGCCATCCGAGATTGGCTTTATAGAAAAATAGAATCAGCACCGCGAACATCAAGGCGTGAATGGCGCGGGCAATCCACAAGGCTTTAGCGATGCCGACATATTTGGGGATGGAATGGAGTCCTGCGCCTTTATCAAACTCATAATCCTGACAGGCGTAGAGCACATCGAATCCGGCAGTCCACAACATCACCGCCATTGAAAGCAGAAACGGCACCAGCGTGAGCTTGCCGGTGATGGCTATCCAGGCGCCCGATGGGGCGATTGAAAGACACCAGCCGAGAAATAGGTGGGCGAGCGCCGAAAAGCGTTTGAAATAGGAATAGCCCAACACGGAACCCAGCGCAACGGGTGACAGCGCAAGCGTCAACCGGTTGAGGTTGTAGGCTGCAAGTATGAAGAGCGCCGAGGAGGCGAGCGTAAACATCCAGGCGAATTTCACATCGAGTAGCCCCGCGGGTAAAGCGCGCATCGCGGTGCGCGGATTTGCCCCGTCAATCTCGCGGTCGGCGATGCGATTAAAGGTCATGGCGGCCGACCGCGCGCCGACCATCGCAAGGGTTATCCAGAGTAATTTCAACAGCCAAAAACTTGCAGGTTGCGCAGGAAGTTCACGCGCCGCGAGCGCCGCCCCCAAAAAAGCGAATGGCAGAGCAAAGAGCGTATGCTCGATCTTGATCATCTCAAAGGTGATTTGCAATTTCTTGAGCAAAACCATCGGATTACTTGCCTCTTTCTGATTTCTTTAACAGTGCTTCCATTTTTTTATTGTAAGCATCAACAACTCTATCAGTTCGCTCTATTTCATTTTGGATTGGTTTATATTCAAGCAGTTCCGGGTTTTTCTCTACCCAGGCATAACCGACTCCGGATCCTATCATTTCATCATGTTCGTTACAGAGTTGAGTTAAGCGGCAATACTCTTCTAAAAATTTGGGATTTAAATATTGTCTC
>JBIOWC010000600.1:0-7833 GCA_044868105.1 Blastocatellia bacterium
ATATTTTGTTGGATAAGGAAGGCAATGCCTATATCACCGATTTTGGCATTGCCGAATATGCTCACCGGCAATCGAGCGGCGCGGTGATGGCCACCCCGCGTTATGCTGCGCCAGAACTGCTGGATGCCAATCTCAGACGGTCGGGCACCGACCAGCAAATAGATATTTATGCCACCGGCATGCTGACCTATGAAATGATGCTCGGCGAAGAAGGCTTTCGCCGCGCCTTCCCTGAAGTCTATGACGGGGTGAAGGGGAACGAAGCGGAGAAGTGGTTGCGCTGGCATAAAAATCTCGCGCTGTCGGCGCGGAACCTGTCCGACATTGACCCGGGCATTCCTTACTGGTTGGCGAACATCATTGCGCGGATGATGACCAAAGATGTCAACCATCGTTACCGAACGGTGAAGGAAATTCTCCACGATTATAAAAAGGAGATGGCCAGAAGAGCGACTCAGGTTTTGAGCCAGAACCCATCACCTGGCGCCTTCGTGCCCGATGTCCAGTACACCATTCCCATCTCGCAATCCGGGATCAGCAATTCGACTGCGACGAATGTTCAAGATACGCCGAATTCATTCATCCAAAACACCGGCGCAACGCCGAGCCTGCAAACTTCGCCTACGGCTAACCCGTTACAAACCGGGATCACCAAACCGTCAAGCCTGCGCGGCTTATGGATGGCCGCGGGCGGCGGCCTGCTGCTTATCGCTCTAATCGTCGGCGGCTGGTTTCTGTTGATGCCGAGCGCGGCAACCTTGATTGTGCAGGGGGCGCCGCCGGGAAGCGCGGTTTATATAGACGGCGCGCGCCAGGATGTGACCGGCGCGGATGGCAGTTTAAAAATTCCCGGTGTAAAAAAAGAGAAGGTCAGCGTGCGGGTTTCCTGTGAAGGGTACACCGAATTTAACACCGTGGTTACGGCGGAAAGCGGGAAAGAGAAGCTGGTCGCCGTAAAGCTGGAGAAACTCGATTCGACGAAAGAGACGCCGCCCGTCAATAAAACGGAGATTGAGTTTAATGGCAGCATGGTTTTGATTCCGGCGGGTGAATTTCAGATGGGTGATGATGGTCACGAAAAAGATGAAAAACCTGCACACCCGGTCAATGTTCCGGCCTTCTACCTTGATAAATACGAAGTCACGAACGCGCAATACAAAAAGTTTTGCGACGAAACCGGCCGGGCTACACCAACGCAAACTTCGTATCACCGAAACTATTTTAACGCCAACCCCGAGGCTCCGGTTATCGGGGTGAGCTTTGATGATGCGGTCGCTTATGCGACGTGGGCGGGCAAACGATTGCCCACCGAAATGGAATGGGAAAAAGCTGCGTCTTGGGATGAAGCGGCGAAAAAGAAACGCATGTTTCCCTGGGGTGACCAGGCGGATGCCAGTCGGGCCAACCTCAAGCAGAAATCGGTAATCCCCGCCAGGGTGGGGCAGTTTGCCGGCGGCGCCAGCGCCTATGGGATATTGGATATGGCGGGGAATGCCGGCGAATGGGTAGATGCCTATTACCAGCCTTATGAAGGCAATCAAACGCCGGATGCGAATTTCGGGACCCGCTATCGCGTGGTGCGCGGCGGCAGTTTCCGTTCACCCACAAATGAGGCGCGAACCACCTATCGGGAATTTTTCGCGCCCGACTTTAAAGAACACATTGATACGGCAAAAAGGGAAGAAGTAAGAACCTCAATCGGGTTTCGTTGTGCAGTTTCCGCAGACAATCCAAAATTGCAAGAGCAATTGCAGAAACGTTGACAGGTGAGGCGCGCCAAACGGCGAAACTTAAACCAAGTGCGGAGGGCGTATGACACCACGAAGATTTTATCGTTTGTTAGCTGGAGCAAGCTGGCTCGTCTTCCTGCTTTTTAACCCCCACACTCAGCTGGTCGGTTTCGCGCAGGCCAAAAAGACGGCTAATGTTTGGTCTACCCCGGTAGTCATCGAGCGCAAACAGAAAACCAATCGCAACTACAAGAAAACGGTACAGCAAGGGCAGCGAAAAAAAGCCCGGTTGCTGACCCTGCAATGGCAGGTATTAAAACAGAACGCCGCGAAAAATCCGCAAGAGGTTGACCCGGATAGCGAATTTCATACGGGTGATCGTTTGCAATTAGCCATCAAAGTGAATCAACGCGGCTACATTTATATTCTCGATGATGAGGGAGCGGTGCTGTTTCCTAATGAGCGCATCAACGGTGGGAAAAATCTTGTGCCGCAATATTATCAGGTTATCATTCCTTCAAACTGTGCCCCTGAATTTATGGAGAACGGCCGATGTTGGTGGCGACTGAAGGTTCCGCTTCCCGAAAGCGGCCGAGAAACCCTGTTTGTTATCTTCAGCCGCGACGAAATTAAAACCTTGCCGAATAACGCTCAGCAAGCGAGAGAACGCGTTAAGAAGCAGCTTATTTCGGAGATTAAATCGGATTCACCCACGGCTGAAACCGTCAAACCCGGACCACGATTTGTAACCTGGGTGACCAATTCTAATCCGAAAGATAATGAAGAACTGGTTGCAACTTTATATATCACGCATCTCAAACAGAAGAACCAGTAAAATCGGTTTGAGGCGTGAAAACCGGATAACCGGATGAACCGAGATAACCGACAATTTCGCCTGGCTTGGTTTGGCGTTTTGGCGCTCTGTTTAGGCGTGAGCCTGAATAGTCGCGCCCGTGCGCCTCGACAAACGAAAGCCGCGATTTCATCCGAAACGCGCAATCTTGCCCGACAGGCAGCGCTTTCTGTGGGGCTGGTTTTTGTTCGTAATGCGAATGAGACGGCGCCGCCCCGACCGCGCGCTTCGGCGGTGGTCGTCAGCAGCAACGGTCTGGTGGTGACCAATTATCACGTCATCACCCAAGACAATTCGGCGCGCATTTTCGATGAATTATTTATCAACCTCCCGATTGGCGATTTTGCCAATGCTTCATCCAAACGCTACCGCTTACGCAGCCTTTTGGTAAACCCTGCGCAAGATTTGGCGGTGCTTAAAATCGTTGCCGACAGCACCGGTAAACCGCTGGCGCCAGCGGCCGTCTTCCCGGCGCTGGCCATCGGCGATTCCAACAAAGTTAAACTTCTTGATGACATCATCATTATCGGCTATCCGGAAAAAGGCGGCGCTACGGTGACCATCAACATCGGCATGGTCGAGGGCCGAGATAATCTGGAGAATTGGATAAAGACCGATGCGCGGCTCATCCATGGCAACAGCGGTGGCGCCGCCATCAACACCGAGGGCAAACTCATTGGCATTCCGACCAAGGTGTTGGCCGACACCCGAAAAGTTGATAAAGATGGCGACGGGTTTCCCGATGAAGAAACGCCGCTCGGTTCGGTCGGCTTTCTGCGCCCCTCAAACCTGATTGCCGCGATGCTTGAACAAGCCGGTGGCGCAGAACGCGCGATGGCAAAAAATATTCCGTCAAGCAATTTACCCATGAACCCGCCTTCGTCATCACCGGCTCAAAATCCGCCAGCGAAAGTTATGCCGCGTCCAAACGTGCAAACGCCCGTGCCATCAAGCGGCGCCATCATTATTCGCGGCGTGTTGCGCTCGGCCGCCGGCGGCAATCCGATTGCCGGCGCGCGGGTTGGCATTGTGCCGCTCGGCACCGCCACGGTGACGACCGATAATTTATTGGCCTGGTGCAGCACGAAAGCCGATGGCGTCTTTGCCATGAATCGCGCCGTGCCGACCGGACGGTATACCTTGAAAGCCAGGGCCCTCGGTTACGAACCTTTTTCGCAGGACATCGAGATTACGCAAAGCAATAAACAGGTGGTTATTGATTTACAAAAAATTCGTTGAGACTGGCTTCTCGTTCCCCGCTTCACTCAAGTTTGTGCTGCATGATATTATCGCGAACTCAACGGTATTGCCTTAACTTCAGCGTTCACCATTTGTGATTGAGTCATGCTCAATTTTCAATACTGTCTCACCGGAAAGAGAAAATATTTATGAAAAATTATTCCCCTAACCCGTACTCAAAAAAGCCTGAGCGGAAGCTTCATCTTGCACAGTTGAAAAAATCTTCCCGCTTGTTCGCTTGCGCAAGCCTGCTTGCCTTCCTCTCTTCTTTCCTGTTCCTGGCTCCGCTGCGCGGCCAAGCGCAATCAGCTTGCGGCAATAGCGGCGGCGAAAGCTTTGCGGTTTTTGAAGCCGGCTGTAAATTCAACAAGCCAACCAAACTGATCTTTTTGATTGACCGCTCCGGCAGCATGGCGCTGCGCGGGCAGACCTACAACGCGCAAATCGAAGGCATTATCGCAGCCTTGAACGACCCGACGATTATTCCGCGTGACGGGACGGTTGAAGTCGGATTGGTAGTGTTTGCCGGTTCGGCGGACACCTTACCGGTTGCCGGTAATCAATTGACTAAAATCACTTCAAGCGCCAAGGCCGAAGCCGTCGCCCAGACGGTCGCCACGCTCAAATGCGCTGACCTCGCCAGCCAGATCGCCCCCTGTCCGGCCGGCGAAACCAGCATCAGTTCGGCGGTCTTTCGCGCCAATATTCTGGTCAGTCAAAACGGCGCGGCCAATGCCAATCGCCTGTTCATTCTCTCTACGGATGGTCAAACTTCAGAAGGCGATATCGCCGATGCCGTAGGAATAGTTGATAATGCCCGCAAAAACGCTATCAGCGCCGGCGTCGGGTTTGAAATGGATGTGATTTTAATGGGGCTTGATCCGGCGAGCGAAGAGTTTGTCATTAACAAAGCGCGCGTTGACCAGTTGGTCACCCCGCCGCCGGTTGATGTTTTACCGGGCGCCACGCTGGTGCTTGCCAATGGCGAATGCAATACCACAGCCAGCAGCGTAAACAACAGCGATTGCCAGCGCCAGATCAGTGATTTCGCCAATGATATTCGCGCGATTTTGCGTAGCGGTATCACGAGTGCAAACTTTGTTGTAAATACCGATGCGGATACGGCGCCTTTCGCGCCTGTGCAAGGCGACACGCTGTCGCTTCGTCAAGCGATTGAAGCCGCAAATTGCAATGGCGGTGATGCGACCATCACCTTCGCGGCCAGCGTGCAGGGCAAAACCATCAGCCCGCTTATTCCGCTTCCCGCTTTAACCTGCCCGAACATCACCATCAATGGCTGCACGGGTAACAACTGCACACCGGCGGTCACCATTGATGGAGCCAACACCGACATTACCAAGGGTGAAGCGCACAGCGACGGCATCTTGATTCGCTCGTTTGGTGCGACGGTGCGCGGACTGAAAATTATTAATTTCAAACGCGCAGGCGTGGCGATAGACCCGATTTGCCCGTTTGATGTGACGGTAGGAAATCTTATTGAATTGAATGTCCTGGAGAAAAATGCCAAAGCCGGTGTGGTGGTGCGCGACCCGGTTGATTCAAACGCGATTTCTCACAGCGTAGATAACACCATCTCGCGCAACTCGATTTCCGACAGCGCGACCTTAATTGATTTAGGCGACAATGGCCCGACGCCGAATGATGCAGAGGACGCAGATGAAGGTCCGAACCACTATCTCAATTTCCCTGATTCCATCAATGTGGTGACGGCGCCGGATAATCACGTGGACATCACCGGAAAAGTGAGCGGGCCGGCCGCCGTTGGTTCGGTAGTTGAATTATTCGCGGTGACCAAATTCAGCGTCGCAAACAATACGATTATCATCGGCGGCGTCACGTTCATTGGCGCGACCGAAACCAACAACACGGGGATGTTTACCGCCACTGGACTCGCGACTTCACCGGTCGGCATTTACACGGCGACGGTCACCGACCTCAAGGGCAATACCTCGGAACTGTTGATTGATGCAGCCAATACCAAGCCCGGTCGTTCGGTGGGCGCGGCGGCTACGCCAATTAATTTCGGCGACGTAAACCTGGGCACCACTTCAGCGCCCAAAGCTGTGCACATAACCAACAACGGTAATGCGCCTTTGATTATTACCGGCTGTTCGATTGTTCGATGCGCGGCGAATGATGCCGATTTCACCTCGCGCTTTGCGGTTGTCAATTGTCCAACTGCGCCCATCAATCCCGGTCAAAGCGTTGATGTCAATGTGACGTTTTCGCCGACCGCTTGCGGCGCGGCAAAAGCCTGTGTGCAATTTACGACCAACGACCCGCTCCGTCCACAAATTACGTCCGAGTTGAACGCCACAGGAAATGCCACAGGAACCGTAGCCATAACGCTTGAGAGCAACAGTTCGTCTCTTGATTTTGGAACGGTCGGCGTCAAAGGCAAGGGCTTGAAGTTGAAACGTCAGCCGCGTCGAAACTTCACCGTTAAAAATATCGGTTGCCAACCGTTGACCTTAACTTTGGCGGGCATTGTGCGCACCGGCGCCAATACCACCAACGGCAAGATTACGAACACGACTGACCCCTTCTTCAACCTCGTTCGGGTAAACGCCAACGGCAGCGAATCGGCGGTCACCGGAGCCATTACTCTGGCGTTCAACGAAACGGCGACCTTCCGTGTGCGTTTCAATCCTTCAATTCCAGCGGTGGATGATCGAACGACCGGGCTTGCGGCAGCGAGTGTTTTACCCGATGTGGTCAATTCGCAAGTGCGCTTGCAAATCACCGGCGGCATGGTGGTGACGGTTGATTTGATTGGACGCGTAAACACAGCCTTGAAGCTGATCAACCCGACGAATCCGAAAGCCGAACCCTTGGTCAATTTCACACGCAGCGGCGATGAATTCACCGTTGAATTTTCAATCTTCGATGCGAACCTGAACACCAGCAGCGCGACTTTCGAGTTTATCAATGCCGAAGGTCGCGTTAGACAATCGGTCACGGTTGATCTCGCCGCACAGATTCAGGCGCGCGGCTTAGTCCGTGGGCAGAGCTTTACGGTGACCCAGAAATTCACCGGCGCCCGAGATAATCGCGATGTCAATCAGGTACGGTTGAGCGTCACCGATGGTGAAGCGACGGAAACCGCAACCGAGCCGTTGAATGTGTTGAATAACGCCCAAATCGAAAATACGAAAGTTGAAGGTGGCGCGAAGCTTGCGATGCCGGTGGTGAACCTTCTTTCTGCAAAGAAAAAATTAACCGCCTCGGTCTTCAAGACCGATCATCATGCTCAAACTCGTGATGATTACATTGTGCCAATGCCCCACTTCGTAGACAGAACGTTTGATCCGGAAGGGCTACTAAAACTGCCAATCCAATACCGAAAAATGATTGGTCAGCAAGACGAAAGGAGAACCGCTAATGATGGAAAATAAATTTACGGCGACAACCCTCAGCATATTATTGGTTTTATGTTTGCTTGGGTTGACGATACCAAAATCCGCCAATGCCGAAAACAAAGATGATGAAAATGTCATCCGCTTGCGCGCCAATCCCGGCCTTGCGCCGATGGGCAAGCTCTTTTCGCTCGGCGCGGTTGCCATTAACGGCAAATCGGTAAGCGGCGAACAAACGCTCTGGGGCGGGGAAGTGCTGCAATCGTTTGCCGGTAATGCCAGCGTCACGGTTGAGGCGCTCGGACAAATGAGTTTGAAACGCGGCGCTGTGGTTCGTCTGGCGACTTCAACCTCGCGCACTGTGCTGGTCGCTTCACTATTAAACGGCGATTTGAACGTGCGACTACAGGAAGGCGTGAGCGCCTATATTCAAGCCTGCGATTCGATTTTTATGGCATCAAGCGGCGCGACTTTCAAAGTCTCGGCCCGCGCCGGGCGCGCAATTGCCGAAGCGTCAACCGGCACCATCGAAACCGCGCAAACCACCCAACGCCGGTTTACGGTTAAGCCCATCAACATGGGCGCAACCAATAGCGTCGTGGCGCGCTCGACGCGCCAGGTTCAAGTGCAGGTG
>JBIOWC010000601.1:0-5520 GCA_044868105.1 Blastocatellia bacterium
CGGGCACCGTCAATACACAAGGCGGCGGCTTCCAGATTGATGGTTTCTATGGTGGGCTTCAGCCGGAGCTTCTGGTGCCCAAGTTTGTAACCCAAGAGCCGCTCACTTCAGGTGGCCCGGCGACTGAACCGCGTATTCAGGATTATTTTATTCGCACGGCGGATACGGTTTTATTAGACCCTGGCTTTGCCGATGGCGCACATATCAATAACAGCGGGGACACGGGCAATTCCCATACGGCAGTCCTGAAAAAACTTGCCGATAGACTGAATGTTCCCTATACCTCTCTTGCAGCTGCCATTGACCAGGGAAATGCCAACGGCAACAAGGTCTCGCAATCATCCGAGGCCGCGCTCATCATCACGCGCAATGCGCAAACCGGAGTGGTCAACGTCACCAAGGAAGATGTAGACAATACCGGGTGGACCTATGCCAACAGCGGCGGAGGCTCCTGGGGTATCAAACCCAGTGGCGGTCCGTCGGCAGACAATCGCATTGTCTATATTGTTGGCGCGGATAACTATCCGAGCGGCAAGAATGGCGGCAATGTCGCCATTTCCGGCAACCTCGGAAAAACCACGGTTGATACAACCATCTTTGCCACCGGCTCGATTGAAATCACCGGCAATACCAATTTCACCTCGAAATTAAAGAACCTGCATACCCCGGAACTGCCGCCTTTCGTGGACGTGGATATCTTGATGATTTGCGTACAGGATTTGCGAATTCGCGGCGACGTGGACGCGGCGACCTCGCCAAATGGTCCGGTTTTCAATGGCATCACCTATTGTGGGGAACAGTTCGACCTCAGTGGTAATGGCAGTTTTAACGGACAGGTCATCTCTTACAGCAACACGCATATGAATAACACGCCGGTGAACGCCAACATCGAAACCGGCAGTTTTACGCTGACCTTAAACAATGGTAATTCCTACGGCAGCATCAAGCTCATGTCCTGGCGACAAATCAAACGCTGATGGACGCGTTTCATTACCAATCAACAAGGCAAAGGCGCTCTCAATCCGAGAGCGCCTTGATTGTTTAAGCCCCTTCTATTTCTATGTCGCTCAAAAATTATTATCCTCGACCCATCAGACCCAACCAGTCATCCAGACTCTTCATCTTCATATAAAAGTTGCTGCGCTTTTCCTGGCCAATCGTGCTCGTCGGGGTTGAGGCATAATCGTGACCGGGATAGAGCACCGTTGCATCGGGAAGTTTTGCCAGCACACGGGTGAGCGAGTCATACATCTGTTCAGGGTCGCTGCCCGGCAAATCCACGCGCCCGCAGCCGCCGATAAACAGCGTATCGCCGGAAATCAAATTATCATCCACGAGAAAACATTGACTGCCGGGCGTGTGACCGGGGGTGTGAATAAATTGCAAACCCAGATTGCCAATCTCGATTTTGTCGCCGCCCTGGTGTTGTCGCATATCGGTATCGGAGATGCCGGTGATCTCTTTTATCCATTCGGCTTCATGCGAATTGACGTGCACCGGCACCGGACGCAATTCCATCAACCGGGTCACGCCTTCGATGGAAAACCCCATAAAGGTGCCGCCCACATGGTCAGGGTGATAATGCGTCGCCAGCGCCCCCACCAGTTTCATCTCTTCGCGGTCAATCACCTCAAGAAGACCTTCGACATCCCACGCCGGGTCAACCACCAGACACTCCCGCGTCTCGGTATCGCCGATTAAATAGACCAAATTCGCCATGCCGGCGGCAATCTGGTCCGCCTTGGCAAAATCGCGCCCGGCAAACAGTTGTTTCAAGTAGAGTCCCATCGCTACCTCTGATTATAGATTTCGTGCATTCATACGATAGCATACTCATAAAAATCTTTTCTTCTTGACGCCGGTGGTTGAGCTGCTTATATTCCTTAATCAAACGATTAATTAATCGTTTGATTAGTTAAACGGTTATGGCCAGACTAAAAACAGATGACCCGGTGGTGCGAGCAAAGATTTTGGCGGCGGCTGAACAGCTCTTTTCCGAGCGCGGGTTTGCCGGCACCTCGACTCGCGATATTGCCGCCAGCGCCGGGGTGACGTCGGCGATGTTGCACTATTATTTCGGCAATAAAGACGGGCTTTATCGCGCCATTTTAGAAACCGCTGTCGAGACCGTGCGCGCCTTTATCGCCGAGGCCGCCAAAAGCCAGGCGGCGGCCAGTGAACGACTGACGCGATTTATCGAAGTAGAATCCCATTACATTTTGTCACACGCCAATCTGGTGCGCATTCTGATGCGCGAGATGCTTTCCGGCGGCCAGGAGATGGTCAGCGTTTTTCAGCAACATCCGGTGACCAATTACTCGATGCTCCGGCAGGTCATTGCCGACGGCGTGAAGCGCAAAGAGTTGCGGCCAATTGATGTCGATCTGGCACCCATCAGTCTGATGGGAATGATGGCCATTTTTCACCTCTTTCAACCCCTGGTGCTGGCGATTATCGGCAAGTCTGAATATGACGAAAAATTTATTCAACAGATGGCCACCCACACCGCCAATATTTTTCTTAACGGCGTCGTCAAGCACCAGGCGGCCCCGGCTCCGGCCAGCAAAACATCGAGCCGCGCTCAGCCCCGGAAAGCCGCTGCGACGACGCGCCCAAGTTCTCGCGTTCAGAAAAAAAAGGTGAAGCTATGAAGAGCAGTTTGAGAATACCGATTTTGTTAGGCCTGGTTGTTCTTATCGCCTTAGCCGCCTTGATGACCTGGAGATATGTCCGCGCCCGCACGCCTGAAAATCAGCTTATTCTGTCGGGCACCATTGAAGCGGATGAAATCCATGTCGGTTCAAAAGTCGGCGGACGCATTGCCGAAGTCTTCGTCAAAGAAGGTCAGCAACTCAAAACCGGCGAGCCGCTCATTCGTTTCGATAGTTACGATTTAACCGCCAAACGTAGCGATGCGGTAGCCGCCATCCAGGCGGCGGAAGCCAATTTACAGAAGTTGCAAAACGGTTTTCGACCGGAAGAGATAGCCGAAGCGCGCGCCGAGGCCGAAGCCGCCTGGATGGCTTACGAACAGGCGCGCAATGGCGCCCGCCCTCAGGAAATCCGTGGCGCGCAAAACGAATTGGACGCGGCGAATGCTGACTTTGAAGTTGCGAAAGCCAATTTTGCAAGAATCGAAGAGTTGACTAAAAACGGCGTCGCTTCGCATCAAGATTATGATAATGCGAAAGCCACACTTGACCGCGCCCGCGGGCGGCGCGACGCCGCCAAAGAAAAACTGGATATGTTGCGCGAAGGCACCCGCCGTGAAGAGATTGCCCGCGCCGAACGCCAGTATAAACAAGCGGCGGCGCGTAAACAGATGACGGAGCGCGGTTCGCGCAAAGAGGACATTAAGGCGGCTCAGGCTCAACTGGCGCGCGCCCGCGCGGCGCTCGAACAGATTGAAACCCAGATGAATGAACTCGAAGTCAAAGCCCCGGCGGACGCTTACGTAGAAATTTTCAGAGTGCGCCCCGGCGATTTAGTTACGGCGAATTCGCCGATTGCCACACTGGTTGAAATTGACCGCCTCTGGGTTCAGGTCTATGTGCCCGAACCCGAAAAGGGATTTGTCGAACGCGAGCAAGAGGTGCGCGTGTCGGTGGATTCATTTCCCAAAGAGACTTTCAAAGGCAAAGTCGAAAGCATCTCTTCGCGCGGTGAATTCACGCCGCGTAATGTGCAAACCCGCGAAGAGCGCACCCATCAGGTCTTCGCCGTGCGGGTTCGCCTCGACAACAGTTCAAGGAAACTGAGCGCCGGCATGGCTGCGGATGTGACGATTGAAAAGCGGTAGTCGTTAGCTGGTAGCCAGTCGTCGGTTATCGGCGGTTCTCGAAAGGCGAGGCTCACCGACTACCGACCACCGGTTACCGCCTAGTGGCTACCGGCTACCGATATTATGAATGTCATCGAAATCAACAACCTGACTAAAAAATTCGGCAATTTTACGGCCGTTGACCGAGTGAGTTTCGCGGTTTTTAAAGGTGAGATTTTCGGGTTTTTAGGTCCCAACGGTTCAGGTAAATCAACCATCATTCGTATGCTTTGTGGATTGATTGCGCCGACCGCCGGCCAGGCAACGGTTTTAGGTTTCGATATTGAACGCCAATCCGATGAGATTCGTCAGAACATCGGCTATATGTCACAACAGTTCAGCCTCTATCAGGATTTGACCGTCTGGGAAAATATCAACTTTTATGCGCAGGTTTACGGATTGAAAGGTGAACGCTTGAAACAGCGACGGCAAGCGGTCATAGAGTTAACCCATATTAACCCTTACACAGACCGACGCGCCGGTACTTTGTCCGGCGGCTGGAAACAGCGATTAGCCCTGGCTTGCGCTCTGGTTCACGAACCCCAAATTATTTTTTTAGATGAACCGACGGCCGGCATTGATCCGGTGGCGCGGCGCGAACTCTGGGACCTGTTCTTTCAACTTTCGAGCGAAGGCATGACGCTGTTTGTAACCACGCATTATATGGATGAAGCCGAACGCTGCGCCCGCGTCGGTTATATTTATAGCTCGAAACTGATTACCTATGGCGAGCCGGACGAATTGAAAAAATTACCCGACGTGACGCCCGATGATGCCAAGTGGGTTGAAGTCTTTTGCCCGAATACAACCGTCGCGCTCACCCAGTTGAAGCGCGCAAGCTTTGTCAAAAGCGCAACGATTTTCGGTCAATCTATTCATCTGTTGATGGATCGGAACGAGCCGCTCGAACACATTCAACAAACGCTTTCGGGGATTGGCATTCAGCAAGCGGAAGTGGCGCCGGCGCGACCGTCGCTCGAGGATGTGTTTGTGAGTTTAACCAAGCGTTATGCGGCAAATGGAAGTAATAAATAGAGGGTTGCCATGTTCAAAGGATTCGCTTCGGTTTTTTATAAAGAGATTATTCAAATCACCCGCGACCCGTTGACGCTGGTCTTGATGCTGCTCATTCCAATGATTCAACTCACCGTCTTCGGTTACGCGATTAATACGGACCTTCGCAATATCAAGACGGCGGTTTATGATTTAGACCAGCGGCGCGAAGCCCGCGAATTAATCGCCGCTTTTCAAAATACCGATTATTTCAACATCGTTGAATACGCCGGTTCGGATGAAGAGTTAAATCACGCCATCATTGCCGGGCGCGTTAAAGTCGGCATCAAGATTCCACCCGATTATTCAGACCGCCTGGCGATGGCTCGTCAGGCCACCGTTTTGGTATTGATTGATGGCTCGGACTCCAGCATCGCGACGCAGAGCCTCACGGTTTCTACTTCCGTAGGCATGCAGGAATCGCTCAGTCGGCTGACTGAACAGTTGCAACAAAACGGTCTGCAAATACCTATCGAAATTCGCCCGAAAATGTTATTCAATCCGGATTCGCGCTCGGCAAATTTCATGGTTCCGGGATTGGTTGCAGTGATTTTGCAACTGGTGACCACCCTGCTTACAGCCTTTTCTATCGTGCGCGAGCGTGAACGCGGCACCCTTGAACAACTCCTGGTTACGCCCATCAAACC
>JBIOWC010000602.1:0-4942 GCA_044868105.1 Blastocatellia bacterium
TGTTTGATACGCTGTAATCACGCAGGCTGAGTTCGCGTTCAAGCTGGCTCTGGGTCGTGAAATCTTTGAAGCCGAAATACCCGGCCGTGTCTTTGACCTGGGTGATGCGGTCAATCTCCTGCTTGACCTCTTGCTCGTTCTTGCGACAAATCGCATAGGCCGCAATGCCGTAAATCATCGGTTCAAGTTCAAGCTCGCGGCGACGGCGTTCCATGTCTTCAACTTTCGGGCGAACATTTTCCACCGGGTCGCCATGCATTAAGTAACCATCGCATAAACTGGCAATCATAGTTTTCGCCTCTTCCGATTCGCCGCCGGCATAGAGTTTCGGATGCGGTTGGCTCACCGGCTTGGGTGCCAGATGCGCCTTCTCAATTGTGTAATAATCGCCCGCGTAACTGAACTCTTCTTCGCGCCACAGGCCGCGCATCACTTCGATGAATTCGCGGGTCCGTTTATACCGCGCATCGTGCGCCACCCACGCGCCGCCGTACTCTTTCATCTCCTGTTCCCACCACGCCGAGACGACGTTCAAACTGAAGCGCCCGCCGGATATCTGGTCAATGTTTGCCGCCATCTTCGCGGTGATTGCCGGAAGCCGAAAGCCCGGTCGAATGGCGTTCATCAGTTCAACCTTTTCCGTCACCGAGGCGAGCGCCGCCGCAGTCGTCCAACATTCGAGCACCGGGGCGTTGGCGCCTTTAATGTCATTTAAATTCAATTCGGCAAGTAGCGTGATGTCATAACCGAGTTGTTCGGCGCGCTGCGCCAGGCGTTTGTTATAAGCAAACGTCGCTTCCATCTGTTCATCTTCAACATTGCGAAGCCAGCCGCCGAATATCGGCATCCAAAATCCAAAGCGTATTTTTTTCATGGGCAGAACCTTTCCGTTTTATGAAGTGAATGCAAAGTAACTGTCAATGAGTCAGGATCCAATTTTTTTTCACCACCGAGACCCCGAGGTTGCACAGAGATTATAGGACCCTGCGGCGTATGCCATCTTTCAAAACCGGAACGTTGAAATTAATGAGCAAGCCAACCCGCCAGCCACCGAGACGCCTATAGGTCAGGAGTTGCGCTTCCTGCACAGGGAGCCCAACTTCAACAGCTTTTACTTAAATGACGACACAATTAAGCACCAATACATCTACTCGATATCCCGGCTCCAGCTTCAATCCTTTGTGCTCCAAAGGCAGCGCCTTTTCTTTTCCAAATTGCAGGTGCTTCAATTCCAGTTCCCGGCATAGGCACTCTTGATAAGCTGATTCGAGCAATCCAGGGCCAAGCGCCCGATATACCTCAATTGCTGCGCCAATGATGGCCTGGGTAATCTCATTAAGTTCGTTCACCCTCTTCTCGGTGTCTCGGTGGTGAAAAAATTTTGTAATGCAATCTAATCTTGAGCCTGCAATGCCCTTTAGGGTCATTGCATCGCGAACTAGCACGCACAATAATATTGGCGTTCTTCAAACAGACTTTCGATGAGTCGCGCAAATGGCGCCGGGTCATCGCTCGACAGCACCGCATCAACCACATCGGTTGAGGCCTCCGCATTGTTGGCAATTAAGTTTATCCAATCCTGATTCGTCAGCCTCGATTCGGGCAAAACACTTCTTGCGCGGCGCAACGCCACATAGTCTTTCAAATAAGTCCATCGCACGCCATCGCGCTGTCGTGGCGCAGTTTCAACTTCTCCACTTACGGCATCGGCATAAGCCAGATAGGGCAGGTCAACCCCTGCGTGCATCGGCAGCCCAATCCATTTCCACACCCGGGTATTCACATCCAACAATTTAAAATCGCGACTGCGTTCATCGTAAATAAATTCGACTTCGCTGATGCCTTGATAGCCGAACTCTTTTAAAACCGCCACCCCGCGTTCGACAATCTCTTCGACGTACTGCGCGTCAACCAGACAAGCGGTGCCAAAATCCGGCGGATATTGTTCGAGCTTGCGACCGACGAAAACGCCTTTCGCCTGATGGTCGCGCCCAATATAACTGCACAACGAGTAGAAGCTATCAACGCCGGCGCCGACAATCTCTTGAGCCAGCAACGGGTGATGGGCGGCACGCGTGCACATCGCTAAAAACGCTTCGCGGGTTTCGACGCGAAAGACTTTTTCACCGAATTCATTAGTAAATTCGCGTTGCAGCGCCGGTTTAACAATACAGGGAAATTCAATCGCGTCGGCAATCGTTTCCACCGACTCTTCGCCGATATAAAAGGTGCGCGGAATCGGAATGCCGCGCGCTTCACATTTTTTATAGAGCAGATTTTTATCCAGCAGGCGTTCAATGGTATCTAAATCGGAAAATGGAAAGATGAAAAATTCTTCAAGCTCCTGGCGATGACGCGCCACGGCAAAGACCCATTCATCGAGGCACGGAAAGAGCACGGCTTTTTGGTTGAGCGCCGCGCCAATCTCTAATAACAGATCAATAAAGGCGCGTTCATCATCAAGCGGATAGGGGCACAGCGCCGCCGCCGTCACAAAGCGCGAGTGCAAACCGAACCCTTTGGTGTCGCGGTCAAGCGCAATGATGGGGACGCCGCGCCGCCCGAGGGAGCGCGCCACGGCTAACCCGGTGATATGACAATTGAACACAATCGCCGGCGATTGCTCGGCTGCCCTGAGGTTATCTTTGATAAAAGCGATGAGACTCGTAAGATCACTAAACATGGGTTTTCCTTAAAACGCATAGCATAAGAAAGCTGGCGACGCGACGCAACTTTTTCAGAGCAACTTAATCAAGGTCCACATCAATAAAACGTGTAATGTCCAGATGGTCAGCGCAAACGGCAATTGAAATTTAATCACCCCGTATTGATCTTTCATGTTCAATAGCGCGGTCGGCACAATATTAAAATTAGCCGCCATCGGGGTCATCAGCGTGCCGCTTGACCCGGCCGTTAAGGTGATAATCGCCACCATCGCCGGGTCAACGCCGAGTGGTTTGACAATCAGCGGCACCAGCACACCCGAAGCAATAACCGGAAACGCCGCGAACGAATTGCCCATCACAATGGTAAAGAGCGCCATACCCAAACAGTTCGCCAGCACCAGTAAAAACAGGCTATGTTCAGGAATCACCTGTTGAATGCCGCCGGCGATGAGGTCACCGACGCGCGCCGCCGTAAAAATGACCCCGAGCGACGCGAGCAGTTGCGGCAACAGGCTGAGCGCGCCCATCGCGTCATTGATGCGCCGCCCTTCATTAAACAATACTTTGGTTTTGTCATCGGTGATGCGAAGCGCTAAGAGCATGGCGACCACGCCGCCTAGTCCAAGCCCAACCAGCCCCGCGCGATTCACGGCGTTTGCATCAACCCCTTCAACTTGAAAATACAAGGCCAGGCGAAAGGCGATGGCAAAGCCAAAGGTAACAATTGGAATGGCAATCACCGGCAAAAAGATTTTACTGCCGAGACGCACAGCCTGCCGCTCTTGTTCGGCTTTGGTCGCTTCGTTATAAGTTCCGCGACCGACTCGCCCAAGGCCATCAATGACCACCATGACTAAAACTAAAAGCCCGGTGAGCCAATGCGGCAGAAAACTTCCGAATGCGAAAGCTACGGCCAGCAACATCCAGAATAGGGAGCTGGCGATACGATGTTTATTGGCTTTGTCGCTAAAGGTCATCAGCGCAAAGATGGTCAGCACCATACCGGTCAGGGCGTAAATGATGTCGAGATTTAACAGCCAGTTCAGGATGGATAAAAAAGCCAGGGTCATCACTCATTCACCTTTTCATTTGTGGATTTATTCAACCAGCGGTCGAGTAAAAGAAATTGCGCCATTCCAAGCAGCACCGAAAAGACCACAATCGGGATGGTAAATAAAATCAATCGCCACAGGCTGACTTCGTAACCGAGTCCGTTCATCACGCCATATACCAGCAGAATTCCGGCTTGCACGATGGACAGATTTTGCCCGTAAAAATTGCCGTAATTTTCGCTCGCCGCATTGGCCGCTTTGATGATTTCGACTTTCGCTTCGCTGACTTCGCCTTGTGCCCGGGCTTCGGCTGCGCCCTGCGACATCGGGAAAATCAGTGGACGAACAAAGGCCGGATGACCGTTGAAGCGCAGTCCCATAATTCCATGCAGGATACGAAACAGTTGATAGACAATGTTCAAGCGGCCGACGGTCGCCGCCCGCAGGCGACGAATCAAGCGCGCCGATTGCTCCTGCAACCCGTAACGTTCCGCCAGTCCGATGGCCGGCAGGGTGATGATAAACAAGGTCATCAACCGATTGTCGCTAAATGCCCGACCCAGCATGTTGATGATGCCTTCCTGCCCCGCTTTGGTGAGATAAGGTAAGCCTTGAAAAAAACCTTCACTGGAAAATAACGGGAGGCCGGCAATCAAACCGGTCGCGAGCGCCGCAACCATCACCACAATCGTCGTGCGAAATTTGAAGGCAAATCCTAAAGCGACAATCACAATGCCAATCAATTTGAACCATTCAGGCAAGGGGTTTTCCTCCGAGATGAAGTGGGCGACTATCTTAATCGCTGGCGCACGTCTGCGCAAAATAATTGGCAAACTTCAAATAATAATTCTCTTTCTTCCGTTTCATCCGAGGGCAAAGTTTAGGATTGCGGGATGGAATTTTCCGCCTGGTGAAAGCCGCAGGTTATCAAAAACTGCCTGATGTTTATCGCGCTTGAACGATTGAGTAGTGGGTCAGGAAGAAAGAGGTTGGCCAGCGATTGGCGCTAAACAAGTAAAGTCCCGCCCAACGATAAGTAAACAGTGATCTCTGGACAAGTAAAAAGTTATCTCTGGACAAGTAAAAATTTATCTTCGGATTAGACGGAAAAGGCGGATAAAGCGCCATCGGCTGGGGCGGATAAAGCGCCATCCGTCTTTTCCGCCCCATCAGAAGATGACCTCGTCCCTGACAACAGACCGCCCTTCTTTTACCGATAAATAA
>JBIOWC010000603.1:0-5380 GCA_044868105.1 Blastocatellia bacterium
GGGTAATGCCAGAACCATAAAGTATTGTGAGGATTGAGACGGTATTACAGAGCTGTCATCAACCCCTTGTATGCATGAGCACAGATACCATGCGCTAAAAATCAAGCGCTAACCGATCAAGGTATAATTTTCTTACAGAATCAAATTGGGGGAACTTCTTTAGAAGCAATTGCGATTAGAGAATTCGTCTTCTCTATCAGGGCATTTGGGGATAAATTTGACTATAAATATATTACCAGTTCATTAAGGCATGGACATTAAAACCTATGACCGTAGCAGGGTCAATATAAACCTTAAAAATATTTTTCAAGACTCTATGAGCGCTTATTACGGAGCGCAACCTCAGCCTGAAAGACAAAATTTGTCTTCATTCGGCTCGCGTGTTACGCTCTGAAATTCAAGAAGTCAGGCTGGGAAAGGCTGAACGATGAACTATTTTGAAATCGCTTATATTTATCGTTTCCGAAAGGCTGACTTTTGAATCCCGGATTCCTATAGGAACATTATGGCATTTGCAGATTTAAGAGAATTTATTAATGCTCTGGAAAAACGCCGAGAATTACGGCGCATTCGCATAGAGGTTGACCCGGAACTGGAAATCACCGAAATCACGGACCGGGTATCCAAACAATTCGGCCCGGCCTTGCTTTTTGAAAATGTGCGCGGTCATTCGATGCCGGTTCTCATTAACGCGCTGGGGAGCCGCGAACGCATGAAAATCGCCCTCGGCATTAACGATTACTCGGACATCACCGAACGCCTAGCGGAACTGACGGATGTTAAATCGCCGCAAGGGTTGATTGAAAAAATCAAAATGGTTCCTCGGCTTGCCGATTTGGGGAAAATGTTTCCCAAACCGGTCAAAGACGGGGCCTGCAAAGAAGTGATTTTAAGAGAGGGGAAGTTTTCGCTCTTCGATTTTCCCATCATTAAATGTTGGCCCGAAGATGGCGGACGCTTTATCACCCTGCCCCTGGTCTTCACTAAAAATCCTGAAACCGGCAAGCGCAATTGCGGCATGTATCGCATGCAGGTTTATGATGAGGCGACCACCGGAATGCATTGGCAGGTGCATAAACAGGGGGCGAATCATTTGCGAATGTTAAAACGCAAAGGCGGCGGACGGTTGGAAGTTGCCGTTGCCATTGGCGCTGACCCGATTACAACCTTTGCCGCGATTATGCCGCTGCCGGATGACCTGGATGAAATGATGATTGCCGGCTTTTTGCGCGGAAAACCGGTTGAAATGGTGAAGGGGGAAACCGTTGATATCGAAGTGCCGGCCAATGCCGAAATCGTACTGGAAGGTTATGTGGATAGCGATGAACGACGAACCGAAGGGCCTTTCGGCGACCACACAGGCTATTACACCCTCGAAGATGAATTCCCGGTCTTTCACCTCACCTGCGTCACGCATCGCAAGAAACCGATTTATCAAACGACGATTGTTGGTAAACCTCCGATGGAAGATTGTTGGATGGGCGAAGCCATTGAACGAATTTTTCTGCCGCTGATGCAACGGCAATTTCCTGAAATCGTGGATTACCATATGCCTTTTGCCGGGGTCTTTCATAACTTGATGATTGTCTCCATTCGGAAAAATTATCCGGGACACGCGCGCAAAGTGATGAATTCCATCTGGTCTTTGCCGCAGGCGCAGTTTACCAAGTGCGTTATCGTAGTTGATGAAGATACCGACGTGCGCGATTTAAATCAGGTGAGCTGGCGCGTCTTAAATAACATTGACCCGGAACGCGATATTCAATTTATGCTGGGACCGGTTGATCAACTCGATCACGCGGCGCGGTTAGCCTCCTACGGCTCGAAGATGGGAATTGACGGCACGCGCAAATGGAAGAGCGAAGGCTTTGCGAGAAGTTGGCCCAAGGAATTGCAGATGTGCGAAGAGGTGAAAAGCAGAATAGATGCCCTATGGTCTAAGCTTGGACTTTGAACTTGAAAGGAAAAGATTGTGGCTGACAAGGCTTTCTTCAATTCTGATTATCCGGAAAATTCATTAGCCGAATTTTCCAAAGATTTATTGTTGCGCGATGGCGCAATCTTAAAGCTTCGCGCCCTCAAACAAAGCGATCGGGAAGGCCTCAAAGCGCTCTTTAATCGCTGTTCACCGGAAACCATTCGCTTCAGATTCCTCAGCTCGATTAAATCACTGCCCAACGAACTCTTGGATCGGCTATTGAAAGTGGATGGCGCAAACCAGGTGGCTCTGGTGGTGGTTCAAGGCGAAGGGGCGAGCGAACAAATCATCGCCGTCGGGAGATATAATGTTGATAAAGAGCGCCCGCACGTTGCCGAGGTCGCCTTTCTGGTTGAAGATACCATGCAAAAGCGCGGCATCGGCACCCTGTTGTTAGATAATCTCGCAGAGCTTGCCCGGCAACATCACATCACGCATTTCAGCGCCGATGTTCTGGTTGACAACCAACTCATGCTCAATGTGTTTCGCAAAGCTGGGTACGGGTTGGCCAGCACCGCCAGTTATGGGGTCACCCATATTGAATTTTCTATCTCCTTGAACGAAGTCGTACAGGCGCGCGCCGAAGCTCAGGAAGCCGAAGCCGAACGCGCCTCGCTGCAACCGATTCTGGCGCCGAAATCCATCGCGGTTGTCGGAGCCAGCCGCGAACCTTTTTCAGTCGGCGGCGCGCTATTTCAAAATTTAATTCGCTATAGATTTAGCGGGGCGGTTTATCCGGTCAACCCGAACGCGCCTTCTGTTGCAGGGGTTCACGCCTATGCGACCATCGCCGATTTACCGGAAATTCCCGAACTCGTCTTCATCGTGGTCCCGGCGGTTTATGTTTTAGAGATTGCCAGACAGTGTGCCGCCGCAAGGGTTCGCGCCATCTGCGTTATCTCAGCCGGGTTTGCCGAAACCGGAAGCGAAGGCGCGCGCGCGCAAATCGAGCTATTAAACATCTGTCGCGCTTCGGGTATGCGGCTGGTCGGCCCAAACTGTATGGGGTTAGTCAATACTTCAGACCTTGTGCGAATGCTTGGTACCTTTGCTCCGGCAAATCCGCAGGTTGGCAACATCGCCATCAGTTCCCAATCAGGCGCGCTTGGGCTGGCGCTCATCAACAATGCCAAGCGGTTTGATTTAGGCATTTCATCCTTTGTCAGCACCGGCAATAAAGCCGATGTTTCCGGCAATGACCTCTTGCAGTATTGGGAAGCGGATGAGGCCACAAATGTCATCCTGCTATATCTGGAAAGCTTCGGAAATCCGCGCCGCTTCGCTCGCATTGCGCGTCGGGTGGCGCGCCGCAAACCAATTGTTGCCGTTAAATCCGGGCGAACCTCAGCGGGGGCTCGCGCCGCCTCTAGCCACACGGCGGCGCTTGCCAATTCCGATGCCGCGGTCACGGCGCTGTTTGCGCAAACCGGCATCATCCGCGTGGATACCTTGACGGAATTTTTTTCAGTCGCCCGATTGCTCGCCACGCAACCGATTCCGGCGGGGAATAAGATAGGTATTCTGACCAATGCCGGAGGCCCGGCAATTCTTGCGGTTGATGCCGCTGAAGCCGCCGGATTACAGATCCCGGATTTGAGTGACGAAACCCAGGGTAAATTGCGCCAGACTTTATGCGCTGCCGCTTCGGTCGCCAATCCGGTTGATATGATTGCCGGAGCCGGAGCCACGGAATACCGCAAATGTCTGGAAATTCTCTGCGAAGAGACTCAACTGGACGCCATCGTCGTCATATTTATTCCGCCTCTGGTCACCCCGCTGACGGAAGTTGCAAAGGTAATTAGCGAAGTTGTCGCTTCGCGACCCAATTTAAGAAAAACGATTGTGACGGTTTTTTTAGACCCTGAAGGAAAGATTATGAATATTCCGGCGGGCGAACATGTCATTCCGGTCTATCCGTTTCCCGAAGGCGCAATTGCCGCACTCGGCGCCGCCGTGCAATATGGCATCTGGCGCGCCGCACCCACTGGGAGTTACGCGACGATTGCCATTGACCAAACCCAGGTGGACGCCGTTTTATCTGCGAATCCCTATGGGGGATGGTTGTCAAACACCGATGCTGCAACCTTACTGAGCGCGGCACAGATTAACTCCATTGCTGCAAAAATTGTCCGTTCACCGGCAGAAGCTGAAAGCATCGCAAAAGAGTTTGGCGACCCGGTTGCGCTCAAAGTATGTGAGCCGATGGTGCTGCATAAAACCGATGTGGGCGGGGTGTTATTGAATGTCAAACCGAAAGATGCGGCGGCGGGTTACCGGCGTTTACAAAAGCAACTGGCGGAACGCGAAATCAAACTTGCAGGCGCGCTGATGATGCCGATGGCAAAACCCGGCGTGGAAATTATCGCGGGCATCACTCATGACCCGACCTTCGGGCCACTGGTCGCATTCGGCGCGGGCGGCATATTGGTAGAACTTCTAAACGATATAGTCTTTCGTACCTTGCCGCTCACGGATAAAGATGTCGCGGCCATGATAAAAAACTCACGCGCCTATCGGTTGCTGCGCGGGTTTCGCGGCGCGCCGCCTGCGGATATAAAAGCGGCGGAGAGATTATTGCTGGCTTTGGGCGCCTTGGCCGAAGCCGTGCCGCGAATCGCTGAGATAGATTTAAATCCGGTTCTCGTGCATGCTGAGGGCGACGGCCTCTCTTTAATTGATGCGCGTGTGCGATTATCGGATTAATTGGCTCTGTTCTCTTGTGCTTGGTAGATGCTTATTTACCATGTTATAGTCAGCGCGATTTCAAAGTGACCTTGAGGCTGGTTATGGACTTCAGATTTAAATCGCAAGTGATGGATGCGGCGGATATGAACCGCACCATGTCACGCCTGGCGTTACAAATCATTGAGCGCAATGGCGGCACGGCGCACGTCTTGCTCGTTGGCATCCGGCGGCGCGGGGTTCCGCTGGCCGAGCGCTTGGCCGACAAAATTGCTCAACTCGAAGGCGCGCGGCCGGCAACCGGACAACTGGACATCACCCTTTATCGCGACGACCTTTCAACCGTCGGGCCACGACCCGTGGTCAACAAAACCGAAATACCGAGCGACATAACCGGCACGACCATCGTTCTCGTTGATGATGTGCTTTACACCGGGCGCACGATTCGTGCGGCGCTTGATGAACTGGTAGATTTCGGCCGACCGTCGCGGGTTGAACTTTGTGTGCTCATCGATCGCGGACATCGCGAACTGCCGATTCAAGCCGATTATGTTGGCAAATATGTACAAACGACCGATGCGGAAATTATCAAAGTCATGCTGCCGGAATATGATGAAGAAGAACAGGTCGTTGTAGTAGAAGCAGAATAACGCAGTAGCCGGTAGTCGGTAGCCCGTTGTCGGTTGCGACTACAACCGATTGCCGACTACCGATTACCGA
>JBIOWC010000604.1:0-4226 GCA_044868105.1 Blastocatellia bacterium
GACGAGGCTGGTGAGCAGTCAATACTTCTCAAACGATCTGTAGGGGCGGCACCCACATAGGCACCGCCCCTACTGGACGTTGAATTTTTTCGTTGAAATCCTTCAACAATGAGGATGTTATTTCTAATACCCTAATCAGAACAGGCTGACTTTGACGCTCAAATATTTTTTCGGACTCTGGCGGAAATCATAAAGCAGTTTCACCATCTCGGTAGAGAGTTCGTTGATGCTGTTATAGAGCTTTTCATCGCGCAGGAGTTTTCCGGCCGAGCCTTCGCCTTTATCCAAACGGTCGGCGATGCTGCGCACGGAAGTCAGCGAAGCCTGCATATCATCATGCAGCTTTTCATCTTTAATCAATTTTCCGATGGTGCCCTTTCCGGCTTCGATATCGCCGGTAATGCGGTCGAGTTTTTCGACTGCGGTGTTGGCTTTGGCAAGCATGTCGTTGAGTTTGTTATACACTTCCTCGTCTTTCAATAATTTTCCGGCAGTGCCTTTGCCGGATTGTAAATCCGCAGCGACGGTTTGCAATTGGGTGGTGATGCCTTTGGCTTCGTTGACCAAGGCGCGGACGTCATTATAAACCGCCGGGTCGTTGATTAATTTTCCCAGCGTCCCGTTCCCTTCCTGAATGCGTTTCATCAAGGCTTGGGCTTCGAGCACCGTGCGGTTGACATTTACATACACGGTATCATCGTGGAGGAATTTTCCGACCGTGCCTTGTCCCTGATTGATATTGTCCATCAACTCTTGAAGCTGTTTGCCGACGGTATTGAATTGCACAAGAATATCATTGGCGCCGGCGAAGACTTCGGAAAGCCCGGCCTGGTCAACGCTCGGAATCTCTTCACCATCGCCTCTCGGACGCGCCGCTGCGGTGCCCGGAGATATATCAATGACGCGGTCGCCGAGAAACCCTTGTTGCGCGAGGATAGTTTTTGAATCCTCACGGATGCGGTCTTGCGCTTCTTTGGCGTCTAGTTTCATCACCACCAGAATCGGCTTATCATTTGAAGTTGACGGGATGCCGGCAAAGCCGACGCTTTCGACTTTGCCGATGAGTTTACCGGCCAGGCGCACTTCATCGCCGGCTTTTAGGCCTTCGGCGGCTCGCAAACGGGTGGTCATGGTCAGGGTTTTTTTGAAGAGACTGATATCGCCCGTGACCGAAAGAATAAACATAATGAGAATGGCAATGGTGGCAAGCGCCAACAAGCCGACTCTAAGTTGAGAGAATGTGGTTTTGGTTCTCGGCATATGTCCTCCGGTAACCGGTAGGCGGCGGGCGGCAATCGGCGGGCGGTGCACATTTACCGACCACCGACTGCCGACGACCGGCTGCCGTTAAGATTCGCGCAAAAAGTCCTGAATGTACGGGTCTTTCGATGACCAGAGTTGTTCATCCGAGCCGCTGAAAATAACCTTACCCTGTCTGAGCATCAGAAATTTGGTGTTGATTAAATTCAAGCTCCCGCCCTCGCTTTTGAAAACAACTTCGCCGTGTTCATCAATGGTGGCGTAATTGGATGACATCAATTTGATGTCATCAATTCTGTGGGTGACGAAGATCGAACTCACACCCTCCAGGTCGCGCAATTTGACTGCCAGTTCCAGAATGGCCCGCGCCGTAATCGGGTCAAGCCCGGCGGTTGGTTCGTCAAAGAGAATTAATTTGGGACTGCCAACCAGGGCGCGCGCAATGCCAACGCGGCGGCGCATACCGCCGGATAATTCCGAAGGCATCATATCAATGCTATTTTCAAGATTCACAAAACGCAACATACGGCGCACGTTATCTTCAATCTCCTGTTCGTTCACGCCTCGTTCAAACAAGCGATAGCCGACATTTTCATAAACCGAAAGCGAATCAAAGAGCGCGCCTTCTTGAAAGACCATGCCGATGTTTTTGCGCACCTCGGTCATGTCGCGCTCGGATAAATAGGTAATCTCTTCGCCATCAACCAGAATGCGCCCGGATTGCGGTTTAATCAAACCGAGCACCAGTTTCAAAATCGTTGATTTGCCGGTTCCCGACCCGCCCATCACGATTTTGGTTTCGCCGGGATTTACGAAAAAGCTTACGTCATCGAGAATGACGTTATCATCATAAGCCATCGTGACATTTTCAAATTCGATTGCTCGGTTGATGTTTTTCGACATAGGGATCAGGATTGAGGATTTAGGATTGAGGATTTAGGCGCCGGATGATTTCAACCCTGACTATATCCTCAATCCTAAATCCTGTCTACGAACTGAACGCGAGTATCAACTTTCCCAGGAAAAAATCTGAAGCCAGAATTAAAATATCCGACATGACAACGGCTTGCGTGGTTGAACGACCCACGCCGACGGTGCCGCCGTGGGTCCGCAGCCCGGCGCGGCAACTGACCACGGCGATGATTAAGCCAAAGACCAGGGGTTTTAACACGCCGCCAACAATATCACTATAATTCAGCGCGTCTTTGGCGGAACTGATATAGACCGAACTGGCGACGTTCATTAAGCTCGTTGCCACGACCCAGCCGCCGATTGCGCCGACGATGTCGGCCACCAAGGTGAGCGCTGGGGTCATCACCAAAAGCGCCAGCAAACGCGGCCAAACCAATTTCTTAATCGGGTCAGTGCCGAGCGCGCGCATCGCGTCAACCTGTTCGGATACGACCATCGAACCGAGTTCAGCGGCGATGGCCGACCCGACGCGTCCGGCAAGCATCAACGAGGCCAGTACCGGCCCCATTTCGCGCACCAACGACGTCATAACCAGCGTGCCGGTCACCCCGGTTGCGCCAAAGGTTTTCAAAGTGCTGGAAGTTTGCAGCGCCAAGATGGAACCCGTAAAGGCGCCGGTTAAGACGATAATCATCAGCGAACCGACACCAATGGTGTCCATTTGGGTGATGATTTCGCGGACATATTGCGGTCTGGAAAACGGAGCGCGAAGCGCGCGTCCAGCCATCAGAGTTGCTTCTTGAACTTCAAAGACTGCTTGTATCAATGGATTCATCGGGTAAGTTTATCGCTTTGGGATTTGCAGCCTCCTCGCTGTGCAGTCGGTTGTTCAGTCTGAACACGCTATTTGTTGAACCCCGTTATGATGAAGGTTTCATAGCGCAGAGTCAAGTCATTGGTCAGTGGTCCTTAGCGGTCTCCTGCTGCACTTGGTTTCGCATTCTAAATACCCCTGGCACCTGACCCGGAGCGAAGGATTTTAATAGAAGAGGTATTTTCGCCAGGCTTCATCGGCGCGGCCCAGGTAGCGAATAATCTGGCGATTGACGTGGAGATTATAAGCCTGCGGTTTTTTCAGTAAGCGCATTCCAGCGGCTTCGGGCGACAGATTGCCCTTGCGATTGTTGCAACTCCTGCAACAGGCAACCAGATTATCCCAACTCGAATCGCCATTGCGCGAACGCGGAACAATATGGTCCAGGGTTAACTCTTGCGGCGCAAAGGCGCGCCCACAATATTGGCAGGTGTTGTTATCGCGCATCAGAATATTTTTTCGCGATAAGCTCTTGCGCTCGAAAGGAATGTGAATGTATTCGGTGAGTCGAATCACTGACGGTAAAGGCATGGAAAACCGCGATGAATGCAGCCATTTAGTGGAGTGTTCTTCGACATGCGCCACGCCTTTCAAAATCAGCACAATCGCGCGGCGAGCCGTACAGACGTTTATCGGCTCGAAGGACGCATTCAGAACTAAAACCCGAGAGTTCATCAACATTCTGAATTTGGAATATAACTTGAGCAATTTGCATCTGTCTAGTCAGCCGTCAACAATCGGCAATTGCCCCTGGTAAATTGTCTGTTAAATCAGTCCCAGACCGTTTTTCGATTCTTGTAGGGGCTCCGGGCTGGAATATTTATTGGCGGATTATTGTTAGTTTTCTCCCTTTGTTGTTAAAATGCCTGTCTTTTCCCCGATACCCGTGAGAGCAGCAAACTTAAAAGTAAGATTTTGCGAGTAACTATCAGCCCCTCACCCGCTCAATCAAATCACTAAAGGGCATTTTGTATGCAAGAACTTTCGGATAGGCGTGCTTCTGAAGCGGAACTGCCGCAATTGTTTGAAGAAGAAAAAGACGACCGCTTAAATCTTTTCGGGGAGTTTGTCGCTAAACATTACGAAGACCAGTACCGTCAATACATCCTTAAATCTGATAATCGCCAGGCCACAATATTGGTTCTTGTCATTTTGGGCGCGACCGGGCTCTTTGCATTTT
>JBIOWC010000605.1:0-5585 GCA_044868105.1 Blastocatellia bacterium
GAGCCGTCAAACAACTCTTTCCGGCGCACACCAAAGTTCACAAACTCATTGAGGAGTGCAACAAAGAGATGGCCGCAGGCAACGACATCCCTTTGCCTTCTGCCGATGCGGGCAAAAAAGATGCAAGCGCTAAAGGTCAACAAGAAACCCACAAAAAAGGCTTCAATCTGGTCAATGCCATCTTCATTGGCGGCGGTTTGTTGGCGATGTTGCTCTTCGGTCTGGCGGCCTATCAAAAACGTGAAAGCATCGCCGCCCTCTTCAAGAAGCCATTGCAACAAGCGGCGCGGGTTATCAAGAGAGATAATCAGGCAATTGCGTCAGCCTCTCAGCCTCGGTTGCGCGGGGTTGCCGGTTGTTATGCCGGAGAAGAGATTGAATTGGATGGCAACGCCCTGATTATTGGCCGTGACCCGCGTCAGGCGCAGCTGGTCATTCCGGCAATCGTTGATGGCATTTCGAGCCGTCATTGTCGCCTTCGTTTCGACGCGGCGCGACAAGCGGTGCTGCTTGAAGATTGCGAATCAACCAACGGCACCTTTCTGGCTTCGGGCGAACGCCTGCAATCCGGCGTGGCGCGAGCCTTACAACCGGGCGAACGCTTTTATCTAAGCGATACGCAAACCATGTTCGAGTTGAAATCAGCACCTGAATCTCCGCTCATACGCAAGCCAGCAAACAGAGCCGTAGCGGTGGTCAGAGGTCTTCAAGGGGCGTTGGCCGGTCAGCAGGTTGAACTCAATGGCCTGCCGGTCTTTATCGGGCGCGACCCCAACGCCTGCCAATTGATTGCGTCGCAAAATTTTGACGAAATATCCAAACGCCATTGCAGTTTGCGGTTCGACCAGCCAACCGGAAGTTTCTGGCTTGAAGATTTTGGCTCGACCAACGGCACCTTCGTGATCAACGGCGGACACAGCGAAAGGCTCGGCGCCAACCAACCGCGTCAGTTAATTGGGCAGGAAAAATTTTATGTCGGCGACCCGCAAAATCTTTTTGAAGTGAGGGTAGAAGAGCGATGAAAAAATTTCAAATGGCCACGCTTTCCAAATGCGGCGGACGCCAGGGCAATGAAGATAGCAGCGGTAATTTGATGTTCGAGGATTGCGCCTGTTGGGTCGTCGCCGACGGTCTTGGCGGACATAAAGGCGGCGAGGTTGCCGCAAATTTAGCGGTTGAAACTATTCTCACCTCGTTTCGTTACAACCGCGAAATCACCGGCGAAGCGCTTGAGCGACACTTTACAGTCGCTCAAGAGGCCATCGCCAGAGAACAACAACGCCAGGCAAAATTGCGCGACATGCGCACAACCGTGGCGGTGCTTACCAGCGATTACAAAACTTTTCTCTGCGCTCACGCGGGCGATTCGCGCATCTACCATTTCCGTGACGGACGAATTGTTTTCCAGACCAAAGACCATAGCGTGGCGCAATCGCTCGCTGATGGCGGGGCGATTTCACGCCAAGCAATACGCCATCACCCGGACCGCAATCGTTTGTTGCGTTCACTCGGAACTGACGAGATGGCGCACCCGGCAATCCGAAAAACCCGGCAACCTATTAAGAGCGGCGATGCTTTTCTGCTCTGTGTGGATGGGTTTTGGGAATACCTTTTAGAAACTGAGATGGAAGCCGAACTTGCCAAAGCGCATCGGCCTGCGGATTGGCTTGCAGGGATGGAAACGAGAATTCTCCGGCGTGCGAAAGAGGCGCACGATAATTACACAGGGGTGGCGATTTTCTGTTAGCGCCGCGCCCCGAAGTCCGCGAGAGCTTTGCCGAACTCACCGGTTCGCTCTGTCGTAGGACATCACGGAGGTGGCAAAGATGTATTGTTCATCCTGTGGTACAGCGGTGGCGATCGGCTTGAGTTATTGCAATCAGTGCGGAGCCAAGTTGAGAGGAGATCAGGGCCTCGCGAAATCATCTGAAGTGAGACCCGAAATGCTTGTGGCAGCCATAACCTTCGTATTCGTCGGCGGTCTTGGAGCCATCGTCGGTCTAATGGCGGTGTTGAAATCGGTGTTCAACCAACCTGGCGATGTGGGTCTGGTTATTTTCTTCTCCCTGATAAGCTTCCTGATTATGCTTGCGGTCGAAGGCGTGTTCATTCGCATGTTATGGGGGCGTAAGAAAGGCGCTGAAGAGGCGCGCGACACGGAACGCCTGGAAGAGCCGAGAGCCCAAGCGGTTGATGAGGCCAAGTTGCGCGCGCTTCCAGAGCCCGCATCGAGCATTACCGAGCGCACCACCCGCTCCTTGGAAGCGGTAGACCTGAAGCGCGAAACCGAATAAAAGGCCGGATTGCAAACCGCCGACTGCGACCCTCATCATACGGAAGCCTGCTGAGGCTAAAGCTTGCTGAGGCTAAAGCCTGCCAGGGCTTGCGCCTCGGCCTTTGCATACCGTTTAGAAGGCCCTGCGCTGTTCGAGAATAAAAGTCTTCTGATTATTTTCTGGCCCTGGCGTTCGCCGATTTTTCAACTCCAGCTCATCCGCTTGGCGTTTACTTTCTTTTGCCTTCCTTGATAGCCCTTTCGCGGCGCACTACAATCAAATCAGGTTTTATGAATAAAGCATTCATTCTGGAACAACTCTCGCGCACCCCATTTGTGCCGCATCCGGCGATTAAAAACGGACACGCGCAGACCATCTGCGGGTCGCTGTTTCGGCGGCGCGCCCCGCGCCTGGCGGCGATGGCAAAAACACGTTTCTTCGATGTTGCCGCGGCCACCCAGGTGGCCGGCGATTGCTCCTGGCAAGCGGATAAAACGGGTCGTCCAACGCTGCTCTTGCTGCATGGCATGGAAGGCTCGATTGATTCCGGTTATATGATAGGAACCGCAGAACAGGCTCTGAGAGCCGGTTTCAATGTGGTCAGGGTCAATCACCGCAATTGCGGCGGCACCGAACATCTCACCCCGACGCTCTATCACGCGGGGTTGACCGACGATTTGCGCGTCATCCTCAAAGAGTTAATCGAGCGCGACGGCTTAAGTGAAATTTACGTTGCCGGCTTTTCACTTGGCGGCAATGTCGTCGTGAAACTGGCGGGCGAATATGGGGAAACAATCCCGCCCGAAGTCAAAGGCATTATTGCGGTATCGCCGTCGATTGATTTGACGATTTGCGCCGATGCGATAGAGATGCGCTCGAATTTTATTTATCACATTCGCTTTATTCACAGTTTGAGAAACCGCATGCGCCGCAAGGCCAAGCTCTTTCCCGACCACTATGACGCATCGAAATTGCAAGGGGTGTGGACGATTCGAAAATTCGATGACATTTATACGTCGCGTCACGCAGGTTTTCGCGACGTAGCCGATTATTATAGCCGAGCCAGCGCCATTCGCTTCGTCAAAGAGATTCAAGCGCCGACGCTTATCCTGCACGCCAAAGACGACCCCTTCATTCCCTTTGCGTCGTTTGAGAGTCGTGAAGTGAATGAAAACCCATACATCACCTTGCTGGCTACCGAACACGGCGGCCACGTCGGATTCATCTCCGCCAGCAAAGACGCGGCCAAGCGGTTTTGGTACGAGAAGAAAATAATCGACTACATCAACCTGTTGCGAAAACCAAATGACCAACCACAAAGGACAACGGACGAATGATTGAATTTGCCATCAGTGTGGCGAAAGAAGCGGGCGCTTTGTTGCGCGACCGGCTCAATACCAATTTTCAAATCTCACATAAAGGCGAGATTAATCTGGTTACTGAAGTTGACCTTGCCAGCGAAGCCCTCATCCGCGAACGCCTCGCCACACGCTTTCCGCGTCATCAGGTTTTAGCCGAAGAAGGGGGATTTGCAGAGACCAGTTCGGACTATCGTTGGGTTGTTGACCCGCTGGACGGCACCACCAATTACGCGCATGGCTATCCGATTTTCTGCGTTTCCATCGGGCTGGAATACAAAGGCGAAGCCATTATCGGTGTCGTTTATGACCCGATGCGCGATGAATTGTTTTCGGCTGAACGGGGCAGCGGCGCCTGGCTCAACAACCGCAAGATTCAGGTTTCAGACACCAGAGAACTGTTGAAGAGTTTATTGTCAACGGGGTTTCCCTACGACATTAAATCGTCAAACCTGACGAACCTCGACCATTGGACAAACTTTGCGATGAACGCGCAGGCTTTAAGGCGCGACGGGGCGGCGGCGCTCGATTTATGTTATGTCGGCTGCGGGCGTTTCGACGGCTTCTGGGAATTGAATTTAAGCCCCTGGGATATGGCGGCCGGTTGGTTAATCGTGACGGAAGCCGGAGGGCGGGTCAGCGATTTTTCGGGCGGCGCGTTTTCGCCTTATAAACCCGAAATCATCGCCAGCAACGGTTTCATACACGACTCGATGATTGAAATCATTGCCCTGGCAAAATAGATTGAACAGATTTGCGTTGCAGGGGTTTCCTGCACAGATATTGATGAAAGGGAGACAGCGTGCGCCTTTGGATTTTCATTCCGGTGATGGTGACGTTTTGCCTGCTGCAATCAGTGGCCGGCAATGCGAGCGCTCGGCTTTCCCTGTCTCACCCGCTGCGGCAAGAACCAACCAATGCGCCGGTGAAAGTCAGCGCCGAATTTCAACCTGAAATCACCCGCCTAGCCGCCGACGGATTAACCTTGAAAGAGGCTCTGGAAGCCAGTTTGGAGGAGCCTGCAAATCATCTCCTGGCGGCAATCTTCGAGCGCGCCAATACCCAGGAGCCGAAAAACGCATATGAATTCCGGCTCATTGAAAGCGACGGCAAGATGGTCAAGACCATCTTTCGCCGCACCGAATTCTTCTTTTCTTTTGCGGCGCTGGGTGACCTCGCCCGGCTCAATATGACAGATATTAATGGCGACGGGCTGAAAGAGATTCTGGTGCAGAGTTCGAGCGGCGGCAATTGCTGGGCGTGTAACCCGACGGAGATTTATCAGGTCAAAGCTCATAAAGCCGGGCTCGTTGCGGCCGCGCCGATTCAAAAGATTGCCGACCTCAACGGTGACAAAATTTTTGAATTGATTGTCGCCGATGCGCGTTGGGAATCTTACAGCGAACTCTCGCACGCCGCTTCGCCGAATGTGAAATTGGTGTATACCTGGCACAACGGGCGCTATATCAATGCGTCGCGCGAGTTCGCCGATTTTTACAAAGCTGAAATTGAGCGGTTGCGTCTGGCAATCAACGAAGCGAAAGCTGACATCAGTGAAGCCGAAGGCGCGGATGATTTTTATATTGGTTTGGCCATTACGCTGGCAATTACCTATCGCCATGCGGGTGATTTGCGACGTGGACTGGATGAGATGGAAAGCTTACTCAAAGCCAACACCCGCACGCCTGAGCAGATGAAACGTCGCGATACGATTATCAAAGACTTTCGCATCGGCGACAGCGCGCAAAAAATCCTCGCGGTTAAATATGGCGACCCCATTATGTAGTTCACCCGGACGGGCGCTCTAAACTAGCCCCTAAGCGACACAGAAATGAAGGGGAGACAGGGAGGCGGGGAGAAGGGGAGAACTGAAGTTAAGCCACTTCAGGCAATTTACCGGCTCGCAAATAAAAGTCACTAGTTATAAAAATCACTTGTTGCTGCAAGTCTG
>JBIOWC010000606.1:0-5477 GCA_044868105.1 Blastocatellia bacterium
CCGTGTTCAGCCATATCATCATAAAAAGCTTTGACGGCATCGGAAAAATCCTGCAACAAATTGGCGTGTTGCCCCTGCAACCGGTTGGTTCCTTCTATCTGATTGGCGTGCGTATCGAAGCCGCCGATGCGCGCATAAAGCAAGCTTGATTCCGGCACCGTCGTGATAATGCGCGCCAGCAGTTGCAACCCTTCAGCCAGATTATTGTTATCCGGGTAATCCACGGTTGATTGATAGGAATCAAGTTGGGCTTGAAAATCCAAAGCTCCGGCAACGGCATCCAGTCCGAGCTTGGCGGTGCGTTCGACGAAGGTATCAACCGGATAGCTGCGGCGGTGAATCTTCAAGAAAGCATCAAGAATGTTTTGCCGGTTCTCTTCATGGTTGCAATCGGTGTTTAATCCGTACCCGTCAAAGTTTGGAATATTCGGAATGATTTTCTGTGTCGCGGCAAAGGTTTTCGGCAACCGGTCAACAATCGAAACTGCTGATAGTCCCCCCTGATTGACCAGCGCCAGGTCTGCATATCGGCCGAGCCAGCCGGTGCCGCGCCCTTCGTAGGTCACGTTCGCCGTGTGCCAAATGTCCGCCGAGGTGAAGTGCGAAAGATTCGGATTCGGATAACCGACACCGGCGATGACGGCAACCTTGCCCGCATCATAAAGCGTTTTGAGTTTGCTCATCGAAGGATGCAAGGCCAGGGCGTTGGAAATTTTCGTGCTGGCGACTTCCGCATCTTTCAGGCCAATCGTCGGTCGCCATCTGTAATAGTTCGGGTCGCTGTAGGGAATCACCGTGTTGAGTCCGTCATTGCCACCGGAAAATTCAATAATCACCACGATTTTGCGATTCGGGTTCGCGGCCAAAGCGCCGCGCGCCGTGTTGATCAATAGATGCGGCATCACCACCCCCACGCTCACCGCGCCGACGCTGCGTTTGATAAATTGTCTTCTTGTTGTTCCCATCATTCCCTCCGCTTAATTCAATTGAAATTCGGGCAGGCACATAATCAAAAAGACCAGGCCGCGAATGTTTTTATCAATGAAAGAGTCGTCCACTTCAAAAGCGACGCGACTGCCGTCGTCATCTTTGGTCAGGTAATCGGTCAAAATCCCCAGGGTCTCGCCATCTACATTGAGCGACCCCATCACGGAAAGAAAATTTCTCACCGTCAGTTCGGCGCTCGAAGCGACATATTTTTTGAGCTTTTTGTTATCCAGCCCCAGACCGGGCGATTCTTTGGTGACTTCGCGTGTGCTGACCAATCGCGCGGCAAAGTTATAGCGCTCCAGCATGGTCGCGGTGTTGAGCCAACCGAGGTTGACCGGAAATCCCGACACATCAAACGGGTTAAGCAAATCAAATCCCATGCTCTTAAACCCGACATAGGTTTCATAATCAATGCGTTCAAAACTGCCGGGATAATAATCGGCGCCGAGCATGCGAATGGCGCCGACCGTGACTTCGGCAGGGGTTTTAATCAAGGCGAACTCGGCGCGCGGGCTGAAAAATTCATCGGAATTGAAAATCGCCCGCATCAATTCTTTGATGGAATGGTTGCTGCTGAAATAGACATTGGCGAATTTTTCAATCGTCGCTTTGTCTTCAGCGCTGTCAGTCAGGGGATAGACAAACGCATTGAAAAGTTTATTGACTAAAAATCTCGCCGTCGCCCGGCGCTCGCAAATCACCGAAATCACATCTTCGCCGCTGTAGTTGGCGGTGCGCCCGTAAATCTCTTTCGGTCCGAAATCATGTTTATCGTTTTCCATATAGAAAACATATTTATATTTCTTTTCGCCCTTCTCTTTGAACTTCCAGCCGGTAAAGGCGCGGGCGATCTCTTTCACATCTTTTTCGGTGTAGTTTTGTTCGCCGGTCACCGGGTCCAGGATGCCCATGGTAAAGAGCTCTTGCAGCTCGCGGGCAAAATTTTCATTGGCATTGCCTAAAACATTGGTGATGCCATCGAGATAGACAAGCATTGCCGGGTCTTTGGCGACACTAAGCACAATGTCGTCAAACCGGTTCAAGGCTTGGGAGCGCAATAAGAGATTTTGCACATACATTGCCGGATAGGGAACTTTGTCGAGCGCCGAGACAAAATGGTTATGCCAGAAGAGGGTCATCTTCTCTTCAAAGGGACGCGCCGTCAGTCCCATCCGCATAATCCACCACAGTTGGATGTCATCCATCGGGGTAAATTTTTTCGGATTAAAATTTTTGCGTAGATAGTTTTCCATCTCGTCATTATTGACGGATTCATAGCTCAGAAAATAATCAACCGCGTCGCTGCGCGTCTTGCGGGTCAGTTTATCGAGTTCTTCGGGCGGCGAACCAAACGCCATGCGCCGACTTAAATGTGCGGCCTGCTGCAAAGTAAGAGCCATCGGGTTTTTGCCTCCTTATTCAATTGTCGGTTTGCCTAATGAGTGACTGGTTCAAGTGAGGCTTGAACTTTAATAATTCGGGGACTGACTTGTTTGGTGAGGAGAAAACAACTGAAAAACTGTTTTACTGCGGAGCAACATTTTTTTAGTTTTATGAACTGCGGCTGTGAATGTAACACAATCTCTCAGGTCACGCCAACGCCGAGTAGTGGGTCAGTATGAGATAGGTTGGCATTCGATTGGCGCTAAAAAAGTAAAGTCCCACCTAACGACAAGTAAAAGGTTATCTCCGGAGTAGACGGAACAGGCGGATAAAGCGCCATCGGCTGGGGCAGATAACCCGCAATCCGTCTTTTCCGCCCCATCAGAAGTTAACCTTGTCCCTGACAACAGACCGCCGTTCTTTTACCGATAAATATTTTCATTCCCCTAATTTCACTCTGACCCATTACCTAACGCCGGTCAGCATTGCCAAACCTATTTAGGTAGTGCCGCAAAATTTACTCTCCTGTTGGCTAAAGTTAATAATTTAACTGCGGATAAAGTGGAAGGAACGAATTTTCCGGATAGGCTTTATCCGTGCCATCCGTTTCTTGCGCTTTATTCGCAGGCAAACCCGGGTTTTTGAGGGGTTGGGCTTATTGTTTATGAAGCCTGCCTGCCCCTTAGCGAGGACTGGTTCAATGCTTAAGTTGAGGTAATTTTATGCTAGACTGAGAAAGAATTTTTGGAGGGTGCCTTTCGACAATGAAAAAAAACTTCGTCGCATTTTCTCTCGTGGTGGTTTTTATGTTCAGCGCCATTAACCTCAACGCGCAAACCATTCCCTATTTCAATGAATTGCTCGCGCGCAATGCTGAATTTAATAAACTCTATATTGAGAAAAAACGTGCCGGGCAAAACTTTCCGGCAATTGAACCCCTCAGGCAACGCGGCGAACAGGCCTTTCGCAGCGGAAAAATTCTTGAGCTATTTGAAATCTTCGGCGAAGGGATGGCGATTTTAGGAAATCGCGCCTGGGACGAACGCGCTAAATTTTTAGCGTCGCTAGCCATTGAAACCAATTTTCTGGTGCTTGAGCCTAATGCGGAATTGCAGGTTTCATTAGTCAGAATTTTCCCGGCTAACCTCGACAAAGCCTTTCCGTCTTCGCCAACCATCACCTTTGAACTAAGACCGGCAGACAAAACCGGCGCGCTCAAATCCATGACCATCGGTAGTTCTTTGCCGATTGCTGAGACCGCAACCATGGCGAGTCGGCGGCTGGCGGTTCCCGACGGGATGTATAACGTTGTCGGAACCATTGAATCAGAGGGTAAAAAGATTGGCGAAGTCAAACAGCCGATCTATGCAATCAGCGGTTTCACCAACCGTCTGCAAATCGCGCAGACCATGATTCGAGCGATAAAAGATTCCACTGACCCGAAGGTCAAAGCCGTCGCCGAACAGGTCGCAACTCCCGAATTCTGGTGGCAAAGAATTTCGACTTATAACAAATCTGTTGGCGAAGACCCGTCCGACCCGCTTCAGGATATGCGGCGCATTGAACTCTCTTTGCAAGCCTTGTTGAAAGGCGAGAATCCCTTCGCAGCGGAACGCGGCGAAATCGAGCGCGCTTATCTGGCTTCCGACGGTCAGCTTGTGCCCTATCGCCTCTATGTGCCGAAAAATTATGATGGCAAATCGCCGCGCCCTCTCGTTGTGATGCTGCATGGATTTATGGGCGACGAGAAATCCTATTTCAGTAATCTGTATGACGAAGCGACGATTGAAGGCGAAGCCGAAAAACGCGGTTGGATATTCGCCGCCCCCAATGGTCGGGGACGGTACGCCGGGTACGGGCGACCCGTTGCGCTCGAAGATGTGGTGAAAGTGACAGAAGCCGTTAAACGCGATTATAAGATTGACGCGACGCGAACTTATTTAACCGGGCATTCGATGGGCGGCGGCGGGGTTTGGCAAATCGCTTCGGCAAAGCCGGAACTCTTTGCGGCCATCGCGCCCGTAGCCGGCGGCGGGGTGCCGGATGCGGTTAGAGGCCGGTTGCTGGAAACCGTGCGCAGCTTACCAATTCTCATCGTTCACGGCGCCAAAGATGGCATCGTCCCGCCCCAGGGGTCGCGCGATATGTTCAACGCGGCGCAGAAATCCGGGCTCAACGTGAAGTATCTGGAAATCCCTGATGCCGACCATATCCTCATTGTCGGCGCAACCATTACAGAAGTGCTGAACTTTTTTGAGAAGAATGTAAAGACAACGGGTAAATCTTAACCGAAGCCGTGCTGAAGACAACCGTCCCAACGCAATCAGTAACCGGGTTTGGGCAATAATCAAAACAGCAGGATGTGGCGGCGGAACTTGCGACCTGAACGCTGACTCCAATAGCTATTGGTCTTCCAATTTGCTTTCGCAACTCCCGTAGAGGTTTGCGCGCCAATAAATTCTCCGGCGGTCGGGTCGGTAACGATAGCGACATGCCCATCCCAAATAATGAGGTCGCCAACTTCAGGGACTTCTACGTCAGCGAAGGTCATCCCGTATTGCAAATAATCCATGGAACCGGCAAGGAAACCTGAGCTCAAATATTGAATCGTGGCGTCGAGCGCTTCTTTGTAAACTTCGTAGACGAAATGCGAACAATCAATCCCTTCTGCCGAATCGCCCCCCATTAAATAAACCGTGCCAATCCATCTTTCGGCAGCCGTGATGATTTTTTTGCGCCGCTCGGCAACTGCGGCTTTGGTGGCCATCATAGTGTCCGGTAACATAAAACCCTCCGCAGGAATGGTGTGTGATTACAGGGCTAATAATGGTTTTTCAATAGCCGGATGATCGCTTCATTACCGGTTAACTCGGCATGGTCTAAAGCGTTGCGCCCATCCGTATCTCGTGAAAAACGGTCGGCACCGTTTTTCAATAAATGCTGAACAATTTCACCATTTTCCATCCAGATGGCATAAGTCAAAGCGGTAAACCCATGCGACGCTTCTTTGAAATTTATATCCGCACCTTGTTCGAGCAATATCTTTATCATATCCGCACGATTACTCATCGCCGCCAACATCAAAACCGTATAACCGCCTCGTG
>JBIOWC010000607.1:0-8173 GCA_044868105.1 Blastocatellia bacterium
GATTTGCTGCGCATCCCGGAAGGCTCCGTCAAAAGCCGCATCAATCGCGGACGAATCGAACTGGCGAAGGTCTTACGTAGAATGAAAGTGAACCCGGATTAATTAGAGGATGGGATTACCGGATTCATCAAAACCTTAGTTGTTGAACAATCAAAATGGTTCAGGCGCAAAAAATAGAAGTTGGTAGTTTTTAGGTTGCGTGTGTTTATTTGACAATTTTTATCGAATAATTTTAACGATGAGCAACGACCACCAGCCACTGGCAAACGTCTAAAAAGACGTTGAAGAATTGTTGAGAGTCGGAGGTCGGGGCAAGCCCCCGGAATGATGTATGGATTGTAATAAGTTTGAAACCCAAATTAGTGAGTATCTTGACGGATTACTGTCAAAGAGCGAGTCCAGCCGCTTTGCCGCGCACGCGCTTCAATGTCGCAGGTGCCGCAACTTGATGGATGAAATCAAGCTGGCGCTCGGCGATGTTAAAGAAGAGATGGAATTGCCGGTTGAGTTAGAGAGCGCCTTGTTTTCCATTCAATCGAAACTAGCGCCGCTCAGTTGTAACGAATTCGAAGAACTGATAACCGATTTTCTGGATGGCTTTGTTCCGGCAACGACCTATCACAAATTTGAAACTCATACACAACAATGCGGCGCCTGTTCAAGCCTGCTCACTGAAGTCGTCTATGCGGTCGCCGCCTGTCACTCAGTTCACACCTTTGAAGAGGTTGATCCTTCAGATTGCCTGAACGCCAAATTACTGGCGGTATTTTCTGCACAACAACGGTCGCTGAGAAAGCAGTTTGCCAACAAAATTGCGGCCCTAGCGGCTGCGTTAATGCCGCGTAATACGCAAACCCGAGCCTGGAACTATGCCACCGCCTCAGGTTTGGCGTTTGCGATGTTTGCCTTGATGATTGTCGGGTTTTCCGATGATGGAACGATTGCCGGCGCTTTCTATGGCATTCAATCCAAGGCGGCCACACTTTATAGCCGCAGCACAGAACTCTACGCTCAACAATATGAAGTGATGGCGGAACTTAAAAAGGTTCGTTCAGATATCGGGGAGATGTGGCAGACGCTTGGCGGCGAAACCGAATTTGATGCGGCAACCACCCCTCATTCCGCCTCACCAAAATCGGAATCCAAGAAATCAGGGAGCAGTAAATGATGAGGTAGCTGAGTCTTATTTTGTAATCAATCTATTTAGGCGAAACTCTATTGAAAACGAATCGTTAGATGAAATGACAGCTCAGGCGGATGAGTTGCCAATTATTGAAGGGTTATTTAAATCAAGTTAAAAGGTAGGAATTAAATAAGGATTATGGTTTGCGCTTATCACACACAGATTACCGCACAAGTATATTGCTCGAATTGCAATCGCGGACTTTGCACCTCTTGCGACCACCGAATTAAAGGTTATCCCTACTGTCAGGATTGCATCGTTGCCGGTATTCAACTTTTACAAAGAGGGTATCAACAGCCAGGCAATTATCAACACTACTATCGTCCGAAAAGCTCATCAACAGGAAAAGCCTTTTTTGCTACGGTATTCGCTTGTTTCCCGAGCGGCGGCGCGATTTTCAACCGTCAAAATGTGAAAGCCCTCGTGCAGTTCATCTCTATTTTCGGACTGTTTTACCTTGGCAGAATCAGCCCCCTCTTCGGGCTTGCCGGGATGGCTTTCTACATTCACTCAATCATTGATTCGTATCGCACAGCGCGGGCCATTGGCGAGGGCGAAAGCCCTGCCGAAAATGAAGAACGCTATAAACAAGCGCTCATTAAACGCGCGCCAGCCATCGGTGTTGGTTTAATTGTCATCGGGCTTGCGGTCTTTATCCAGCTCATTCGACCGCTTTCAGGGCTTATCTCTTTTTCGCGTTTAGCGCCTGTGGCGTTGATCTTCCTTGGCGGCTATCTCCTTACTCGTTACTTCAAACAATCGCGGGAATATTCAGAGGAGAATGCCGAGCGCAAGAATCTCTATCTGGTCACGGGAAATTTCTCTGAGCGCGACAACGCCAATCAATCATCGCGGTTGGGCAATTATCGGTAACTGATTTTCATATCGTTCGTTGGTGATGCAGGTGAAAGACCGTGTCAATCAAAGACAAAAACAAAAATCAAACCGAGTGGGGTTATCAAACCAATCCACTCAATGATCTGACTCCGACGAACCATCGGCGCAAGAAAAACTGGCTGCCGTTTATCGGCGGATTTCTTATCCTTGCCGGTTTGGTTTTCTTTGCCGCGACCTCGGGCATCATCGCGGCAAAATGGGTGATGGGGTTGTGGCCCCTTTTCGCTCTCATTGCCGGCGTTGCTGCGGTCATGGGTTTTGCCGTAGAGCGCAAACCGCGCTCGCCCTTAAGTGGCATGCTGTTGATTTTCATCGGCGTTCTTTTCCTTGCCGGTCGCGTTCAACCTGACCTCAATCCCTTACAAATTTATGGTCGCTATTGGATTGTTTTGCTGGCAATTTTCGCCATCATTGAATTGATTCGTCATTATTCGCATCGGCAAAGTGATGGCAAACCACCAAAACTTTTCACCCTGGGTAAAGTTTTGATGCTCTCACTGATTGTCGGCACGGGAGTTTTTGCCAATCAAGCCTCAAATAATCCTCAAGTGCTTGGTGCGCTCCATTTGCCCAAATTCCTCAGTGAACTTCGCGATTCAGTTCTCGGCGACAAATATGCTTTTACAGATGAAGATTTGCCCATTGCTTCGATTCCCCCATCTAGCAAGGTCATCGTCAACAATGGCTATGGCGATGTGAAAATCGTTGGGGTCAGCACCCAGCCCAAAGCCCGTCTGGTTAAAGAAGTGCGCGCCTGGAATCGCGATGAGGCGCAGAAAATCGCTGATCAGATTCAAATTAAAGTCGATAAAAATGCCGATGGAAGTTTTTCAATCACGACGAATCGCGATCAGGTACAAGGACAATTTCAAACTGATATTGAACTTGAATTGCCGGCCTCAGCGAATATTTCAATCGCCAACAGTTATGGCTCAATCTCTGCGCAAAATATTAAAAACGGTCTGGCGGTGAAATCGAGCATCGGTAACATTGAAGCCTCTAATATCGCCGGCCCAGTTGAATTGACGCTCAAAAATTCCGATCAAGTTCTGGCTACTGGCATCACTGGCGATGTGACCATAAAAGGCGCCAAAAATGTTCGCTTGAATGATATTACCGGCAATGTGAAATTAAATGGGCAAAGAGGGTCGTTGGAGTTGAATCGCATTACCGGCGAGCTCAATGTCGAATCCCCTTTTTCTAACATCAATGTTCAAAACGTCGCCGAAGGCACGACTTTGAAAACCGAACACGGAAACATTAAGTTAAGCGACACCGGAAGCGCCGATATTGACGCCCCGCATTCGGATGTCACAGCTCTAAAAATCAATGGTGATATCACGATTCGTTCGGTTCACAGCACCATCAAAACATCAACAATTTCAGGCATCCTGATTGTTGATGCCGAACACGCCGATATTATCGGCGATGAGTTACGAGGTACAGTTGATATTGAAACTTCATACGGCGAGGTTTCTGTCAAAAACTTTCATGAAGCCATCAGCATTAAAACCAGTTTTAAGGAAGTTAAGCTTGCACCAGCCGCAGATTTTGATGGCGACATCTCGGTAGAAAATTCGCGTGGGAACATTAATTTGCAATTGCCGCAAGCGGCAAGCTATCACCTCGATGCCGAAAGCCGGGGCGGTCGCGTGAAAACCATCGGGTTTAGCGATAGCCCGGCGACCAAAGAGCGTGACCATGTTGTTTATTCAGCCGGTATGGGTGGCGGGCCGGAGATCAAGTTGCGGACCTCATTTAATAATATCACCATCACCGCCAATGGTTCGCGTCAGGCAAAATCGGATACCCCCGTCAAAGCGCCGGCAAATTGAATGAATTTGAATATTGAATCGGTGCTCTCCATATTGAGCATTTCGTGCGTCCCGTTCACCAAGGCGGTCTATTGACTGTCATCAAAGTTTGAAAGGAGTTTTCTTATGGGATTTTTAGGGGTTGTAATTAAGACAGTTGGTTCCATCGTTGCGTTCATTATTGCGGTCAAGCTGGTTGCTTTTGTGCTCCTGCTCTTAGGTATTGCCTTAAAGCTAATCTGGCTGCTTTTCTGGGTCGTAATGTTTGGCTTAATCGCCTTTGCGCTGTATAAAATTTTTGCCCCCAATCAGGCGCGATCCGTCTAAGCCTGAATGTAAATTTGCCTTGAGCCTCCTCCTTTTTGGGTCGCAGAAACATTTTGGAAGTGTCACATAATTTTCCATCAACACGGTTTCTGCGACCTTCAATTTGAAATTTTTAATAAACTTATTTTACTCGTCACTGGTGAATAGGGCTTTTCCCGAATGGCCTTTTTGGGTTGCCGAGAGATGGCCATCTAGTGGTATCTAATTTGAAATTGATGCCCGATTTCGCAAAATTTCAAATTCTTGCGAAAATCTTACGACCAACCAGAAGGGTTGTCAGCCTCTGTTTCGTATGGTAGCCTCCAACTTCCCAATGAAAATGAACGTGCAGGCCGCCCCCGGACAAATAGTTGTACCCTCACCAGTGTTTAGGGTGGACATTAGCAACATTCCTACGCTTGCACACATTAAGCTAAAGGAGATGCTGAATGTCAGACGATAATCGCATTCAAACGATCCTCGTTCTTCCATATTCAGGTAAAGCGTTACAATTCAGCTTTGAGAAAAAACTTATCTATTATATTGGCGGCGCTATCGGCGCACTCATTTTAGGTAGTATTTTAGGTATCATAGGTTTAATCAATGCCGGCTCGGAGAGCGCTCGAATTGCCTCGATGAAAGATGACTATGAGAAGCTGAAACAGGAAAACGAGACCTACAAAAATTCTTACTCGAAATTAAAAGGACAAATTTCTTACATCAACGATATGTCGAAGGAGCTGGCTCGCCAAGCCAAGATGGAGCAGGGCCCGGATGTGGACAAACTGGTTGGGGCCGGCGGACCTGAAACCGTCACCTCGCTCGACAAAGCGGCCGGACAACTGGAAAACAATCTGCGCGCCATCGGTTCGACATTGCGTAGTGAACAATTGAAGATGGCAACCGTTCCGGATGGTTTTCCGGTTGAAGGGTATATCACGGATGATTTTGGTTCGCGCCGCAATCCCATGGGCGGCGGACATGAATTTCACCCCGGACTCGACATCGTAGCTGAATTCGGTACGCCCGTTAAAGCGACGGCCGATGGCATTGTCGTTCACGCTTCGCCGATGGGCGGTTATGGAAATCTGGTGGCGATTTATCACAGCAACGGCATCGTCACGCGCTATGGACATTTGTCAAAAATCAACGTTGAACAAGGGCAACGTGTCAAACGCGGTGACCAAATCGGTAATGTGGGCAGCACGGGTCGCTCAACCGGTCCGCATTGTCATTATGAAGTGCGTGAAAACGACCAGACCGTTGACCCGCAAAAATACATTAAACAACCGAATTCTTAATTCATCCTCAGGCTTCAGGATTGCTGACATCAAACAGGAGCTAAATCCTGAAGCCTGATAACTCCTTTACTCAGTCAATCCCGCCTTATCCAAATTCAATAACTAGGCTGTTAATTCCTCATCGGCATTGGGTAAATTTTCGCCTTCACCTTTGAAATCCGGTATTCCGCGTGAAAGGATGTGTATTCAGTCAAAGCCTGCAAACTTGACACTCAATTTCGCGTTGCTCTAAGATGCCTACTCCTGTTTTGAAGGCGTAATGCTCGTTACACTCAACCATCGGGTCTACTAAATCATTCGCCTTTGGGATTAAATAATGGATCAATCTTCGACGATTAATTACGTACCGATACTTCTCATTTTTGTAATGGCGGCAGGACTTGCAACAGTCATCATCGTCATGTCCAAAATTGCCGGACGATCTCGCCCGACGAAAATCAAACTCGAACCTTATGAATGCGGTGTCGAACCGATTGGCAATGCCCGTGAACGACAATCGGTTAAATTTTATCTGGTGGCGATGGTCTTTTTGTTATTTGATATTGAAACCGTTTTTTTGGTTCCCTGGGCGGTTGTCTTTCCGAATATTCTCAAGGATCCGGTCTATCAATCACTCAAATGGGTCTTCTATGGCGAGATGATGGTGTTTATGGTGTTGCTGCTTGCCGGTCTCGTTTACGTGTATCGAAAAGGCATTCTCGATTGGACCAGATAATCTGCTGCGCAATTTTACTTCTCAGTTATGACAGACCAGATTTTAGAATGGGTAATTAAATGTGCGGTGATGATTTTTATCCTGCTCACCGCCGTAGCTTACCTGACTTTCCTTGAACGCAAGGTGATGAGTTGGATTCAACTTCGGGTTGGCCCGAATCGAGCCGGACCGTTTGGCTTACTTCAACCGGCGGCCGATGGGTTGAAGATGATTCTCAAAGAAGACATCATTCCCCTTGAAGCAACCAAATGGTTATATATTCTGGCGCCGGCGATTGCTGTGGTTCCGGCGCTGATGTCTTTCATCGTTATTCCCTACGGCAGTTCGATTACGCTCTTCGGGCGCACCATCGAACTTCATGTCACGCAAATTAATATCGCTCTACTTTATATTTTTGCCCTCACCTCGTTGGGCGTTTACGGCATCGTGCTTGCCGGGTGGTCGTCGAACAACAAATATTCTTTGATGGGCGGATTGCGCTCAAGCGCTCAGATGATCAGTTACGAACTCGCGCTTGGACTATCAATCGTTGGAGTTTTGCTTTGCGTTGGCACTCTCGATTTATCGAAAATCGTCGAGCTTCAATCGGCAAGAGGCTACTGGAATATTCTCCTTCAACCGCTCGGTTTTCCGATTTTCTTTATCGCCGCCCTGGCCGAAACCAATCGCACACCATTTGATTTACCGGAAGCCGATTCGGAACTGGTTGCCGGTTATCACACTGAATATTCATCCATGAAATTTGTCATGTTTCAGATGGCGGAATATTTAAATTTAATCACTTCGACTTCACTGATGGTCACGCTTTACTTTGGCGGATGGTCAGGACCGGGCGTCGGCAGTTACCCGCTACTGGGCCCCCTTTATTTTGCGATTAAAGCATTAATCTTTATTTTTATCATTATGTGGATTCGCTTCACCGTGCCGCGTTTTCGCTACGATCAATTAATGAAATTCGGTTGGAAGGTGCTTCTTCCCTTAGCCCTCCTCAACATTGTTCTCACCGGTACGGTTTTAATGTTCCTCAAGGGCTAATATGGCAAAGGTTCTATTCATCATTTTCGCGGTAATGGCCGTTGGCAGCGCATTGAATATTCTGTTGCAACGCAATCCGCTCTATAGCGCCGTGTCGCTGATTGGCGTGTTGGCAGCGGTTTCGGCAATGTTTGTTACCTTGAATGCGCAATTTCTAGCAGCCATTCAAATCGTGGTTTACGCGGGCGCCATTATGGTGCTTTTCGTTTTCGTGATTATGTTGTTGAACGAACCGAAAGACCAACTCCATATTGATAAACAGCGGGGCCTCAGACTCCTGGCTATTCCCTTAGCCGGATTGTTACTCGCCGAAGGTATTTTTATTGTTACGAAAGTTCCGAACTTGCCTATTCCCCGGGTTGATAATTCTGACACCGCCTTTGGCACAACCTGGAAAGTTGGTGTGGGTTTATTTACCGATTATTTATTACCCTTTGAAGTGACATCCGTTTTACTGCTGATGGCCGTGGTCGGCGCAATGGTTTTGGCGCGTCGTGATGGAGATTAAATTATAAGGAGGTGAGCGGGGTATAGAGGGGAAAAGTTGAGATCCCCTTATCACCCATTCGCTTCCTTAGCTGGAGATAGGATGGTTCCGTTATCTTGGTATTTAGGGTTATCGGCGTTGCTATTTACGATTGGCGCAATCGGCGTTTTTATCAAGCGCAATGCCATCACCATTTTTCTTTGTATTGAACTGATGCTCAACGCGGTGAATTTAAGTTTCGTAGCGATGTCGAATTTCTTTCAAGACATGAACGGGCAGCTATTTGTATTCATTGTCATGACGGTGGCCGCTGCCGAAGCCGCTGTCGGACTGGCAATCATCATTTCAATCTTTCGCAATCGCGCTTCGCTCAATGTTGATGAAGCGGACAACTTAAAACTATAAACTTGATGAGACAACAAATTTTCGAGCCAA
>JBIOWC010000608.1:0-5316 GCA_044868105.1 Blastocatellia bacterium
TTCGACAACCGTTCAAGCAAACGAGATTGCAACCGATTTATTCAATGAATTATTGCCTGCGGCGTATAAAGAGTTACGCAAACTCGCCGCCTATTTCCTGCGTCAGGAACGCCCGAATCACACCCTGCAACCGACGGCACTGGTACACGAGGCTTACTTGCGTTTAGTGAAGCAAACAGAGGTCACGTGGCAAAACCGCGAGCAATTTTTTGCCATTGCCGCACAGATGATGCGGCGCATACTGGTTGATTATGCGAAGAGTCAGCATCGCCTCAAACGTGGCGGCGACGAGCGCAAAGTATCGCTCGGTGAGGTGGCCGAGGTGATGCAGGTACAGGCCGCCGATTTGCTTGCCCTTAACGATGCGCTTACCCTGCTTGCAACCCTATATCCGCGTAAAGCTCAGGTTGTTGAACTCAGATATTTCGGCGGACTCAGCGTCGAAGAGACCGCCGAAGTTTTAGGCATTTCGGATAAAACGGTGATGCGGGATTGGAGTTTTGCCAAAGCCTGGCTCTATCAAACGATAAACAAAGATTTGCCGGCCACAGCCGAGTTGCCTATAAAAATCGAACGGATGTCGGAAGCCGCGTAAGTCAAACTTAAATTTTTCTTTAACCATGAATGACGGGCGATTAGAAAAAATCGAAAGCCTCTTTGATTCCGCATTAGAGCTTTCGCCCGTCGAGCGTCAGGCCTACCTGAACCGGGTCTGCGCCCATGACCCGGCCTTAATGGCCGAGGTTCTTGCGCTACTCAAAGCTTACGAAGAAGCCGATAATTTTATTGAAGCCTCGGCTGTTGAGTCCATCTTTCCGCAAGCTTATATCGCTCACAAAAAATTTACCGAAGGCGAACTACTCGGTCATTACAAAATCATTCGTGAACTCGGCCGCGGCGGCATGGGTGAAATCTATTTAGCGGAAGATGTGCGACTCGGCCGGCAAATCGCGCTTAAAATTTTGCCCACTTATTTTAACGAAGACCCAGAACAAATCCGCCGATTTGAACACGAGGCGCGCGCCGCTTCTTCACTCAACCATCCGAATATCATTACCATTCATGACATCCTTCAAGAGGGTGACACTCAGGTTATCGCCACAGAATTTATCAACGGCCAAACGCTCAGGGAAAAACTGGCAAATGGCCGGATGAAGTTATCTGAAATCTTGGACATCGCCCTGCAAATTGCCAAAGCGTTAATGGCGGCGCACGCCGCATGCATTGTTCATCGCGATATTAAACCCGAAAACATCATGGTGCGCGATGACGGGTTGGTAAAGGTGCTGGATTTCGGACTGGCAAAACTTATCGAACGCGATGGCGTAACCGGTTTATCCCTGGCGACTCCCGTCAACGAGTTGCAGACCAATCCCGAAACCTTTATGGGAACCATCGGGTACTTATCTCCCGAACAGATTAGGCGAACCTCCGTTGATCATCGCACGGACCTCTTCAGTCTGGGCGTGGTGATGTACGAAATGCTTTCCGGCAAAAGACCGTTTAACGGAATAAATCTGCAGGCTACTTGTGACGCGGTTTTGCATCAGTCGGCGGCGGCGCTTCATCTTAATAATCGGCTTCTTGAAACGATTGTTCATCGCGCTTTGGAAAAAGATAGAGAGGCGCGTTATCAATCAGCAGACGATTTGTTCAAGGATTTGCAGCAGGTAACTCAGGAATTGAACTCGCCTTCTGACCTATCTGCCAAAAGCGAGACAGCTTCAACAAAACAGCGGTTCGGAAAGCGCCGAATGGTCTGGGGGTTGAGCGCCTTGATACTCCTTGCGACATCCGTTTTTCTGGCGAAGCAGTTTTACCCCAAACTCAAAACGTCAACTCAACCTGCGGTTATCGCTGCGGCCGAGCCTTTATCACAGAGTCAGGCGCTTGAGTATTACCCATCGTTTTCGCCCGATGGGCAAGCCATTGTTTTTGAGAGCTTCGCCGACGGGATTTCTGATATTTACCTTCAACGTATTGATGACCGGACGACCACTAACCTGACAAAAGATTATCTCTACCCTGCTTCACAACCGGCATTTTCGCCTGACGGTCAGCACATCGCTTTCGCATCAGGCGGCATCTGGATGATGAGCCCAAGCGGTGGAGGATACGTCAAACTCACCGAGGAAGGGTTCAATCCTTCATGGTCACCGGATAGCAAAGAGATTGTTTATTCAACCGACCGAACCATCGATTCGGATCGCGCCATGATTCCGGCTCAGCTTTGGATAGTCAATGTGGAAACGCACAGCAAACGCCTGCTCACCGAAGGCGATGCAACGCAACCGAACTGGTCTCCGCATGGCGGGCGAATCGCTTTCTGGAATACGCAGCGCGGCGGGCAGCGCGACATCTGGACCTTGGCAGCCGATGGCAAAGAGATGATACGGGTCACCGATGATGAATTTGAAGACTGGGGTCCGGTGTGGTCGCCCGAGGGCAACTATCTTTACTTTATCAGCAATCGCGGCGGCAGCATGAACCTTTGGCGCATTGCGGTTGAAGAAGAGACCGGTAAAGTAACCGGACAACCGGAGCCGGTGACCACCCCAGCGGTGATCTGCTGGCATATCTGCTTTTCGCGCGACGGCAAGCGCATCGCCTATGTGCAGGTCAGTAAAAAAGGCAACATCAATCGGCTGACCTTTGACCCGGTCAATGAAAAAATCCTGGGCGAAGCGGTCTCCATCACGCAGGGTTCAGGTTTTGCCACAGAGCCGGTGATTTTAAGCGATGGTCAATCATTGGTCTATAATTCAATCGGCGATAAACAAGAAGATTTATTTACGCTGAACCTTGCAAACAGTAATAAAGAGAGTGCGACGGTCGAGAACAATCAAGCGCTTCGATTAACCAACGATCCTTATAAAGACCGTTCTCCGCAAGGGTCGCCCGATGGACAGAAGATTGTTTTTTACTCCGACCGGGGCGGAGATTATCAAGCCTGGGTAGTCAATAAAGATGGTTCAGAACTGCGCCAATTAACCTACAACAAAGGTGGGTATGTCTATTACACGGTGTGGTCGCCGGACAACGCCCACATCGCCTATTGTAATACGGCCGAAAAAGTAACCCGCACATTTATAATGAACACCCTTGAGAATTGGGCCGAACAAACGCCTCAACCGTTGCCGCTAACCCATCCGCTGATTAAACATTTTCTGCCCTCGTCGTGGTCCGGCGACGGATTGAAGCTAGCTGGATGGCAGCACTGGACGGAACGATCGGGAGCCGGAGTCTATGTTTATTCATTCGCTTCGAAAAGCTACGAAAGATGGGCAGATTTTGGATCCTTCCCCCTGTGGCTCAGCGATAACCGCCGTTTGCTCTTTTTTAAGGATGACAAAATCTATCTGGTTGATGGAAAGAGCAAAAGGCCCAAATTTATTTACGCGGTCAATTCGATTGCCTGGTCTGATATAAGCGGCATCACGCTCACCAAAGATGACCGCCAGCTCTATTTCAGCCAGGTCACGACAGAAGCCGATATTTGGTTGGCCGATATCCGTTAGCCGTTTATCAGTTAAATCCGCCATTTCCGCCTGAGTTCTTAATTAACCTTTATCTCTTCATTGCTCATTATATGGTTAAACAAAAAACCTTCGGCCTTTAGCTAAACGGCAGCCCACTTCCCTATGGTCAATAAACTGAAAGCCTTTACACCGATTGCCGTTTTCAAACTGTCCTTTTGATATGCTAGATTTCAGTGATTTTTTAACCAGGCAAATCGCATGATAAAGCTAACCAATAAAGTCGCAATCATCACCGGCGCGTCTCGCGGCATCGGCGCAGCAACTGCAATCCTCTTTGCGAAAGCGGGCCTTCGTGCCCTCACCTTAAACTATGTTCGCGACCACGAAGCGGCAACTCATATCGCCAAACAGTGCCAGGCATGGGGCGCAGAAGTATTAACCCATCGCGCCGATGTATCGCGCCCTGCGCAGGTTGAAAAGATGTTCGCCCGCACCATCAAACAATTTGGCGCGGTTGATGTTCTGGTAGCCAATGCCGGCATCTGGAAAGAAGCCGCGATTGAAAAGATGAGCGAGCGCGAATGGAACGAAACCCTGGATATGAATTTGAAATCCATCTATGCCTGTTGTCAGTCGGCGGCCCGCGTGATGCTTGAACAGAAACGTGGCACGATGGTTTTAATCTCTTCAACCGCAGGGCAACGCGGCGAATCGTTTCATTCACATTACGCGGCAACCAAAGGCGCAATCATTTCAATGACCAAATCCCTGGCCGCAGAGCTTGCGCCACGCGGGGTGACGGTCAATTGCGTCGCCCCCGGTTGGGTAGCTACGGATATGACCGAAGAGGCGCTGAGCGATAAAAAGACGATTCGCAAGATTCGCGATTTAATTCCCATTGGACGAGTCGCCACGCCTGAGGAGATTGCCGGCCCCATTCTCTTTCTCGCTTCAGACCTTGCGGCGCACGTCAACGGCGAAATCCTCAACGTCAACGGCGGCATGGTGTTGTGCGGATAGCTTCAAGATTGTACAAAAGCCTGAAATCAGTGGCATAAAAATCCAAGTTGGATAACAATACCCTTTACCCAGACCGCGAATCCTTATAAATAACCAAAACCAAGTCGGTGGTCTTTGAGTAAAATTCGAGACCAGCGCTGAACTCGCGAGGTGAATCTGAAAAAAACAATCACAACATTGCTGCTTCAATTTGCAATGATTGTTGCGACGGTTGCACCAATTGCCGTCGCACAAACTGCCAACGATATGAAACCACCGCTCGCCAAACCGGTCGCTAAAGTCACAGAAATTCACGGCTATAAACTCACGGATAATTATTTCTGGCTGCGCGAAAAATCGAATCCCGAGGTCATCAAATATCTCGAAGCCGAAAATAGTTATACAGCCGCGATGATGAAACCGACCGAGGCGTTACAGGAGACGCTTTATAAAGAGATGCTCGGGCGCATCAAACAGACCGATTTAAGTGTGCCCTATAAAAAAGGCGGCTATTACTACTACACCCGCACCGAAGAAGGTAAACAATACCCTTACTATTGCCGCAAGCAAGGCAGCCTTGATGCGAAAGAAGAACTTCTGCTTGACCAGAATAAATTGGCCGAAGGCTACAAATTTTTAAGCATTGGCGCCTTCAGCATCAGCGATGATGCGAATTGGCTGGCCTATTCGGTAGACACGACCGGCTATCGCCAATACACCCTCCATGTGAAAAATTTGCAAACCGGCGAACTGTCGAACGAAAAGATTGAACGCACCACATCGGTCGTCTGGGCTGCCGACAACAAAACGCTCTTTTATGTCACCGAAGACCCGGTTT
>JBIOWC010000609.1:0-4196 GCA_044868105.1 Blastocatellia bacterium
GAGACTGAAACGACCACGATAATGAAAGAGACCATCGGACTGAGACTGATTTTTTTGGAGCCCCCCTGGATGCTTCTTGTTGCTTGAGAGCGTTCAGAAGCCTTGGCTTTTTTCTCTTCTTCCTGACTCTCAGCCTCTATTCGCCCTCTTGGGGTCTTCAATTTACAATTCGGGCAGGCTAAAGCGATGAGTGATGTTTCGGTTCGGCATTTTGGACATAACATATAAGGAGACCTCCAGCTAATCGAACTTGAATAAGCATTTTATAGACCACAAAAAGATTTTCCTTATACTTTAAACAAACCCTAGAAGAATCAGGGATTAATTATGAATTTGTTAAAGGGCAACGCGGGTGAATAACATTATTTGTAATTGTATTGGAACGATATGGTGACAAAATCTGCAACATCTCACGCAAATTGATCTGGCGACAACCGCAGTTTTGGGTAACGAACCTGCAATTATTCATTGGATTTTTAAAGAATTCGTTGATTAAAAGAGGTGCAGGCAAAAATGCCGAAAAGCATGGTCTTTGAATTGCAAATGACTGAGGGGTTTCGTCTACACAAAGAGAGGGATGCGGAATGAAAGAAGCGGGGTTCTCGTTAATCGAGATTTTGATTGTGGTGGCTATACTTGGGGTCCTCTCCGCAATCGCGGTGCCGAATTTACTCAGATCCAAACAAGCAGCATATGAAATGAACGCGATGCGTTATGTAAAAACCTGGTTGCCGGGTCAGGAGATGTACAAGCGCGCTCACGGACGTTACGCGGATTCGGACGAAATCATGGTGACCGAAGGCTTTATCAATAAAGGAATGACCGGAGGGGTGCCGGACGACACGGCTTATGTCTACTCAATAGATTCGGAATCCACCAACAGCGATGGAACGCCCAATACAACAACCTGGTTTGGAACCGCCCGACGGAGAACCGGCTATAACAAAATCCGTTCCTATTACATTGACCAAAGCGGGCTCATCAGAAGTGCGTTCTCCGGCACGGCTACGGCCTTGGACACGCCGGTAGATTAACCCGCGTCAACCTTTCAATTCCTCGTGAATTCTTATTAAGTCAGTTAAAAGAGCATACGCGGTTTGGGTAAGCAATGGGCGGTGCTCAACAACGCTCAACTCTCCCATCAAATCGGTTTTAAAAGTAAGCGCGCTAGAGGTGTCGCGCAGCGTTGCAAATAGCGAAGCGCCATCTATCTCTTCAGGCGCCACCGTAATTCTAACCTGCTGTCCCTGTGCTTGAGCGCGCCCAAGGAGGCGAATTGATTTACCCTTGCGGTGCGCGGCTTGGACATCTTCCCTGGTGATAGAACGAATGCCGCAAGGAGAAATTTTTTGCGGATGCAGGTCAGCATTCATCAAAACATTTGCCAGGGCTACCGCTTTGACGGCGGTATCCCAGCCATCTATATCGTAATCGCTATTGGCTTCGGCGATACCCAGTTGCTTGGCTTCTTCAAGGCCTTCAGCAAACGAACGCCCGGCTTCCATGCCGCTAAGAATAATATTGGTTGTGCTATTGAGCACGCCGGCAAAGCCGAGAACTTGCGTAACTGGCAGACAGTATTGCCGGAGATTGAAAATTGGAGCGCCGTCCATTACGCTGCCTTCAAATCGAAATTTGACCCGCCAGGTTGCCGCAAGGTTTCTCAATTCTCGATAAGCGCAAGCAATCGGACCTTTGTTTGCTGTAACGACATGGATGGAGCGTTCAAGGGCGCGTCGAATATAGGTCGCCGCCGGTTCCCCGTCCAAAGGGCTGAGTGGGGTGGTTTCAAAAAGAATAGTTGCATTACAAGATTGAATCAGCTGAAATGCGTCAGCTACTTCGGTTGCGCCTTGAAGGTGGACAAGCCGATGGTTGCCTTCCAGGCATTGCAAGGCTTCACGCAAATCGAGGGTTGAATCGGAAATGACGCAAGCCTGGCGTTGTGTCGCGATACCAGTCGTGCGCCAGGTCAATCCATATGCTTGCCGAAGCAGCGTCCGGCGACTCTCAAGCAAGCGCGCAAATTCGCGGGCCACATTTCCGAAACCGATGAAGGCGAGTTTTAATTCCATCTGTAAGCCTTGACCAAATACTTATTCTCTCACCCCCGTAGCGAGTAACTGCCCTGGTAATCTACTTCCTGGGCTTGTTTGAATGAACCTAGCCTTAAACCGTGCCTACGGTTTTCGTTTTTAAGAGGGTTACTTGAGCACCGCAATATAAGGCAAGTTGCGATATCGCTGCTGGTAGTCCATTCCATAGCCGACAATAAACTCATCGGGGATTTCAAATCCGCGATAGGCAATAGGCAGGTCAATAATGCGCCGTGCCGATTTATCCAACAGCGTACATATGTCAATGCTTGCGGGGGTGCGCTCGCGCAAAACTCTTAGGAGATAGTTTGCCGTGAGACCCGTATCAATGATGTCTTCAACTAAAAGGACATGCCGACCGGTGATACTCTCTTCCAAATCCTTGGTTATGCGTACCACACCGGATTTAGGTTGACCCGCATAGGTTGAGATAGACATGAAGTCAATAGTTGAGGAAATGGTGATGGCTCTGAGCAAATCAGCGGCGAAGATGAACGAGCCTTTAAGGATTGCGACAACGGCAAGTTCTTTCGCTTCATAAGCTTTTGAAATTTCTGCACCAAGCTCTGAAACCCGCTCCTGTAGCCTATCCTGTGGAATGAGAACTTTTCCTAACTCAATTTCTTTGGTCATAAAATTTTTATGAAGAAAATGTTACACGCGTGTGATTTTTTAGTTGACATAAAATTTCTATGTGATACTATCACCTCCACTTGGTTGGCAACAACTAAGGGCAGATCCCGAGAGGTCGAAGTTGAAATCTTCCAGTTCGCGTGAGAACCAAAACTTCGCAAGAGGCGGAGGAGCGAACGCGAAACTTCGGTACGAAAACTGAAGTTCAAGAGCGGAGGAAAGCCAAAACCCGCAAGGGTGGCGGCAGACCGAAGTTAGAAGGCAGAGAGAATCGGAGGCGGGCAAGAGCAGCGGGCAACCAAAGCATTTGCGAGCAGAAGAGGATCAAAGCCGGAGGGGCGAAGGGAAACGGAAACTCGCAAGAGTGAAAGGGAACCGGAGTTCAGCGAACGGAGGCTGTTAAGGTTCTTCGGAGTTTTAACAGGTAAGGTTCCGCAAGGAATCTGAAAACATTAGTACTGAGGGCTGGGGGAAGACGGCAGAGGTCACTCGGGATTCCTGCTTTTAAAGCCGAAATTTTACTCCTCAACCAATTTTTCAACCCTATAGTCAAAAACCAAACTGAGATAGCAACAGCTATGCAAGAGAAAGTTGGGTAACGGCTTCTGCGGGCTTGATGATAGTCTAATCAACCGCCTCTTCGGTTGCTTGTCGGCTGCCGCTCGCAGCAAATTTCTCAATCAACTTGTTATAGTCGGATGCGTAAAGCAATTTAATATTTACATCCGGGTAGAGTTCACGCAACAGGCGCACCTTGCGATTTTTTTTGGTTACCAAGGATTGTTTGAGCGTGGTGATTTCGATATAGAGGTCGTGGTCGGGCAGGTAAAAATCCGGTGTAAAACTCTTCAACATATTACCCGCTTCATCGCGCTCAAGTACAAAAGTGCGCGGCTCGTACTCCCAGTTGAGGTGATAAAAATCGAGGATGCGCGCAAACTCGGCTTCCGAATCGTGAGCAAAACGTACCTTCGATGGCGCAACCGGCGATTCATCGCCTGTACTTTGTATCTCGTTCACTGCTTTAAGCCGTTCTTCATTGTAAGTTTGTTCAAGCGCTTCAACGGCGCGTTTGAGTTCAGGCAAAAGCGAAGCGGGAATTTCAACGGCATTTTCTGCCGTTTGATTGAATGGATGTTGATCCTTGATGACGAGAAATTGCTCTCCGTCATGTTCTGCGATTTGAATGTGAATGTCACCGGATTTGATGGAACTAGCGGTTTGCTGCTCTGCAGGTTTTGTTGTCATAAGAAATCTTAGCCTAAGCCAAACACAGTTCCTGCTCACTCAAAACGCAACATGAAGAGGGCGGTTGCGTTTTGCCTCTCGTTCGGTTGGTTCTGTAATTGCCAGCAGGTCTCAACCCTGGTCTCAAGCAATTTTCTTAACAAAGAAAAATCCCCTGTGTTGCAATCCGCTATGGTCAGCAAAACAGGGGCTTCAAACAGCACCCAGTCTACCTTATAA
>JBIOWC010000610.1:0-22392 GCA_044868105.1 Blastocatellia bacterium
CTCTTTAAATTTTTCTTCGGCGGTTTTATCGCCGGGATTCATATCGGGATGATACTTGCGCGCCAGTTTGCGAAACGCCCCGCGAATCTGGTCTTCGGTCGCCTCGCGCGTGACGCCCAACACTTCATAATAATCGCGAAATTTTACCGCCATTGCGTTTGCTCTCGTTCTCTAATTGAAATTGTCCTCAGTATCATTAAAAGAGCCGTGCCCCGCTGTCAAATTTACATCTGAATTATCTTGATAAAAGTGTTAAAGGCGCCGCTCGATACTTTTAATTTACGCCTCGGCGTTGGGCACAACTTTCAATTTACAAAGCCTCACCGCACCCCTATACTGCTTGCCTTCACCCAGATTGCCATCTCGTTATCAGCGAGCAATTTCATGGATAAACAACTGAAAGCCCTCTCTCATCGAGCAGGCTCCTTGAGATTATTACTGACCCTTTCGCTTTCGTTATTGCTACTTCCAATTTTCACTTTCAACCGGGTTCAAGCAGTCGAAGGCGAATTGGATTTATCATTCGGCACCAACGGCAAAGCCGTCGCCACTTTCGGGGAGCGCCCCATCCTGAACCCTCCCCATGAACCGCACGCCAATTCCCGACCGGCAACCTTGGCGATTCAGGCCGACGGTAAGATTTTGCTCGCCGGACAAAACTTCTTCACCAAGGATCTCTCAAGAACCGATACGGATTTTTCACTGACGCGTCATAACAGCGATGGGAACGTTGATGAAAATTTCGGCAACCTCGGTAAAATCACCGTTGATTTTTCCCAGGGAAATGATTCGGCCAAGGCCTTGGCCCTGCAAGCCGACGGAAAGATACTGGTAGTCGGAGCGGCACAGGTTGGTCAGGCTAGCAATCCCTCAAACAATGATTTCGGCATAATCCGCGTCAACGGCGATGGCAGCGCCGATTTGACCTTTGGGCAATCCGGCCGCCTCACCACAGACTTCTCTGAAAAATCGGATACGGCTTTGGCTCTGGCCGTTCAACCCGACGGTCATTTCATCGTCGCCGGCGTATCCGTCTCGGATGACAAAAAGAATTATCTGGCCCTGGCTCGCTATCAAAGCGACGGCCGTTTGGATATTGGCTTTGGTACGGATGGAAAACTCATCCGTGAGTTTGCTGGTCGCATATCCATCATTCGCTTCCAACCGGATGGTCAAATCCTGGTTGCCGGTTCAACGACCGATTCCGACTTCACCCTCGCCCGCTATCAGGCCGATGGCCGCCTCGATATGACCTTCGGGGTGAATGGCCAAGTGACCACACTCTTTTCTGCTCCCTACGCCATCGTCAATGATTTGGCCTTCACCCCGCAAGGACAAATCATCGCTACGGGGACAACGGGTAGCGACCCCCTGTTCATTGGCTTCGCAGATATTGCCCTGGTTCGCTACAACAAAGACGGCTCACTAGATACAAGTTTCGCTAACCAGGGAGTCTTTAACCGCGATCTGTTTAATCAACATGAGATCGGTAATGCGCTGGCGGTTCAACCTGACGGGGATCTCATTGTTGCCGGTTTTATCACGCCAATAAACTATTATTTTAGTTTTAATACTGGTGATTATTTAATTCTGCGCTTTACTCCTGATGGTCAACTCGATAACCGCTTTGGCGATGCGGGCGCTATAAAAACAGATTTCGGCCTGGAAGATCAGGCCTTTGTCGCCGGCTTACAAAAAGATGGGCGCCTGGTCGTGGGCGGTTACACGCGCAGAACCTTGATTGAGTGGCGTCCCTCGGATTTTTCTCTGGCCCGGTATTACGCTTATACGCCGCCGGATTTTTCCCTGTCGCTAGCTCAACCCTCCCTTGAGGTTGCGCGCGGACAAACGCTTGATGTAGAAGTCCGAATTCAGCGGATGGGCGGGTTTGCCAAACCAGTCACCCTCGCAGCGCCTGATGTCAGCGCCTTGAAAATCAGAGTGATGCCACAGACGATTTTAACCGCTGATTCAAGTGCAGGGTTTACCCTGAAGATTAAGAAAGCGCCTCTCGGCACATACCCTTTGACGTTTGTCGCGCAGGATGAAACCGGTCGCCAACGCGCGGTGACGCTCAATCTCAACATACGAAAAAATTAAGCCTTGACGGGCGGCAAATCTTGCGCCTCAAGATAGACTGATTTGCGTTGTTGAGCTATGCTTCAGGCATAGATTTTTTTCAATCTAACAACTCTAAATCAGGGAGGTGAAGTTATTCCAAAAGATGACATGATTCCCGTTGATGGCGTGGTAATAGACTCCTTACCCAATGCGACATTCAAAGTGGAGATTGCCGACGGTCATCAAATTTTGGCGCATCTATCGGGCAAGATGCGAAAGAATTTCATCAAGGTCCTGCCGGGCGATAAAGTGACGGTGGAATTATCGCCTTATGATTTGACCAAAGGCCGCATCACCTATAGGCATCGCAGCTAATCCATTCAATATTCAATCGCGCATCCGCAATTGCTTCATATAAAAAATCAGGGCTGGCGCATTTGCCAGCCCTTCTGTTTTGTAAATCAGCCTCGCAAATGGCGGGCTTTAAGGTTGCAAAAGAATTTTTCTGATGCGGAGGTTTTCATAATCGGCGACATACAGGATATTGCCGTCGATCGCCAGTCCGCGCGGTTGATTGAAAGTCGCTTTGGACCCTGGCCCTTCGCGGTATTTCGCTTTATCATCGCCAGCCAGCGGCGTGACATTCCCGCTCTGGTCAATGCGGCGTATGCGTCCCGGACCCATTTCACTGACATACACAATGCCGCTTGCGTCAATTGCCAGGCCCAGCGGTTGCGTGAAACTGGCAAGAAAACCCGGTCCATCGGTTCCGCCGCTCGACCCATCACCCGCGAAGGTGGATACCCGGCGGGTTTGTAAATCAATTTTGCGAACCCGATGGTTGAGCGTATCAGCAACAAAAAGGAAATTCCCGTCAGCAGAAATTGCCAGCCCTGTCGGCGTATTGAATCGCGCCGCGCTGGCTTCGCCATCAACGAATCCCGGAACGCCGTTGCCGGCGATGGTTTGAACCGTAAACTGCGAACCACTCGGTACGAGTCGGCGAATCGCGTGATTGTTCGGGTCTGTAAAATACAACGAGCCATCCGGCGCTTTGACAATTTCGTCCGGGTTTCTGAACGCCGCGCTCGTCGCCGCGCCGTCTCTGAAGCCTTCAAATCCTTCCTTGGTGGCGTTCAACTTCTCTTGTTTGCCGGCCGTGGTGATGGGTTCGGTGGTTCCGGCAATGGTATCCACGGTGACGGCATTGCCGGTTCGGACGATACGCCGAACCACATCGTTGCCATTTTCCGTGACGTAGATTGTGCCATCATTGACCACCGCCAAGCCGTTGGGAAACGAGAACGCGACCGGCATCCCGGCGCTGTTACCGGAATCGCTATAACCGAATTCGCCCGTCGTACCGGCGATGGTGCAAACTTCCCCGGTCGTCGGATTGATTCTGCGAATGGCATGGTTTTGTTGGTCGGTCACATAGACAAAATGGTCAGGGCCGATGGCAATGCGTCGCGGGCGGCGGAATCTTGCTTCTTCCGCAGTAGCGCAATTTTCGTTGAATCCTTCACGAAAAGCGCCGACCAGGGTGCTGACTTCGACATCCGGCACAATCTCAAAGGTGATGGAATCGGTTACGCCATCGGCATTTGAAACGGTAATCGTATGGATGCCTAAACTGGTCTGTTTTTCTTCGGGCACCACCACACTCAGTTGGGTACGCGTTGAAGTTCTAAGTTTTGCCTTTTCTCCATCGAGGGTGACATTAACTGTATCGCCCAAATTCGCGCCGAATAAATCAACCGCCGGACGCACATCGCCAAGTCGTATACGGGTTGGCGCGGCATCAAAGATAACCGGTTCGCCTTTGGGCGGCGCAACCGTGAAAATCAAATCGCTCGATTGAATACCTTCCTGTTCAACACGCACAAATATCCGTCCCGGTTGGGCCAGCAGCGCAGCCGGAATTGTAGCGATTAATTTTCCGGCGCGTTTTACCGTGGCGGCAAACGGCACCCCGTTAATCACCACGACGGCATCTTTTTCAAAATCGCCGCGAATGGCGATTTCAACTTCTTCGCTTCCGACTTCGGCCGTATCCGGCTCTATGGAATCAAGCTGGGCCGGAGCCGGTACAATAAAAAAGATTTCCGCATTGGACACGCCGCCGCCTTTATTGTGAACATAAATCGGTATGCGCGCCGCGTAATCGGTCAACCCCGCATCAATCTGCGCGAGTAACGAGCCATCGTTTTGCAGGGTGGTGGCGGTAGCTTCAAAACCCCAGGTAATCACTCTTGAATCTTCATTGAACCCTTCGCCGTCTATGGGGAAAAGCAAATCTGTGCCGTGCCCCTCTTCCGATGCATTGCCGCCCAGGTGCATGCGCAAATTGGGATCTTTCTGAATCACATTTAAAGGAAAAGTCTGGCTGGATTGACCGTCGCCGTTGACGAGTTTGACCTGATGGTTGCCGACTCCGGCAACCACCGAAGCATCTACCTCGGCCAAAGCCAGGCGGCCTTTTTTATCAACCACTCTTGAGGTCGGCAACACATTGCCGTCAAGCAGGATCTTCGCATCACTGGAAAAGCCTCGACCCTGAACCCGTATGGTAAAGGTTTCCGTACCAACAGGAATTTCATCCGGCGCCACTTTTTTCACCAGCGGGGCAGCGCTTTGCGCCAATACCTCTACGGGTCGCAAGGCGACCGGAAGCATCAACCCGGAACATATAAGAGCCAAAACCAAAAAACTTACAACTACTCTTCTCATCAAACTCCATCTCCTTAAAACTGCGTTACGCGACAGTCGAATGCTTATGAAATAAGATATTTCAATGTGCCCTGATTTCGCGTTGGTTCATTCGTTTATTGTTTATTTGATAATCGTTCTGTCATGAAATAGAAACATCACAAAACAAAACCTTGCACGGATATTTTCTTCCTGCCGGTAGCTGGTAATTAACAGTCCAATTCATCACTCGATTATGTACATCTCGAAGCAAGAAAGCTGATTGGAAATTATACCCAGCGCCTACAAGCTTTCACAAACCGATTTCCGCAAGTCTACGGCAGGCGAAATGATAGGCGGCCTCAACCGCCTGTTTTCCGTGCTTGAGTTTGTCAGTTCCGAGTCGCGGCACGGCCGGTTGAATCCAATGAATTCGCTCGTTGAACGGACCAAGCGCCCGCAGGCGATGCGCTTCAATCTCTTTGCGCGCCGCGGTGAGCGATTTTTCGAGCATCGCAAACGCCGTCCAATCTCTTTCCTGCAAGCTGCGCGCATCATCTTGAGTCGGCAAATAGTGAATGATGATGCGGTCGGGCTGCTCTTTTTCCAGCAAGGTTTCAAGCGGTAATTTGGCGAGAAATCCGCCATCCCAATACTCCGCCTCGCCGATTTTTTTTGGCGCAATCAAAAACGGATAGCTGCACGAAGCGCGCACTTTGTCGGCAATCGTACCGGCATAAAAGGTTTCGTCTCGGCCTTCCGTGAGATTAAACGCCGTTAGATAGAGTCGTCGCGGACAAGCCTCAAAGGTTTGCACGCGCAGGTGCGCAGCCATCAGGCGCTCGAAGAAATCGCCTTTGAGCAGCCCTGTCCACCCGCGCCCCTTTTTCAAAAGGGCGCGCACCAGCCCGCGGGCTCCCGTGCTATCCCAGAAATCGGTTTTGCGAAGTTGGGTGAGCGTCGCAATGATTTCGGCTGCCGATACGCCCGAAGCGTGCAAGGCCGCAACAATGGCGCCCGCGCTGGAGCCGGCAATCGCCGCATAATCAATGCCGCGTTCTTCAATGGCGCGCATAAATCCGGCGTGCGCGAAAAAGCCGAAATAACCGGCGGAAAGTACAAGAGCGATTTTGTCCCTGGTCATGTGCCCTTCGTCATCTGTCTTTTAAACAATGAAGTTTGCCGCAAGCGGGTAGCAAATGACAAATGACCAATGACAAGTGACCTGCGACAATCTACAATGTCACCTTTTCGCGGAGGTCGCATGTTCAAAGTTGCACTGGTCGGAACGCACGGGGTCAATAAAACGACACTCGCCTATGAACTCGCGGGGGTCTTGAAACGACGCGGCCGAACCGTCGAATTGCTCACTGAAATCGCCCGCGAATGTCCCCTGCCGCTGAACGAACGCGGCACCCCGGAAGCCTATCAATGGATTATTGCCCGACAGATTCAACTGGAGATTGAAAAAGCACCGCGCGCCGAAATCCTGGTTTGCGACCGCGCGGTTTTGGATAACTTCGCTTACTACGCCCGCCGCTTTAGAGAGGTGAACGAAACCTATCAAGCCCTCTATACCTATTGTCATTACTGGATGAAGACTTACGATTTGCTGGTGCGTTTACCGATTATCTACCCGCTCACCTCAGATGGTTTTCGGTCAACCGATGTCGAGTTTCAAAAAGAGATTGACGCGCTGTGCGATAAGCTGTTTGAGGATGAATACCGAGAGCAGACCAAGCCCGCTTATCGGCGCGGCGCTTTGAATGCAAATGAAATCGCCGATTTGATTTCGCCATATTTCGCTTAAAAGAATTTGCTCTTGAATTCTTCGTGGCGGGCGCGCGCCATCTCCATCAAAGTTTTGTACTCGTTTTCATTGCGGAGATTTTTCAATAGCGGGTCGGTGGTAAAAAACGGGTAACAAAAGAAGCCGCCTTCAATGCTGCGTCTGAGCATTTTCAAAGCCGTCTCTTTATCGCCTAGTACGGCATAAGCCTGCGCCACTTTATAGACGCCTTCGGCGTCAGCAACCTGGCGCTCTTCAATCATCTGTCGAGTGTCGCGCAGCAGTTCAATCCCTTCGGCGTTCTTGCCCTCAATCGCATAACTGAAGGCTTTGCCGATACGGGTATATAAATCGGGATTGAGTTCATAAGCTTTATTGAGCAGGTCAACCGCAGCTTTGTGGTTGCCCAGGTAGTAATTGGCATAGCCGCGATAAAAGACAATAAAAGCAATATCTCTTTGCGGCAACGAATCAACAAATTTCTGATACTCGCCGTTGTAGAGATAACTGTTTAAAGCCGAACTATACAACTTCACTTCTGCGTCTATGCGGCGCGCCGCTTCACATTCAGCGATCGATTCCTGCACCATGCCGCCAAAGCGATAAGCGTATCCGAGTTCCCAGTGGGCTTCGGCTAAATTCGGATTGGTCTTCATGACCTCTCTCAATAGCGGCACCGCATCAGCGGCCCGGCCCGTATCGGTTAGCAAATTAGCTTTGAAGATATGCGCTTCAATCTGGTCGGGGTTTAGCGCCAGCGCCTTGTCGTAAAAGTCCTGGGCTTTTTTGTAATCCGCCGCGCCGCCCAGTTGAAAAGCGGCGGACGCCGAGTAGGCTCGGCCCAGATGCGCCCAGGCCAGCGCAAATCCGGGGTCGAGTTTGACAGACTCTTCCAGTCGTTCCAAAGCCGTTTTAAATCGGTTGGTTTGGTAAGAGTCAACGCCCTGTAAATACAGTTCATAAGCTCGGTAATTTTGGGTGTTGCCGCGACTGGCGCGTTCCCGTTCGTCCGAACTCATCTGCACTTGCAGACCGTGAATGACCTGTTGCGCGACTTTATCCTGAATTTCGAAGACCCGGTTATATTTCAACCGAATGCTCTCCTGCCAGGCCGTGCGCTCATTTTTTATATCAATCAACTGCGTGTTGATGATGATATCGTCGCCTTCCCGTTGATAGGTTCCGGTGAGCATGGTTTGCACTTTCAATTCACTGGCGACGGCCTTCGCGTCAATCATCTTGTTGCTATATTTGCTGACATATGAGGTGGGAAGCACGGAAACTTCGCTGGCATAATTGAGTTTCGTGATGATGACATCGGCAAGTGAAAGACTTAAAAAATCGGTTTCCGAATCGCTCTTCAAATTAACAAACGGCATAATCGCCAGTCGGCGCGAAGGCGGAGCGGGTTTGAGGAAACTGAAATAGATAAGCACGGCGGCTAGCGCAAAGACCAGGGCGGCAATGGCGAGCGCCAGTTGTTTATTGCGTTGCACCCACCCCTTCGGCGGCACGGTCGTTTCGCTTATCGCCACACGGGGAAGCTCTCGGGTGACGTATTGATCTGGCGCCGGGATTTCCGACGACACAGCCGTTGTTTGAGCCCGGGTTAAGGCGTTGGCGCTTTCGCCAGTCGCCATCGGCTCATCCGCAGATTCAGAGGTCGGCACTATGGTGGTTTTGATGGAAACGGTTTTGTGTTCCTTTAACACCTCTACGGAGAAAGGCTCTTCGGCAATTACAGGCGCCGGTTTTTGCGCCACAGGCTCCGCTTTCGCGAGGGCTTCGGAGGGTTCATCCGTATACTTTTTAATCTCGGCGTTGAAGCGATAGCCGCGTCGCGGGATGGTTTCGATGTATTGAATTTTGCCTTTCTGCTCCCCCAGAGCTTTACGTAATGAAGATACATTGACTGCTAAATTCGCCTCTTCAACAAAGGTATCGGGCCAAATCTTTTTCAACATCTCATCTTTTTCGAGGATGTGTCCGTTGTTTTCAATCAGCAGCAAGAGGGTGTCAAAGGCCTTAGGAGTCAAGGGCACCAGCCTGCCGTCACGAAAAAGCACCCGCTCCGCAGGGTCTAACCGGAATGAGTCAAATTCGTAAAACTCCTTATTTTTCAACACCATACCTCTTTTAGAACTCTTTTAGAACTTTTTAAGCGCAATCTTTAGACACTCTTAAAGACTTTCGACATCGCTTTCGAGTAGATTCAGCACGTCGGTTGGAAACAGTGGGGCTGTTCCAGACCACAGCCCCCAACCGAATGTCTTGAGGATTATATGTCAGTGCAAGAATGCCACTCAAGACAAGCAAAGGATTTGACTTTATGACAGCTCGAAGACAGGTGCTTAATAAACACATAACGAACGCAAAAAAGCTAGTGAGAAAGCCTTGGCTAGTGTCTTCGAGTTGTCCGATTTCCTGGCGGCAAAAACTCTTTAGCAAATTAATCTATTCAAGTTAAAGCCCAAGACGCGCAGAGTGATGCCGCCGGAACGTTATTGAAAGCGAGACCCGATGATGAAGCAAAGAAATTTAAAAGCAACGATGAGCCGAAAAAATACCCAGTTGCTGACATCGGGCGAAAGGGTAGCTGCGCGAGTCGGAATTTTTCTGCCGACGCGCAGCTACCAAAAGGCAAAGGCTTCGGCTTTGCAGGCGCTGATATTTTTCTACTTGACGGCGGTCGTCTTTGGCTATTTTTTCCCCAGCATTCAGAGCAATGTTATTCAAGCGATAAATTTTTCATCTTTACCGGAGTTAAGCAAGTCAAACGCTACCTGGCTACTGCCCCACACCATGGTTGACGCAGAAACCTGCCTCAAGCTAGCCGATAGCTATCAAGCCCTGCTGAAACAGATGCTGGATGCCAAATGTTAAATAGATTGGCGATGAACGATATAAACCCAAGACCTGCCATCAAGCAGGCTAAATTACCGACGTAAACACACAACGACGCATAACGATAAAACAGATTTTTAATAACTGATTTTTAAGTTGATGGAGAGGTGCACATTGATAACCTTAAGCATTACCGAAAATGATCTATTTATTAAAGAACGAATCAGATTTTTAACCCTGGAAGAAGCGCCCAAATTTATCTGGAACTCGAATTTAACTATGCTTCAAGTCACCTGGATTTCCATCTCGCTTGCCTTTGCCATTGAAGTCTTACTGATTTTGGCTTCAGCAATATTCTTTAACGCCGGCGCGGTTAAGCCGTTTCTCGCCGACCTCGCTCAAAAAATCACCTGGTCAGTCATTGTCTGCCTCGGGCTTGCCGCCGGCAGAACCGTGGCCCAGGAGCGGGAAAACTTCATGGGGCTGGCCGGATTTCTCGCCGCCCCCATCGGTTTTTTTCTTGCCAACCTGCTGCACCAGTCCGTGGCGCAAGCGCTGCTGCTGGCCCCCAGCGGCAACACCAGCGTGCCCGTGTCGCTTATCGCTTTTATCAAGGCTGTCGAATATGGTTGCCTGGGATTGCTCCTTGAGTGGATAGAAAAAAGACCGCGTAAAAACCTGGGCGCCTACCTGAGCGCCGGGTTGATTGTCGGCAATGCTTTCGGGGGCATGATTTTATTTGCCATCATTCAAACCGCCAATCACCCGTTGACCAATGCGGAATATCTCGCCAAAGCCATTAATGAGATTATCTTTCCCATCGGCTGCTCTTTAGTCATTTTCGCTTCAAGGAGTTTAGGAAGAATCAAAGTTTACTAATTTCGCACCGTCAATCGGGTGAGGAGATTCAGCCATGAACCATTTAAGCAAAGCCGCTTTCAGTGTCGTGATTTTGCTCTTTGCAAACCTTTGGGCGGGCGCGGCAACACCCGTTGTCAGCGCAAAGAAATTTCTCGCGCTTAACCACCTGAAGATCACCGGCGTAGCCGCGGCTCTCGAAGCGCCAGGCCTCAAGAGCCGAACAAATTTCCGGCCTTGCCTGACCGACAACCGGCGCACCGGCGAGCGCCCGGCAATTTCAAATACGGTTCAATATCTATCTATCTATACAGGAGCGGGTATCGTTTTTTATGACCATCAAGAGCCCTTTGTCGGCAACTTGAAATCGGCTCCGGGAGCCATTTTCAAGACTTCCGAAGCAACCTTAGAAAATATCAGAAAGATTTCACTTCATAAAATGACGGCACTCGCTTTAAACGCCGCGCCGCATCAAACCCTTCATCAATCGCCCATGGCTTATCAGGAATTTGCAGGTCTTAAAAAAGCGATGAGCAGTAAATTATGCTTTGCAAGTCAGCGGGCCAGATAGCTGGTAAATCCGTGAAGAACCTTGGTCTCTCGCGGGTTCCAGAAGGTTCATCACTGGCGACTTTCTTTACCCCGCTTGGCGGTTAAATCCCATTTCAAATCTACGCTTAGAAACCATTCGCGTCTGCTCATTGCCAGTGGCTGCCATCGAATGACTTTCCCCGCTCGTAAGGCCTCGCCAATTGCCGCGCAGTTAGGCAAACCCCGGAGAAAAACTTAACTTTTATCTTCGCCTCATGGTAGTTTTGAAAAATTCAACCGGAAATAGTTATGACCATCAATGAAGCGATTAAAAAAGTTATAGACCTGAACCATCTGACGACGGATGAAGCCGAAGCGGTGCTGGAACAAATTATGATGGGCGGCTGCGCCCAGGTTGAAATTGCCGCCCTGCTTACGGCATTGAGAATGAAAGGCGAAACGGTTGACGAACTGACGGGCTTTGCCAGAGTGATGCGCCGGTGGGCCACCGCCGTGCGTCCGCGTTTTTCCGACCCACAGGAATCGCTGGTTGATACCTGTGGCACGGGCGGCGATACCCGTGGCAGTTTCAACATTTCAACCGCCGCGGCTTTTGTCGTTGCCGCGTGTGGCGCGCGGGTTGCCAAACATGGCAATCGTTCGGTGTCGAGTCGCTGCGGCAGCGCCGATGTGATGGAAGCGCTCGGCGTAAAGATTGAATTACCGGCAGCGCGCATCAACGAGTGTATTGAAGAGATTGGCATCGGGTTTTTACATGCTCCGCTTCTGCACGAAGCGATGAAACATGTCGCGCCGGTGCGCAGACAACTGGGGGTGCGGACGATTTTCAATATGCTCGGACCGCTCACCAATCCTGCGGGCGCGAATTGTCAAGTGATTGGGGTCTATGCGCCTCAGCTTACGGAGATGTTCGCACAGGCCTTGAACAACCTGGGGACCCGTTGGGCATTGATCGTTCACGGCAGCGATGGGTTGGACGAAATCACCATTACCGGCGTAACCCGTTTAACCGAACTCAAGGACGGCGCCATTGAAACGAGCGAAATCCACCCCGAGGACTTCGGTTTGGCGCCAGCCCCCGCCGACGAAATCAAAGGTGGCGATGCAAAACAGAATGCGGAAATTATTTTGCGGGTGCTTGGCGGAGAACAAAGCGCCCGTCGCAACATTGTTTTGCTCAATGCCGCAGCGGCTTTAATCGCGGCAAGAAAAGCTCAGGATTTTATCAGCGGAATCCGGCTCGCCGGCGAAGCTATTGATAGCGGCGCGGGGCTCGCAAAATTGCAGAGTCTGATTGCATTGACCAATAAGTAGAAAACGGTGAAGCCATTTTTTCGTTGCATCACGCCCTTTTGCAAACCAACCCTAAAAGAAGATCCAGCGTTTTTTCTTCTTCGGCAAAACCGGGGTCGGGCGCGTCGGAATCGCGCTGTCTCGAACAATCGCCGCCGGATTATCAACCGCCATGGCCTGCGCGTACTCTTCACCAACCAGTTCGGCAATCGCCTTTACCGCCGCCGACATTCCGGGCAAACGATTGCGCATATTATGGCAATCGCTGGCGACAAAATGCAGCAAGCCGTTTTCAAGCATGACAATGGCGGTGTCCCGCACCTTGCTGCCGAATTGTCCGGTAAATGACCCGGTGTCGGCTTGTCCAAGGGCGCCGAGTTCAATGAGTTCAAAAAATTTTTCAGGTTGCGCCATCAACATCACATTGCGTTCAGGGTGCGCAATGACCGGACGAATGCCATTGCTCATGAGTTCAAACAAGGCGCGTTCGCTTCCCGGCGGCACGACTTGATGCGGGAATTCAATCAAGGCGTAAGCGCTGCCCGCAAGGGTTGAGGCCGTTTTTTTATTGCACAGGTGATTGACAACATCATGGGTAAATCGGAGTTCTGCGCCGAGTTCGATGCGCGGAGCGCCGTTTAATAAGCCGTTTAATTCATCTATCTTTTGCTGTAAGACAGCCCGGTTATGCGTTTTATGAACGCCATCGTGAGCGTGCGGCGTGGCAACGATCGCCGTCACCCCGTCACGCGCCGAGGTTCTGCACATTTCAAGGGATTCTTCCAAGGTCTTCGCGCCATCATCTATTTCAAATAAAATGTGGCTGTGAATATCAATCATAAATTTCCGTTTGATTCACTCATTTTTTCAGAGTCTCGTTTAACCAAGGTCAAGCATACCACAAAGCTTCGCGGGTGGCCTACAATTCACCGTACACAAAAATGCTGCAACAAAGACCGGCTCTGTTGCAGCATCGGCGGACGCGAAATTTCGCTTCTCTATTTCACCTTGCGGGCGGGAATTTCCTGTTTACCCTGTTGCACGGTCAGTGAACTGACTTTGCCAGTCTCATCTTTGTTAAAGGTAACGAAAAGATTGGCCACTTCCGGCGTGAAAAATCTGCTTTCCGATTCCGGATATAATTCTATCTTCGCCTGCTCTCGAAGTTGCAAATACACGCCGCCGCTTTCTACCGTCACTATCAGCTTGCCGATGATGCCTTCGTATTCGCCGACATAGCTTTCGTAAACCTTCGCATCTACCCTGGCAACGGCGCGCTCACTAATGAACGATTCGGCCCAACCGTATTCAGCCGCAATGCTGCGAATGATTTCCTGAGCCAGGGCGCTGCCATTATCCGAATTGGTCATCACGACGGCGCCTTGACCCGAATTCGCGAAAGCGACAAAGTGGCAGCGAAAGCCTTCATTCGAGCCGCCGTGGCTGAAAGTCGCTTTGGCGTCCTGGCCTTCAAGATTAAAGCCCAATCCCCAATTCTCGAATTGCCGGGTGAGCATCTGTTCAGTCAGGGCTTTCGAGAGCACTTTATTGGATTTGCCGAGTTTTGATTTTTGGACTTCGATGGCCAGTTTGGCTAAATCCGTCGGCGTTGTCCAAAGTCCGGCTGCGGCCATCTCCGGGTAGGTGTGCCATTTGCCTTTCACAATATTCCCTTTGAAGCGATGCCCGGTCGCGGCTTGCGCGGCGCGCGCCGTCGGAAGCGGTTGTTCATAAGTGCTGTTTTGCATGCCGATTTTACTTAAAACATTTTCCTGCATGACCTGAGGAAAAGGTTTGCCGGTTACATCGCCAATGAGTTGTTGCATCACGCAAAAGCCGCCCCCCGAATACCGCCAGATTTTTCCGGGCGCCGTATCATTCACAATGCGCGCCGAATTCGCAGGGCTTTCGCCATTGAGGATTTGCACTAAAGTTGGCAGCGGCACATCGGCTGCGTAACCGCCGAAACCGTGCACCGTAAGCCCTGCGTTATGGGTGACCAATCCGCGCAGGGTAACTTTTTTCTCTTTGGTGAACTCCGATTCAGGCACTTTCCAGGATTTAAGCTTGATATTGACGTCTTCATCGAGGTTGAGTTTCCCTTCCTGCACCAGTCTTAACATCGCCATCGTCGCCACCGGTTTGCTGATGGACGCAGCCTGAAATAAGGTGTTCGCCGTCACCGGCTCGTTCGTACCGGCATCTTTTACGCCGTAACCTTTCGCCCATTCGATGGTGTAGTTGTTGATGACCGCAACGCTCACGCCCGGCACGTTGTAGTGTTTCAGGCGTTCAGCGAGGTTCATCTTTTTTGGCGCGGTGTCTTTGACCCGTATAGGCGGCAATAAGCCATTTTCAACGCGCGCAATCCGCTGCTTTACGGCGTTCGATTGTTGGAATTCGCCAGATGCAGCGCTGGAGGGTGAAGCAAGATTGAAGGCGCTGGAATTGAGCAGGAAGAGCGCCATCAAGAGAGTAAGGGTTGGATTTTGCCGTTTCATAGCCGACTCCTTGCCAGTTTGAAGTGGGCGTAAACTTTATCGTTTCGCTTAAATAATGTAAACGAAAAGCATCAAGTCTTGACGCGCTTCTCTGCGGGAAACTATCATCAATATGAGTGCCTTGATGAAGCCCGTGAGCATTCACGCATCACCCAGTCAAAGGAATAAATAAATTGATGTATAAGCCCCGCGAGAGGAAAAGCCTGATGAAAAAATTTAGCTTGGCGTTTAGCTTCATGGTTGCCTTTAGCGCAATCATTGCATTGAGCGCAATCGCTTACGCTTCCGACCCCAAATTGATGAACCCGGAAGAGGTTCGCGTCGGGATGAAAGGTTTTGGGATGTCCGTCTTTCAAGGCTCGAAGCCGGAACGCTTCGAGGTTGAAGTGCTTGGCGTCGTTGATGGATTCGCCAATCCGAAGCAGAAAATCGTTATCGCCAAACTGAGCGGCGGACAGGTTGATAAAACCGGCGTGTTTGCCGGTATGAGCGGCAGCCCGGTCTATATTGACGGCAAGTTACTCGGCGCCGTCGCTTACGCTTTTCCATTTGCCAAAGAACCCATTGCCGGCATTCAACCGATTCAAAACATGATTAGCGTCGTCGAACAAGGCAGCGAACAAACGCCTGCGCCTTCTAGTGCGCCGTCAAGCTTCAGCACCTTGATGGGGTCGGCGGTTGTGCCCAGCATGCCGGGGGCAACGGTCAGCCCGTTTGGCGCCACCACCGCCAGCGGCGTGCATGCGTTTAACAATACGGCCGGGCAAGCCATGATACCGATTGCCACGCCGGTTACATTTTCAGGGGTGCCGCAATCGGTGATTGATCTATTCGGCGATGAACTGCGCAAACTCGGCATCCAGCCCGTTGCCGGTCTCGGAGGCTCATCTAGCAAATCCTCGGCGATGGTGAAGTTTGACGACACAACGCTCGCTCCGGGTTCTTCGGTCAACGTACAACTCGTGCGCGGCGATTTCTCTTTTGATGCGGCGGGCACCGTGACCTATCGGGATGGCGACCGCATCTATGCCTTCGGGCATCCGTTTCTGGCCTCAGGCGCAACGGCTTGGCCGATGTCTGAATCCTCAGTGGTCACGGTCGTCGCCAATCTGAACAACTCATTTAAGATTGCGGTTGGCGGCAATCTCGTCGGCTCAATCAATCAAGACCGTTCCACCACGGTGTACGGCAAACTCGGCGATCAACCTAAGATGATTCCCATGCGGCTCAATGTCCGCACCAGTCGCAATAAAGTTGAGACCTACAATTATGAAATGATAAACGACCCGTTTTTAACGCCGATTCTCTTGCGTATCGCGATGGTCTCGGCCATCGGCGCAACCGAGCGGCAGATGGGTCAGCAAACCGTCAAAGTCAACGGTCGCATTGCCATCAAAGGTCAGCCCGAAGTCACGCTCGACAGCACCTTCGCCATGCCAAGCAACGCCGCGCTCTTTGCGACGGTCGGCATTGAAAGACCGCTGGCGGCGCTTCTCAACAGCGGGTTTGACGGCATAGATGTACAAAACATCGAGGTCAATGTGACGTCAACCGATGCGCGCTCGAATGGTTCACTCTCGCGTTTATGGATAGATAAAATCGAAGCCCGGCGCGGCGAAAAGCTTGAGATTCAAGCTTTCGCCCGCAAAGATAACGGCGCAGAATTTGTCGAACGCATTCCCTTTGAGATTCCCCAGGACGCGCCGCTCGGACAAATCACCATCCTGGTCGGCGATGGCGCATCAATTACCCAGGCTGAAGCGCGCGCCGGAATCGGCGCGGATTTTGTGCCCAAAGATTTAGGGCAACTGGTGCGCGCCATCAATAAATTGAAGCGCAACAACAAGCTCTATTTGAAAGTCTTGCGCTCGGATTCGGGCGCCATTGTCGGTAACGAAGAGATGCCGGCGCTGCCCCCTTCGGTGCTGATGACTTTAGGTTCAGAGCGCACCTCAGGCGGTTATACGCCGCTATCGGTGATGACGCTGGCCGACCGCGAACTGCCGCCCTCGCAGTTTTTAATTACCGGGCAACAAGCCATCACCATCAATATTGTGAAGTAAAACGCCACGGTTTTGCTGGCAAAAGACAGGGCTCACTTGCGGGTGAGCCTTTTCTTTTGCCAGCAAATTCGCGCTGTCCAAGAAGCTTGATTCAACAGATGGCTTGGGCTATGATGGCAACATCAGACAAAAGAAAGGGATGCAAATTACGATTAACGTAAAACAAATCGTGGGCAAACTCTCACGAATCGTCATCGCCAAAGCGCCGACCGGATGACCCGCGTCTCCCGCCGTCGCTGAATGCGCGACAGGGAGGCAGGTATGACCAACAAACAATTACTTCTCAGTAAGACAGAAAATCTTTCCGAAACCGAAATCACCCAGGTGCTCAACTATATCAACACGCTTGAATCCGAACGTGACCCGATTTCCAGACCGGACCTCTCTGATGATGACCTTGTGAGGTTACTTTCCGATGCGACCGAAAATCGCCGCGCCAGAGTGGTCGCCGAGTGGGATAAGATCAGGCGACGCGCTGAAATTCGTGAAGGCAACCTGTTCCGGTAGCAAAATTTTTTTAGCACGAATGATTGAACGCTGGGTTTTGCGGCCCGCCCCCAAGTCACAGCAATCTGTTGACGCGCTTTGAAACTCAAGCATAGAATCCCTGCGTCTATTTCGGACTGCCGAGCAGTGGAGGTAAAACTCATGTCAGCTACGATTCCCTTTCCCGCCTTGCTCAAGCGCGCGGAAGAACTCAAACAATCATTAACCGAATTTGCTACCACCGGAAATTTAAAAGAAGATTACGAACAAGTACGCGAAGAATTTTTTGGACTCTCAGCTCCCGAAAGTGAACACGAATCGCAAACCCTGCTGGAATGGTTTTTATACGATTGGGTAGATGATTACGGCGAAGGCGTCATTGAACAATTTGTTGATTCTCGTGATGACCTCAGTGAAAAAGATGAAAAGATACTTTTGGAATGGACGAATTCAATTAACAGCATCTTTGAAATCAAATCCGTCAAACAGAATTTAATCACCCTCAGGGACCTCGATACCGAAGACATCTTTTCGATTGCCACCATCGGTAATTTGAAAGAGCATCCCTTCAAAAAAGGCGCCTTTATGGCGGCGCGAATTTTGCCGCTCGACGAACAATTCATTTTTGCCGGCACCCAATTTCTTTTACCCGACAAAGAATCGGCAATGGAAGCGCTCACCATTCGGCGAACCTTTGAAGCGCTGGGCGATGAAGAGGGCCTCGATGAAGCGCAACAGGAGCAACGCGAAGCCTTTGTTGAGCTCTTCGGCAAGGATGAAATTTCCATCGCCGCCAAGCAATTGCCTTCAACCATCGGGCGGTTTCAGCGTTATCTGTTTTTAGAGCGTAAAGACCCCGATAGCGGCAAGACCGCCGCCGAGTTGTTTGAGGAAGAGTTCGGGCGTGAATTGAAGATACCGGAACTTCCGCCTATCCCGAATGAACTGGCGGCAACCGGCGAAGTGACGATTATCTGCGATGAGTTTGAAGGCATGTTGATTTTGCCTGAGTATCAAAAATTCAGACTCGTCTTTGAATGCAAAGACCGCGACAAAGAGGTGCCGGGTTGGAAAGATTTAATCTGGAACTACATCAAAGAGCCGTCGCTGCCCATCGTGGCTTTCGAGCGCATTGCCGAAGAACGTCCCAAACAGATGGAGAAAGTGATGCGCGATGTTCTAGAGGATAAGACCTTTTCAATTGAGCATCTGTATGCGGCGCTCCTGCACTACAAGCATCCTGCCGAAGGCTTTGAAAATATGGAAGACGAGGAGTTGTTGTGGGATTTATTCAACGGCAATGAAACGGCAAAACCGGTTCAAGCGAAAGGCAAAGCGGTAAACGGCAAGGATAAATCCGATTCAAATATCATAGATTTCACGAGCAAATCGAAACCGAAAAAGAAGAAATGAAGCTCAACGAAGCGACAGCCGGTTTCATCGCCGCCTGGCAAGAAAGCGGCGATGAAATTCCTGTTCGAGCCGGTTTCGAAAGCCCTGTCGCAGCGGCCTTAGACCTTCTTGAATCGCGCTTTGCCAACCCCTCAATTGCCCAACTCACGGCCGCCGAATTGCGCGACTTTCTTGCCCGCTGGTATGTCGAAGAAGCGAGCACGAATACCGTTCAAGCCCCTTCGCCTTCACTTCCTCCTTCAGCCCTGCCATCGGCAATCGCCTTAATTGACACGCTCTCGGCATTTTTCAAATGGGTTCAGGACAGGCTTCAGAGCCGTTTATTTCAGGAACACCTCTCCCTGTTAAGCGAATTGCGCGAGAGTGTGCCTCGCGCCCTGGAAATCAATTTTGCTTTATCAAAGCATTTGGCCGGTCGCGGCGGAGCGTTCAACTTCCCCGAATTTCTCACCTCATTTGAAGAAGGCGGGCATAGCCAGTATGACATCGGGGCAGGCGGCACAGCGGGCGCAATCGAAGGCTATTTTCGCGTTCTGCGCATTGAAGGAATGAAGGTTGAAGCCGAAGAGTTAATCTCTGAAACGCGCCTGTATCCGATTATTTTCCCGGCAACGGTTATCGAATTTCTGCGCCCCGATGATCTGCTCAACCTTGAAATCGTTCATACACCTGAAGCCTGGCAAATCATCCATTGTGGTTTCGCTTATCCGCCCAACACAGAATTATAGTCGCCCGGTTAGTCGGCTTTGTCGGGCGGTCAATCTTCAATAATGAAATAACTCAGGCGTTCGCGGTCCACCTCTTGTTCACCGGCTCTCCCCAGGCGGACGCGATTGCGCTCAATCGAATAAGAGGCGACGTCGTAACGCTTGCCTTGAGGCAACAAAGCGTACAGTTGTTTGGCATCAAAGCGGGAAGATTTTTCCGAGCATCTGAGCGTTACTTCGCCGCTTTTGCTTTCAATCTTCTCGAAAATTTCGATGCCGCGAAATTCCCCTGACCGGTTGATGATAAACACGCTGACCTGTCGTTTATCCACGGAAGTCACCGACCGCTGGTCTTTCTTCAAGGCTTGGCGTTCGGCAAGCAGGCGCGCAAATTTGGTCAGGAGTTCGGTGCTGATGGTTTCGCTGACTGTCTTGGGTTTAGCAAAACTGCTCTCTTCCCAATCGCGAATCAGTTGCCAGGCCGCCGCCGGAACTTCGCCGGCATTCTTTTTATTGGGTTTGTAGATGGCGGCGCTCCGTTCAGCTTGGGCATAAAGCGCAATCTCTTCGGCGCAATGGTGACAAACGGCGATATGGGCAGCGACCGCCGGTTTATTGGCTTTGCCATAAAAAAAAGACGCCAGTTCACTACTATCCGGATGGTCTTCCTGAACGGCGCGCGCTTTCAGCGTTTGCTCTAAGGTTTCGAATACCTCTCGATTTGCTTCTGATGATTTCATAACTGCCTCATAGTTGATTAAAAGCATTAAGCGACCGATTAATCAGCGCTTCACCTCTATCTTTTAATCGTAAGATAAAATATAAAACTCCCGTTATCAGGATGGTCAATAAATGTGACAAATAATTGCTCGGTCTTTTTACTCAGATCGGTATGATGTCCCGATGTGTTTTCGTGTATGCACGCAATCATATTATTTTTTATTCTTCTTGGCGCCCAACCCGAGCAGCGTATCCGAAGAAGTGACGCCGCGCTCGGCCAGACATTTGATCAACCGCTCTTTCAAACGATGCGCGCGTTGATAAACCACATCTTCGCTCATCTCGTACTTTTCTGAAATCTCTTTCGCGCCGAGATTCAGGATAATGTATTCGCTGACAATGACGCTGTCTTTCCAATCGCGACAAACCTCTTCGAGTAACCCATCAACCAACTCGCGTTGTTGCCGATTCAAGAGTTGCGCTTCGGGCGACGGTTCACGCGACGGAGCGCGGTCAATCGGCGTGGGGCGATCATCATCATCCCGGCTGCCGACGTCGGTCATCAGCGGATTCCAGCTCTTATCGCGCCGGACGCGACGAATCGTATCAATCATCTCGCTGGTGGCAATGCGAGCAATAAAGCTCGACAGCTTGCCTTCTCTGCGCCATTGCACCAAACCGCGATAGACTTTGAAGACCACTCGCGCAATCACATCATCAGCCGAATCCCAGGCGGGAAACCGGTAACGCGAACTGCGCACCACATGGTTAATCAACCATTGATAACGCGAGATAATGATTTCAAAGCACCGATGCTTGTTGGCATTTGAGGCATCGAGAAACCGGTCAACCAGTTCTTCGTCGCCCAAAACGTCAAGCGAGAGATTTTCAATTTGGACTGCCGATGCTGCATCACTTGCCATGCGCTCAAAACTCTCCGATATAATTTGATTTGACGAGCTTGAGCGCATTCTAACACTGGGCGCAACGGCTAGAAAGTCCACTCGCGATGACGGGCTTAAAACGATTGTCTGACAACCAACATAATAAAAGTCCTTAGCGCGCGCCATACGGACCACTTGGCTTTTGCGTTTTGCAAAAGTTAGAATCCCCCTGCAAAAAAAGAGGAGAACGGATGAAAGCAACTAGTAATATCCCTGTCGGGGCAGCGGCAACGCGAGAAATTATCGTGACGCGCGAGATGACCGTCGGACATTTTGTTGAAGAGATGCCCGAAGTTTTCGGCACCCCAATTTTGATTTATCACCTGGAGGTCACCTCAGGTGATGCCATCATTGATTATCTGCCCGAAGGCTGGATTTCAGTTGGCACCGTCGTCAACGTCCGCCATCTTGCGGCGACCCCGGTTGGCGACAAAGTCACCTTAAAAGCTGTAGTGACCGAGGTCAGGGACCATACCGTCACCTTTGCCGTTGAAGCCTATGATAGTAAAGACAAAATCGGCGACGGCACACACACTCGCGCCGTCGTTGAACTCGAAAGATTTATGAAGCGCGTGAACGCCAAGCGCGCCTGAAGACCCAGGCCTGCTGCAAAGAAAAACCTATGCTAAAAAATAATTTTTCAATGGCTGTGCTCATGCTGTTGGTTATCAACTCAGCTCTATTCGTCGGCTGCAAAACCGTTACTAAAGCCGAGCATGAGGATGATATAAGAGAAGCCGTATTCAGGTATCAGTTTGAACATTGGGGGTCCAACAAGGAAATTTATTATCTCTCCTTGAGCAATCAAGGAGACCCCACGGATGAGTTCACCCGACGATTCAAAGATATTCAATCAGAGGTCAGGAAAGCCTCTCTGGCCGAACGCGCCGGCGGCGAAATTAAAGGGGGAGTCATATTCTTTGTGCGCGAAATCAAATGGATAAACGATAACGAAGTTGAAATAGAAGGCGGTTATCATCGGGGCGGGCTGGATGGTTCAGGACACGCGTTTCAAGTGATGCGCGAAAAAGGTAAATGGGTAGTCAAAAAAGATACAACCATTTGGATGTCTTAATTAAATACCAACAAGAAATTAGACAGCAATCAATCCTTAAGCTTGCATCCTATTCCCTTCACTTGATACTTTGAAACCTCTATGGAGGCGCAGGGGGCCTGGTGGTTCTCGCGGGCTTCAAACCCGTTTGCGAGTCGTCGAGAGGCGGCTTGGGTGGGTTCGATTCCCACACGCCTCCGCCAATTCTTAGTTGAAAGGACTGAGGACTGAGTATTCGGAAAGGATGAATTCGGAACGCTGAATACTGAACCAGAGACTTCCTCTTGCTTCATCGTTCATCGTTCCGCCTTCATCGTTTCTTCTCAGTCCTCAGCGCTCAGTCCTATGATTAAAATCGCTGGCGTACAGATGGATGTGGAGATTGGCAATGTCGCCGCCAATCGCCGTCGGATTATTGA
>JBIOWC010000611.1:0-5370 GCA_044868105.1 Blastocatellia bacterium
CAACATTCGGCGCCTGGGTAACCGAGGCCAGCGGATCGAATTCATCAAATATGGAAACGGTCGCGTATGCGGTTGTCGCAACCGGCAAAATGCACATCGCGAAAAGGGCTAAACAGGCGAGCCCGTAGCGAAGGTCGGCGCGGCGCGGCGCGATAATTTTAAGGAGGCTTGACAGTATCAAGGCAACCAGGGTTCCTTGCCAGATAAATTGCAGCAAGGCCCAGCCGAGCGCCTGGATGATTATTTGTGTGAATAGGGAGTCAAACATATTCGTTACCCGCGGGATTCCAGCTTGTCGAGCAAGCGTTTGATGTCGTCGAGCTCTTTTGCCGATGCTTTCTTATTCGCCAGCGCTTGCAAGACGAGGTGTTTGGCTGAACCGCCGAAAGCGCGGTCGAGTAAATCGCCGACCAACTGTTGCTGAGTCTCCTCTTGCGCCAGAGTGGCGTGAAAGACATGGGTGCGCTCGGTGTCGTCGCGTTCAACGAGCCCTTTTTCATACATGATTTGCATGAGCTTGAGGACCGTGGTGTAACCCATCTCGCGTTCTTGATTGAGGGCTTCTTGTACCTGTCGTACGGTGCTGGCGCCGCGCTCCCAAAGGACGCGTAAAATGGCAAGTTCCGTATCCGTCGGTCGCGGCAGTGTCTTAGGCTTTGGCATCCCGCTTACCTCTCCTTAAAAATGGATGTGCAGGAGAGTATACGAAAGTCCTCGTAGATGTCAACGAAAATCTTCGTAGACCCCTTAATGACGGGTTGGATAGCGGATTCGGAGATGGTCCGAACAGTCTTGAAAGGACGCCATACCATCGCCTTGGGGTAGATGAACAAACCCTGCAAGAGCGCCCTACACCTGAGGATTGCGCCCCTGCAAGGGGATGCAAGCTCTACCCGGCGGGACTATCAACCGCGAGGCGAGGTCATTCAGGGTTACGGGTGTTCACCGATTAGCTTTTGGTAAAGGGCTTCGTATTGCGGAATGATTTTATCCGTAGTGAATTGTTCGACGGCAACTTCGCGCCCGCGCCGGCCTAAGCGTTCCTGCAGCTGCGCGTCACTGAGAATCTGCAAAGCTGCCTGCGCCATTTGCTGCACATCGCCAATCTCAAACATAAAGCCGGTTTCGCCTTCGATGACCACTTCGGGAAGGCCGCCAACGCGGGTCGCAATCACTGGCACTTCACAAGCCATCGCTTCAAGGGCGACCAGACCAAAGGATTCCGATTGACTTGGCAACAACAGCAAATCGGCAATCGAAAGATAATCGCGAATCACGGCTTGCGGTTGTTTGCCCGCAAATATCACCCTATCGCCCAGCCCTAAACTTTCCGCCAGGCTTTCCGCGCCGGCGCGTTCCGGGCCATCGCCGCACATCACCAGCTTGACACCAAACCGGCTCCCTGAGCCATTTTCAAGGTCGCGCAGGCGCGCCAGCGTTTCAATACAATCGGTGATACGTTTGACCGGTCTGAAGGTTGAAATATGTAAAATTATTTTTTCGCCATGGGGAGCAATCTGTTTTTTCAACGCTTCGTGGGGATTTCTTTGATAGTAATCGGCGTCAATAAAGTTATAGATCACTTGGATATTACAGCTCATGCAAAAGGTTTCCCAGGTTGCCGAGCGCAAATACTTTGAGATGGCGGTCACGCCGTCCGATTGCTCGATGCCAAATTGCGTAATCGGCAGGAACGACGGGTCGCGCCCGACAAGCGTAATGTCCGTGCCGTGCAAGGTCGTCACCACCGGCAGGTAACGCTCAGGCTTTAACATCTCGCGCGCCAGATAGGCGCTGATGGCATGCGGTATCGCATAATGAACATGCACCACATCCAGCTTTTCCTGCACCGCAACCTCTTTCAATTTCGAGGCGAGCGCATCCGTATATGGCGGAAATTCAAAGAGCGGATAGGTGAACATATCTACCGGATGGAAATGCACCCGTTCGCGCTCTTCATTGCCGAGTCGCATAGGCGGCGCATAACTGACGAAATGCACCGAGTGCCCACGTTTTGCGAGTTCAAGCCCAAGTTCTGCGCCAACGATACCGCTGCCGCCGTAGGAGGGATAACAGGTGATGCCAATTCGCATAAGCTTTAGGGTAGAGGATGTCGGGTTTAGGATACAGGATTTAGCGTACAGGTTATAGGGTAGAGAGCGCCAAAAACCATCAACGGTCTCCGGTTCCCTGAAATCTAAACCCTATATCCTAAATCCTATATCCTATGAATACATACTCATCTTTCGTGAAAGTAATTCTATGGGGTCGTGGACGTTTAAGGCTTCGCGTACAATGAAGCCCTCGGCTTGGTCTACTCCTATGGTATAACCGAAATAAAGCTCTTTTGATTCCAGGCGGCGGACAAATTTTTCATCGCTCAAGTAGGTTTCAGGCTCCCGGCTATTGGGGTCGTAAAGTTGCGAGCGATAACAAAAAATGGCTTGCCGTTTTTGGTCAGCGAACTCCGTTATATCTACCATGAAGGTGGGTGTCGCGTTGCGCGGGAACATAAAATGCGCGACCGTATTCGGGCGATGGCGCGGCTGACTTGACGCTTCGTCATATTTTGCAAGTCCGGCCAGATGCGCGGCTTCACGAACAATTTGACAGGTATGAACATGGTCAGGGTGTGGGTCTTCCCAGAAGTGCGTGAAGATGATGCGCGGTCTGTAGGCTCTGATTTTGCGCACCATCTTCAGGCGCGAGTCTTCATTCAAACAGACGTGGGCATCGGGAAGTTCAAGGTTATCGCGCACCGCAAGGTTGAGGATTTTTGCGGCGACGGCAGCTTCCTGGGCGCGCAGTTCAGGGGTGCCGCGTGTGCCCATCTCGCCGCGTGTCATATCGAGTATGCCGACGCGGTAACCCATTGCCGCAAGTTTGGCGAGCGTTCCGCCGCATCCGAGTTCAACATCGTCGGGATGTGCGCCGACAGCTAAAGCATCGAGGATTATTTCATCAGTCATCGGTTAAAAGTTTAACCGATGCGTCGGACTTTTTCACACCAGCGCGGTTTGTGTAAGCCTGTCCTGAGAATTCTCTATCCGCCTGATGGTTTTGGCGTTCTTTGTGGGCTTTGTGAGAACCCCTCTCGGCCCGGCAAGGCCTTTGGGTTATTTCAATTCCCAACTGCAGAGGATGAATTGCTGGCCATCGAGACCGTAATATTCCAAATCGTGGTCCATCAAGGCGCCGACGAAGGGAACAATCATCGGCAGAAACGGCCTATCCCAGGCCCTTGAACTTATCTTCGCCATGACCAGCTGGCCGCTGTGCGAAGAAGACAATTCGATTTCGGTGAGGTTCTTCCGGCGTCTGTAGCGCCAGGTTCCCGAATCGTTACCGTGCGGGCAATTTTTCCAATAATAGTTTTTGTTGTAGTGACGCAGCGTCTCGGGCCGGTAATCAATGAATAACGCTCCATAGCTTTGCCAGGTTTGCGCGTCAAAGATGTCTATTTGAAAAGTCGCCGGCATCAGTCTTCAACCTCACAGTCATTCCAAGGCATCGGGCGTGACAAAACTTCCCCTTTGCAGCGGGAAGCAATCCTGACTGGCAGTTCAGCCCCGGCCGAAGAGCGGGTTTTGAAATGCAGAAGCAGAGTCACGAAAAGGCACAAGAGGCACAAAAAAATATGGGTTGGCACGCTCCACGGTATTTGTTTCAGATGTCAATCTGAGATGTTTTTGTGCTTTCTGTGCCTCTGGGTGGCTATTTTAAACCGCGCTCTAAGGTTTAATGGCCAGGGGGCGGCGCCTCATCGAAACCCGGCCGCGCGCCGTAAGGCAAATTTTGCTGGTTGGTGTTCCAGGCGTTAGGCTGGGCAAATTCTACCGCCGGTTTTGGCTTGATGAAGGTGAGCAACAGGATCAAAAAACTGAAGCAGGCGAGGCTGCCGTTGACGAGGCTCCCCACACGATTCCACCACAATCTATCGCCTGCGGCCCGCCGCCAAATATCCGCGCTGGCAATCGCCTCTTTCGCCTCTTGCATCAGCCTTGCTTCAGCAGCGGTGCCTCTGGCGGCTTCCGCTCTTTGAACCTTTCCCATCGCCTCTTGAAATTTTTTGTCATAGATTTCTTGTTCATCACTGGGGGTCAACCAGAGATAGGTAGCGCGTAAACCAAGCGCTACGCTGCCCAGTAAAAATAAGATTGCCAACACCCGTACAATTTTTCTTAACATCGCGCGCTCTCCTTTTTTCAAGTTTAGAGTTGAACCAATTTTTAATCCGTCTTCCGCTTTAGAAAGGCGGGCTAAATCCGATGAGCGAATTGCCATAGAAGGCATCGGTCTTCCAGGTCGCGGCGTTCCATTTGTCCAAAGTGCCGAGGATTTTCACGGGGATAATGATTTTGAGGTCGCTGAAATTATTCTCTTTAGCGATCCCATTATCTACCAGCATTCCATCTGCGCCGACATTAAACGTGGCCTCTCGAACTTGTGCGCCTTTGTAAAAAACCTTCACCGTATATTCGCCCGGCGCCTCTTGCATGAGGCGTTTATTGGCGGCCTTCGCTTCGCGTTTGATAAAGGGTTCCGCATCAGCAAGGGCGACAAAGTTTGCCCAGCTTATCTCATAACGCCGCCAGGTGTGGGTCGCAGGATTGTCCTGCCGCGTCGAATAACGCTCTTCCTGGCGCCCGAAAAATCCGCCCTTATCGGTCGAAGCAATCTCTTCGCCGTGATGGTAAAGCCGGGCTTCCAAATCGCTGTCATTCAATCCGCCTTTAAACCACAGGCTGAGGCACGGGCGCGGCGTTGCGGCAAAAAAGTTGTAGTTCAACCACAGATAACCAATCGGCAGATTCCAGTCCTGGTCAACAAAAAAATTGTAGCGGTTTTTGTCGGCCGCGCCGGGATCGCCGGTTTTGAACTTTCCGACTTTGAATTTGCCTTGAAAGACAACTTCGTTATTTCGCGTGTTGGTGATTTTTATGCCGTATAATCCGGTGGCGATTGCGGCTTTGCCTTGATGTTTATCTGCACGGCGTTCGCTTTCAATAAGGACAGTTGAATCGCGGTCGGTATACGGCGCGCCAATCTGTTCCATCGGTTCAGCGTACCAGAGCGAGCCGTCCGGGTTGGAATATTCAACCGCGTAGCGCAACTTCGTCGTGCCATTATGAAAGGCATAAAACTTCACTTTGGGAACCCAGGAGGAATAGATCGGCTGATTTCCCATCTTCCAGTATCGGTCGCTTGTATCACAGCTAATATCAAGTGTCTCTTTCAAGAAAACGGGGGTATCGGTTGCCTGCGGGCGTTTGGGCGCAACCTGTTGATCGCTGTTCCCAAGGATGGAATGGCTAACCACTTTTTCGGCGCGGCGATTATGATTCGGTTGAAAATCGGCGCTGGCTGGCG
>JBIOWC010000612.1:0-5238 GCA_044868105.1 Blastocatellia bacterium
CATTTGCCGGGTCGGCAAAGCCAATGTCAACGACTGCCGGAAAAAAGAAATTCGGTTGTGGATATAAAGACGGTTGACCGCCAATAAAAGCATTTCCTTTAAATTTCTTTCCCGGCAAGTACCTGTCCAAAGTGCTTTTTCCGGTGCCGGTGCCGTCGCCGATAATGCCGTATTCATTATGTTGCAGGATGTTGTTCATAAACTTGACCCCGCTGCTCGGTTCGCCGTAAGCAATGACGATATTGCCGCTTTGCAAAATGGTGTTATGCATCACCGTAAGGCTCGCGACATCGGTAATCGTTAAAAATACGCCGTTGCCTCCCCAGACCTTGCCGCTTATGTCTTCAAAGAGGTTATTCATAATCTTTATATTTTGCGCCTTCTGGCTGGGGTGCAGATTATCCTGGCCGAGAATGTTAATTGCGCCTGAGGTGTGGCGAACAATGTTGTTGGTAAATTTCACATCTTCAACCACTGACCACGGCGCACGACCATCTTGATTGCGCACCGTAAACAGAATGGCAATCCCGCTTTGCGCATCTACCCAGTTGTTCTCAAACAGATTGCCGTCCGCGAGAACCCGCCGCGCGTTTTTGAGTTCAAAAAGATTCTTCACAGACCAGCGCGTCCCGACCGCAAGCGGCGCGCTACCGGTCACACTGGCTTCGCTGCCAGTGTCAGTAAACGGGCAGAGGGTTTCTGTTGAAGCGCAAGGGCTGGCGTCCATTTCGTAAGCAATCCACTTGCGCTCAGGAGCGCTCGGCTCATCCGTCGTTCGATAGATGCGGTAGACGGTCGCCAGTTGAACGCGGTCCCAGTTTAACTGGACCAGATTTTCACCCGGTTGCAGGGTGATGCTCAGTTCATCTGAAGCCGCCGAAGTAGCCATTACGCTTTGCCCTGCGCGGGCGCGCGCCGCCACACGGTAATAGTAGGTTGTGCCGCCGGCGAGCAAACCCGAGGCAGCCATTCCCGCGCCCGTCAGATTCGCTGGCTTTGCGAGTATGCCGTCTTTCCAGGCGAGCGGTTTTGCGACCAGATTGCGGCGAAACTCAATATCGGCAGGAACGAGATTGGCGATTTTCGGGTCGGCGCCGCCGAATAAAACATTTTCGCCGGCGCCTTCGAGATAGTTGTTGATAATCTGAAACGGTCCTGCGCCATTCCATGAAGCGATTGCCTGGGTGTCAAAGCCTAGGCCGTGACAATCGGCGATGTAAGAATTGAGAATCGTCGTTGCGGCGCTGTTGAGCGCCACGCCGCGCGCGACGTCGGCAAGCGGCTGACCGTGAATATAACAACGGTCGAGAAGCAAATCGTGCGGCAACAGTTCCAGGGCGGTCTCGTTCCCTTCGCCCAGTTTGACAATGCCATAGTTGAGATTCACGTCCGTCGCGATGGTCAGTTCTAGCCCGATAATACGAAAATGGTGCGCGCCGGGCGCGGCTCTGAGCGCGGCTTCGCTATTCGGGCTAACCAGTTTCGGCAACAGCTGCGCAAACCCAGGGGTAATGCGCGTGCCGGATTCAAGTAACTGTGCGTCAGTAGCCGCGGAACGCAGGGTAATCGAATTGTTGCCACTAGCTTTTACGGGAAGCACGAAGTTGCCGGTAAACGTGGCGCCCGGTTCGAGCAAAATGGTGTCGCCGGGTTTTGCCTGATTGAGTGCGGCTTGCAAATCGTCGCCCGCTTGAACGAAGCGAACGGGGTCATTGAAGGTTGCGTTTGTTTGAGCAAGTAACGGCGCGCCGGGCGCCACCATCACGAGAATAAAGAGAAACCAAGGTGCCACTAAATAACTTCTTTTATGATTGCCTGTCATGCGGATTCCTTAGAAAGGTCGGTAGATTGTCTGTGCGGCATACGGCGCAATCGCGCCATCTGCCGGCTTATCATTTCCCATTCATCCGTGGTGAGGATTGCGGACAGCAGAAATGTCGAGAGATAGCTTACTGAAAAAACCACCCCAATGACAATCAACGACACCAGAGGGCGCACATCCGACAAATAAATTTTTGCCATCAGCGAAATCAATCCGGCAAGCGCGGAACAGGCGGCTAGTTTTCCGACATCTTTAAGCAACCAGATGTCACGGCGCTTTACGCCAACAATTTGTCCCATGCGCATTGCCGTCACAATGCGTTCAATCAAACTGATAAGGACGACCACCCCGATGATTGCCCTCAGTCCCGCATATTGGGTTACGAACCAAAGCGCGATAATCAACAAGGCAATCAACCCCAGACGCAACCGCAAGAGAAAATATCGCTGTTCGGCATAAGCCCGCATGATGGGGTCAAGCACCAATATGCTCAGCGGTAACATGGTCAGGTTGATGGCAAAGATGGGCCAGCTCGCCAGGTAACGGTCAGTAAAAAGCACGGTGATAAATTCGCGCCCGACCACCATCAAAAAGACATACAGCGGAAAGTAAATCGCTGCCAGCTTGCGCATGACTCTGGCCATCAGTTCAATGATTTCGCGGCGCTCGCCTTGTTTCTGCAACAGGCTGACACGCGGAATCATGACCGAGCAAATCGATTCGCTGAGGATGCCGACCAGCGGCAATTGAAAACAACCAACCGCATAAATGGCATAGGTCGCTGCGTCATAATGGTAGGACGCAAAATAATTGTGCAGGTCGGTTTGCATGGAATAGAGCAATCCCGCAAAGCCGAGCGGCAAGGCATAAGATAACTGTGTGCGCATCACCTGCCAATCAAACTTGCGCCAGTAACCGGGAAACCGTTTGTGCAAATAGAACAAGAGAACAGCGACTTGCAATACCCCTTGAATGACGGCCGCATAAATCAGCGCCTGAACGGAGGCAAAGAATATTGCCGCGGCCATCAACAGGGCCACGCGGCTGAATTGCGAGGCGATGATAAACAGCGAGGCAACGCGCGATTCCTGATTGGCGACCGCAATGATTTCGAGGAGCGGCGAGATAACCCAAAGCAGGATAACCATCCCGACCAGGGCGCCGAAACTGACCAGCTCCGGACTGTTTAAAATGACGGCCAGTAAAGATGGGCGAAAGACCAGCAGAAAACCAACGAGCGAACCGATGGTCAGATAGAAGACGACAATGTTGAAGATGATTGCCCCTTGTCTGTCGGGTTCGCGCGGCAGGAAATAGTAAGCGCTCATCCCAAACCCGATGGGCAGCATGGTGACGGCGGTGCCGACCACCAAAAATACCTGTTTATAGAGCCCGAATTCATGGGGGTTCAACCGCCGCACCAGAAGCAGCGGCAACATAAAACTGAGGATGAACGCCGCGGTCTTGGCGCTCATAAACCAGGCCGCCCGCGCCGTCATCGAAGAGTTTTGTTGTTCAGAAGGAGTATCCACTTTGATATAAGAGCGATTCGGACGCGCTCGCCAAGCGCAATAACGATGACGTTCTATAACGATAGCGTTCTATCCCGCCTGGGACATAAAATTTTCCTTGACGCAAACATCGGGCAATTTGAGTTCATCCCTTTATGGCGCCGATTTATAAACTGGGTTCGACGTTGCCGAGTTTGTTATTCGCAAATTTGCGGTAGCGCAGAAGGTAAGCCGACAACAAGATACGCGGCGCGACTTTGAGCCAGAGATAGACGAAGCGGAGTTTCCATTTTCGATAAAAATGATTCGCCTTGCGAATGGCTTCGGCAGCCCCCCGGAAATCTTCGTTCAAAAATTGTTGTTTGCCGCGCTCCAGTTCCAAAGCCGCCTGCAAACTTAAAATTGTGGCGGTCATTAACTGTTGCTCGCGCGCCGTCAGCGAACCGTTGTGCTCGACTTTGTTGAGCACTTGCAACGCCCCCTCAAATGCTCTGACCGAGTTTGCCGACAAGCTCTCGGCATGTTTTCGATGTTTAATCAGCGGTTTTTGCTGATACGCCATGCGCGTGCCGCGTTGCGCCAGTCGCAACCAGAGGTCGTAATCTTCGGCAGGAATGATGCAGGTGTGCTTTTCATCGAAAAGCCCGGCATCCAAAATGGGCTGTTTGCGGGCGACGACGGTTGACGTGATGACCGTGCATTGGGCGGCGAGCAGATTTTCAAAAGTGACTTCGCCTTCCGAAGGCACTAACTCCATAAAGGTGTAACCGGCCAGTGGCGAACGCCCGAAAAGCAAGGCATCCGCATAGACGAAATCGTAGCCTCCACTTTTCATAAACGCTAATTGCTCTTGTAAATGCTCCGGTAAATAGAGGTCATCTGAATCGAGAAAAGCGATATACTCTCCGCGCGCCCCGCGTATCCCTGTATTGCGCGCCGCCGCCGGTCCGCCGTTTTTCTGTTTGAGGTAAATCACCCGGTCGCCGTAAGCCGCCAGTACCCGTTCCAGCTCTTCGGTGTCGGGCGACCCATCATTGACAACAATGATTTCGTAGGCGCTGAAGGTCTGGCGCAATACGGAATCTATGGTTTCGCCGATATGCCGCGCCGCTTGATAAGCCGGTATGATGACGCTCACGACAGGCGCATTGTGGCGGTGCAGATTTTCTTTAATCTCTTTTATGGTGTACATCGTTGCCTCCAGTAATGACCTCAGCAAATTACATTTTGGTCTCTGTTATGCCTGCGGATTTTTCAAGGGCGGTTAAATCACAACCGATATCGCGCCCGTCCGTCCCCGCTTTTTTAAGCGAACTGGTTTGCGACAAGTTGAAATTGCGCCCGTCCTTGCCGACCTCTTCCAAGGTTGCCGGGAAGAAATTATCGGTCGGATAGATCGCTGCTTGTCCGCCTGAGATGGCATTCTTTTTGAATGTCGCGTCGGAAAAGTATTTTGTCAGCGTCGCCTTGCCGGGACCCACGCCATCGCCAATTACCCCATATTCATTATGCGGCAACAGATTGTTGGTAAAAACAAAGGCTTCGTTTGCCGCGCCATGACCGGTGATAATATTGCCTCGATGCAGCACGGTATTGTGGTCTATGACGACCTGACGGGTTTCGCTGATTTGCAGAAAGGCGCCGTTGCCGCTCCATTGTTTGCCGCCCACATCGTAGATGAGGTTATTAAAAATTCTGATTCGTTGAATCTGCTGGCTCTCATTGTTGTTATCGCGACCGAGAATGTTGAGGGCGGCCGCCACGTGTTTGACGATGTTATTGGTAAAGGTCACATCTTCGACTACAGACCACGGCGCGGTGCCTTCCTGATTGCGCACCGTAAACAAAATTGAAAAACCGTTCTGCGCGTCTACCCAATTATTCTCGAAGGTATTGCCATCAATG
>JBIOWC010000613.1:0-6369 GCA_044868105.1 Blastocatellia bacterium
GTTGCAGATTGGCAAGTTCAGTAATCCACCAAGATTGACCGATTTGAGAGGTCTGACGCTTGATCCCTGCTGTCTGGAGGCCATCAAATATTGCCAGATCGGTGATTGCGATATGAAGATGTCCGCCGAGATGTTGGCGCGCTTTCGCGAGGAACTCAACCCCTCGGCAGCCGATTACCAGGAGCGCGCCAATGCCCTGGCCCGCCGCCTGCTCTTCGATTACCTGAAGACCTACCTGCAATCTGGCAATGCGGCACTCATCGAATATCACGACGGGGGAAGCGCTATCCGGCTGGCTGAAGAATTTCGCTCGTTGCTGGAGCAGTCGAAATACCTGATCGATTATGCGCCTGAATTCTATAAATATCTTGAAGAGTTTCCGAAAGCCAGTTCACCAAATATAGAAGAGTTCATCTACTGGTCGAAAGAGAAGTACGGGCTCAAACCGGTATTGAGCATCACCCAGGTCGTCATTTACAAGCGAACGCTTGGCAACCGCACAGAGGTCCTGATTGCCTCAAAACAACTCTACGCTAACCACTACTTCGAGGGGTCGCTTGGGTTGACCGTATTTGTGGAGGGCAGCCAAGGCCCGGCGATTTCGGGTTCGTACTTGATGTACCTCAATCGCTCTCGAGCCGACGCCTTACAAGGGTGGTTCCTCGGTATCAAACGGTCGCTCATTGGAGGTCGGGTACGCGATGGGCTGTCAAAGAACCTGAAGCTCGTCAAGAAAAGGATGGAAAGCTACGGGCTGCCCTCAACCACATCGAGGCGCATTAATAAAGACTCGAAGGGTAAGTGAGTGGCGCGGCGGTGAGCCGATCAATCCCTATCCTTTGCTTGTCGGCAAATGAGAAGCACGATTCGCTCGACCAGCCAACTCACGACGGCTTGGGGTCGGAATTGCCAGAGCTTTCAAGGGAGAAGCACGGCCGATTGGTGAACGGCGTAAACTGCTATTGGGGCTGATTAGAGAGCATCTGCGGGTCTGTATCGGCGTGCTCCTTCACGGCTTTGTCGTGGCGCTCCTGGCCATATACATCATCAGTAATCGCTGGCTTATCGCAACACTTGCCCGGATGATTGTCGGGCTGTGCAGTTGCACACCTGCATTGTTGCATCGTTCTTGCCTCTTTCACTGCAAGTAGTGCGGACGAACTTGCTGCCCCTGTAATTTTTTACCCTCGTTGGCGAGAGCGTGGCGCGGCTTTCTTTGACCCAACACCCGTGTCCAGGTCCATCGCTGCGGGATAGCCTTTTCCCACCAGTGCTGGAAGCTGCATAACCACTTCTTTGCCTCCCTTGATTGTGCGCGTCACCTTGCTGCTCGCGACCTTATTCGCTTTCGGCTCTTCCTTGCTTTTATCATCCTTTTTTGACGAAGCGCCGGTTGTAGAGGTAGCCGGGGAGGGGCTCTTAGCGTTATGGGATCTGTTCGTGGCAGTCGTTTCTGTCGCCGGCTTGCCACCGGCGTCGCGGGCCATTTGACCGAGGGCGCGCATCACCTCTGCGCGCTTGGGTTCGCTCAATTGCTCAAGGGTCACGCCGTACGTTTGCAGCACGTTACGCAGATTCTCTTCGCTATTGGTGCCACGATCATAGACATCGCGGTAAATGTGCAGCTTGCCGTCCTCAACGGTTATGGTTTCATAACGCAGCTCAACCGGCACGGCTTTGCTCAATTTCACGGTCTTGGTCTCAGTCTTGTTCTTTTCATACTCGGTTATTTGCTTATCGGATATTTCGGTGCCGCCGAGTTGCGCAAGCCGCTTAGCAAAGTCCCGTATCTGCAGACTTGTCAGACCCACGCAGCCATGCGACGCGAAAGTGCCGAGCTTGGCCGGAGCTTTGCCTCCGTGGATCAGCGACGGCAAGCCGATCGGAATCTTGATCGGGCCCAGAGGATTCAGTTTATCACCGGCCTCGACTCTCTCGCCGACCTTCACCGAGCTGCCGGGCGATTCAACCCAGGGTTCATCCGGAGGCGTCCACGTCGGGTTGAAGATGATCGTCTCAGCTTTACGCACCCCGGTCGGCAGCGGGAATTCAGGATAGCCGATGCCAATTTTATAAGACTTGATTAACTTGCCGTTTTCAAACAGATCCATTCGAAAGGCCGGCGCGTTGACGACAACACGGGTATCCTGGGGCATGCCGATGGCGTTTCGAGGGGCTGCGCCAGTGTCTTGAGAGACTAAGCCGGGTGTGACGCTAGCGGTCGTTGGAGCGCTCGCGCCGCCGTTCCAGCGCTCGTTTACAAAGGCGATCAACTCCTGGGTTTTCGCTTCGCCGATAGCGGCCTTGCTCTTTTCGTAGGCGTCGTCGCGGGCCGCCGTGGTCCGGCCCAGGTATTCATCCTGATGCTCACTTTCGCGCAGCTTCGAAGTTTCCTGGCGCGCGATAGTCTTGAGCTGATTCACCTGCTCATCCGTGAGCTGTAGTTTCGACTTCATCTCCGCCGCGAAACCCTCTTGCGCGAAGAACGCATCAAGCAAGGGTAGGGTCACCGGTTGCGGGTTGGGCACCACATTTCCGGGCTTTGCCGGCGCCGGTACAGGTGTGGTGGCCGGGACGCCGGTCGCGTTTGAGTTAGCATCTGGAGTCGTTCGGTTGTTGGTTGTATTCGACGAATCCGTCACACAGCCGCCGCTACCAAGGAATATTAGAACAGCCATGATAGCACTCATTGCTCGCAGGTTTTCTCTCATCTATCACCTCCTTCAGGCTAGTCATCCGCTTAACGACGGATCAAATGTCTCTGGCCCTTGACGTCCCTATCGACGACCTCCGAATCGGTCATTTCCTGCTCAAGCACGCCTCTAAAATAGGCTCTCACCATCGCAAATAAGTGATGGGAGGAGTTTTTCAACCCCTCCCATCACTGCTACCGGATTCGGCATCCAGATAGGCATCCGTATCGTTGATCTGAGCCCGCTAAGTCTGTAACTCACGCGCGTCGGGGCTGACCGTTGATGCAAGCGTCAACGGCGTTTCGCTTAGGTGGCCATCCGACGACCGCTTAGCAGGTTGAAGATCAACACGATTGCCGCAATAACCAGCAACAGGTGGATTAATCCCCCGCCGACGCTGCTGATCATTCCCAGCAACCACAGAACCAGCAAAATGACCAGGATTGTCCAAAGTATATTTCGCATAATTCACCTCCGTGTATAAAACATCCTCCGTGTCGAGCGTTCAAGGCTCATTGCCGACTACGGTTTATGTCTCGAATATATCTCTCACGCGAAGTGAGTTTCTGTTCAAATTTAGACAATTACGAAAATAATGGGCGGGGATTAGCCAACGCCTTGGCCAAACAATAAAATCAGGCGAGCAAGATCCTCGGAAGGCTTTGGCAGGATCAACTATTACGCGGTCGCGGAGCAGTCTTTAGGCAATAAGTTCAAAACTTCGGGCTGATAGAAACGAGTGCTGAACAGGTCCCCGGCATCAATGAAGAAAACTTCACTACTTAACTGGCGCCTATCATCTGAAGGGGTTCGTAAGTCTGCTGGATATCGGTTAATCACGCTTCTAGGCATTCGCAAATTTTCATCACAAAATTGTTTAATATTAGACAGAAAACTCCCTTGAGGCGGGTTTACTATCACGTAGAAAGCATTCAGGAGGTCAGCGGTTTTCAACATCTCGAATGATATTTAACACAGTGCGATCACGGCCTCCTGAGTCGCTCAGATACATGCAATATTTAAGACCTCTGGTCAGTCCGGACAAACGGAGGTGATGATGAAGCGAAAAGCGAGGCCGTATGCCGCGCGCATAAAAATGTCGAAGATGCACGAGGACTAGAAACTGTATGGAATCTAAAGCGTCAGGTGGCCTAAAGCGTGATTTGCTTTGGCAATCACTGAGGGAAGGGAAAATAGAATGCCTGTATTCCATCGCGAGCGGCACCGAACACAGCACATAGGCTGGCTCCGCGCAGCCGTTCTCGGCGCCAACGACGGGATCGTCTCGACCGCTAGTCTGGTTGTTGGGGTGGCCGCGTCAAATGCAACTCATACCGCAGTGTTGGTGGCCGGAGTCGCGGGCCTGGTTGCCGGCGCCATGTCCATGGCGGCGGGCGAGTATGTTTCGGTCAGTTCTCAGTCAGATACCGAGGGCGCCGATATCGAACGTGAACGAGCGGAACTCGCGGGCAATGAATTTAACGAGAGACAGGAACTGGCAGCCATCTACGTCAAGCGTGGACTCGATACGACTTTGGCAAATCAAGTCGCGGAACAATTAATGATCAAGGATGCACTCGCCGCACATGCCCGCGATGAACTGGGCATCTCGGAAACCATTAGCGCCCGACCGGTTCAGGCAGCGATTACTTCGGCCATCACCTTTGCAGTTGGCGCCGCCCTACCCTTACTCGTGGTTGTCATCGCGCCGGTCGCAAAGCTCGTGCTGCTGGTTGCCGGAACTTCTCTATTCTTTCTCGCCCTCCTGGGCGCCCTGGCAGCTTATGCCGGCGGCGCTGGCATTCTAAAGGGTATGGCGCGGGTCACCTTCTGGGGAGCCCTGGCGATGGCCATAACGGCCGGCATTGGCGCTTTGTTTGGGACGGTTGTGTAAGGCGCATCAGACCGAAGCAATCAGGTTCAGGAGGGCAGATCATTGACAGCCGGTGACCAGTAGGAAAAGGAAGGAAGCCGATGAACAAATTTCGGATAAAATGCGCTGCCCAGGTTATTCTAGCCCTGATATTTATTGGTTTAATCGCCCATCGGACGCCGGGCTATTCTGTCCTTACCCACGAGGCAATCATTGATTCGACCTGGGATAATACTATTAAACCGCTTTTGCTGAAGCGCTTTCCCGCGGCCTCAGTAGAGGAGTTGCGCGAGGCGCGCGCCCATATCTATGGCGGCGCGATTATTCAAGACATGGGGTACTACCCATTCGGCAGCAAATTTTTCAGCGACCTCACACACTATGTAAGAAGCGGCGATTTTGTCGAGGCGCTGATTCGTGATTCGCAAGACCTCAACGCGTACGCCTTTGCGCTCGGCGCGCTCTGTCACTATTGCGCCGACAATGATGGACATCCCCTTGCCACCAACCCTTCCGTGCCGCTTCTCTACCCAAACCTGCGCCGGCAGTACGGGAACCGGGTGACCTATGATGAAAACCCCACGGCGCATATCCAGACCGAATTTGGATTCGACGTCTTACAAATCGCTCAGGGGCATTATGCCTCCGAAGCGTATCACGACTTCATCGGTTTCAAAGTATCGAAGCCCCTGCTCGAACGCGCCTTTAAGGAAACCTATGGCCTTGAGATGACCAGCATTTTTACCAGCCTCGATATGGCTCTTGGTACGTACCGTTACAGTGTGAGCACGCTCATTCCTACAATGACCCGGGTGGCCTGGGAGACCAAGAAGGGGGACCTGGAGAAACAAACGCCGGGTATCACTCGCGACCAGTTTCTTTATCGGCTCTCGCGTGCCGATTATCATAAGGAATGGGGGACTCAATACAAGAAGCCTGGATTCCTTGCAAAAATATTGTCGGTACTATTTCGCGTCGTACCAAAGGTTGGTCCGTTCAGGGGGTTGGCCATCAAGTCCTCGACTCCGGAAACCGAGAAATTGTTCAGGCAGAGCTTCGACGCTACGGTAAACTCGTATTGCCAGTCGCTCGGCAAGGTCGGTGCCGGTGACCTCAAGCTGCAAAACCGGGACCTTGACACGGGCAGACCAACCCGCATGGGCGAATACACGCGTGCCGACAAGACCTATGCTCAGATGCTGGATAAACTCGCGAACGATAAATTTGCACAGGTAACGCCTGAACTTCGCGAGAATATACTTGCCTACTACGGAGAGACGAATGCGCACAGTGCGACCAGGAAAAATAAAGGTGAGTGGCAGAAAACTCTGCGGCAACTGACGCGCTTAAAGAGCACGGCATTTTCAACGACACCGGATTAGAAACTTTATTCTCTTACTGGGTAGGGAGGTATGGCTATGGGGAACAAAAAAAAGGCGGGCCTGGGTTTACTGCTGGAGCGGTTTTCACTGAAAGCTACGAAAGCTACGGGAACCTCCTGGGCGTTCGTCATCGCTCTGGGTGTACTGATGGTCTGGGGAATTTCTGGACCGCTGTTCCACTTTTCAGACACCTGGCAATTGGTAATCAACACGGGCACGACCATTGTCACCTTTCTGATGGTCTTTCTGATTCAACGCACGCAGAACAAGGATGCCTTGGCGATCCATCTGAAACTCAACGAGATTGTCGCCGCCATGAATGGAGCCAGTAATCGGCTAATTGATGTCGAGGACCTTAGCGAAGACGAGATAGCGGTACTACACAAGCATTACCAAAAGCTGGTTGTTATGGCGAGGCACG
>JBIOWC010000614.1:0-5740 GCA_044868105.1 Blastocatellia bacterium
TTATTGCTGCCTGATTTGAACGTTGTGTAAGTGTAACAGAGCCGAGAGAGGTCGCAGAACTTTTCGGTTAACAAAAAACGCAGGAGATGATGAAGGGTGGAATAAAAGTCGTTCGACTTCAGGAAAGTATCGCAAAGCCCGCCAAGCAGCCTACGATTACCAACCCTCACTTTATTGCACCTGGCGCAGAGAAGATTTCCCTGCGCCAGGTGCTTGAGCCGTCAAGAGGTCTTCTAAAATTCGAAAGCCGCTTCGCTCTTGATGCGAGCCACAAACTCTTCTAATGCGATAGCTCCTTCATCGCCGTTGGTTCTTGAACGAACCGCGACCGCCTGGTTTTCCGCCTCCTTGGCGCCGACGACCAACATATAAGGGACTTTTTCCAGTTGGGCATCGCGAATCTTGGCGCCAATCTTATCGTCGCGCACATCGAGTTCGACGCGGATGTCTTCATCAAAAAGCCGCTCATAAACTTTCTCGGCGTACGCTTTGGTCTTTTCGGAAATTGACAGCACTTTGGCTTGCACAGGCGCCAGCCAAACCGGGAACGCGCCGGCATAATGCTCAATCAAAATCGCTATGAAACGCTCGAACGACCCGTAAATCGCTCGATGAATCACCACCGGGCGCGATTCCGTGTTGTGTTCATTGGCATAGGTCAAGCCGAAATTCAACGGCTGTTGAAAGTCGAGTTGGATGGTGCCGAGTTGATGTTCGCGTTTTAAGGAATCCTGCACCAACTGGTCAATCTTCGGCCCGTAGAAGGCTGCGTCGCCTTCGGCAATTTTGTATTCGAGCTTGCTCTGTTCCATCACCTCACGGAGCAAGGCTTCGGCGCCGTTCCAAACCTCGATGTCGCCCATGAACTTCTCAGGGTTGCGCGTCGAAAGCACAAAGCGGAATGACATATCAAAGGCTTTGTAGACGCGCGCCACCAGATTGATCAGCCGGTTGACTTCATCGCCAATCTGTTCTTCGGTGACAAAGATGTGCGCGTCGTCCTGGGCAAACTGCCGCACGCGCGTCAGCCCCGAAAGCGCCCCGGCGCGTTCATTGCGATGCAGGACGCTCTGTTCGGCAAGCCTGAGCGGGAGTTCTCGATAGCTGCGTTTTTTCGAGCCGAAGATCAACATCGCTTCGGGACAGTTCATCGGCTTGAGGCCAAATTCGGCATTCTCTTTTTGCGCCGCTTTGGCTTCGTCATCGGGAACGACGAACATATCTTCTTTGTAATGCTGCCAGTGCCCTGAGGTTTTAAAGAGTTGTTCGTTCGCTAGCAGCGGCGCTTTGACTTCGTGATAGCCGTTTTTTACGAGCAATCTGCGCATCTTTGCCTGCAAGGTGTTATAGACAATCGTGCCCTTCGGCAGCCAGAAGGTCGCGCCCGGCGCCCATTCGTGCAGCATGAAAAGTTCAAGCTCACGGCCGAGTTTGCGATGGTCACGTTTTTTCGCCTCTTCGATGTTGTGCAGATATTCTTCAAGCTCTTCTTTGGTGCGCCACACCGTTCCGTAAATGCGCTGCAACATGGGATTCTTTTCGTTGCCGCGCCAATAAGCGCCGGCAATCGAAGTCAATTTGAAATGCTTGCATTCGCTGGTACGGCGAACATGCGGGCCGGCACACAAATCCGTGAAGTCACCGATTTTGTAAGTAGAGACCGTTGCGTCTTTGATACCGTTGATGAGTTCGAGTTTATAGGCTTGATGTTTGTCGCCGAAAAATTGCAGCGCCTCGGGTTTATTGAGATTGCTGCGCTCGAACGAATAGCCTTCTTTAACAATCTGTTTCATGCGACGCTCGATCTCCTCAAGGTCTTCGGGCGTCAGCGGGCGTGGCAAATCCATGTCGTAATAGAAACCATTCTTAATCGGCGGACCGATGCCGAATTTAGCTTCGGGAAAAACCTGTTGCACGGCGTAAGCCATGATGTGCGACGTTGAATGTCTGAGACAGTGCAGTTTGTACGCTTCTTCCGACTCAAAATCTTCCGCGCCTAATGCGAAATCCTGGTCACTTTGAAATTCGTCAGCCATACCTTCCTCTAAAAGTTTGAGATGTTTAGTCAGGGCGAAAATGCTCTAAGCTATAAAGCGTTTATGTTACATCAAGAACGTCTATGGCCGGAAGGATGTTTCAAGAAGGGTAGAAGGGGTTAGCGGTTTGAACCACGGTCATACGGTTCTCGCCATCAAGGCAAAAGGCAACCGGCGGGAGTGCAAAACTTATCCTCGGATGGGGCGGATCAGTGGTATCCGTTTAATCCGTCACCTCCGCCTCATCCAAGGGTAAGTTTCGTCTTCCACCTGCATTCATCATCATTCTCCCCTGCCAAACCGGGTAGGCGATTTCCTTCCTACCCGATAAAAAAGGGAATCGATTTCTGGTTTTCCGCAAGCCGCCGCGCCAGGAATTCATTACCAATCTTTGCCTTTAAACCTGAATATAGGCACCTCTTTACTTTCAAAAGAGACGTAATCGTAGAGTGTCGTCAAGTTCTTGTTGTCGATGGGTTGAAAGTGCCAGACGTCTGAAACCGACACCTCATCAAGCCGCACCCATTCCAGCGAATTTTTGTAAAGCGCAAGCAAACGCGGCGCACCTTTTAATCTCGCGGAAATGGCGGAAAGTGGCGTGACATACAAACTAATTAATTTAAATCTTTTGTTCTCATTCTTAGCTGTCATAAAAAGATCGGCCAGCGGGCAGGACAATTTTTTGACTGACAAAGTATTTTTGTCTCCGATACTGCTGACCAAATCGCCGATCGCCGCCGCGTTTGCGAAATGGTCGTAATCTTCGCTTTCCATCGCGCGCGGTTGCCCACCGGAAGTAATCTTTAGGGTGAAATCCCTTCGGCTTCATATTTCCCCGCCTCTATCGCCTCCAGCGTCTTGCCATCCGTAGCGAAAACTCTTATCAGAAATGCCCACTCTTTTTTCATCAATTATTCCTCCTTAACGAAATCAAAAAACTTCAACATTGACCGAGGCAAAGTTCGCTCTTCTCGTTGAAGGCGAATATGATTAATTCGTAACTATCGCGCGGCACAAAATGCGCGATGATGGCACTCGTGAAGACGATAAACTTTTGGGAGATGAATTCGCCGTTATCGGAAAATGTATCAACCTTCAAAACCATTTGGGTGAATCCGTAATTCAGCGCCCGTTCGCGATTAAAATTGGCAATCGTCGCGAAACGCGATGAGTATTGATCCGGCCATCGGCTCACGGTCAGCATGGTTTGGTTTTTAATCCGTTCAATCTTGTAACTTTCGAGGTTAAGAGTTAGGTCGCCGCCTCCGTTATGATAATTTTTTATCTTCAGAATTCTTATGATTTTCATATCTTCTCCTCCTGGTTTTTAGCTTCACCTTAATCGAATCGGTCAAGCTATGGCGTCCGCAATCGCCAAACCCGTATTGGAAAATCTTGTTGCGTTCAATGGCTTTTCCCCCTTTATCATTAGAGGCCGAATAGAACGCTTAAATTTCTTCCATCTCGAATTGGCTATTTTTGTGCGGGCTGCCATTCAGTGATTGTCCTTCCGCCTCTATCAGGACGGCTTCCTTACATCGAACAAATCTCTTCATCATCGTGCCCTCTTCATATCCGACTACCGGCTACCGACTGCCGGTAGTTGTTTGGCGCGTCTCGACGAGACCTGTTTTTTCAGCCTATCAATTTGCCCCTGTTGCTGTTTGAGCTGTCCTTGTTGCGCTTGAAGTAGCCGTTGCTGCTGTTCGATTTGCGCTTGCTGCTCTTTGATCGCATTAACCAGAACCGTCGAAATCTGTCCGTAGTTCACCCCTTCGATTTCGCCTATTTCATTCTTGAAGGTGAGCAGCGGTTCGACCTCCGCGACCTGCTCGGCGCCAAACCCGAGGTCGCGCCGGCCGTTGCTTTTCCAGGTGTAGGTAATCGGCATCAAACGTCTGAGGACGTTCAGCCCGCCGAGGTACGGCTGCGCATCCGTTTTGTAGCGCAAACTCGATGAACAGAAGGCAATCCCGTTGTTGAAGCAGAGCGGGTTTCCGCCGGGAGGACCAAAGGTTTGCACTTGCAATAACCCCGGAATTCTGACAATGTCGGCCGGCCTGGCAACCCCGCCATAGGTCCCGGCCACCTTGCCGATGATGACCATATCGCTGAAGGCGACCCGTGCGTCGGCGCCAATGGCGGTGGCATATCTCAAGATCGTTCCATTGGTAAACACCTCTACCTTGGCGTTCGCACCGAGCAGGGTATTGTGATCGCCTGTCGCCTGAGTTTGGGTGAAATCGGCGTTCCGGCCGATAAAGGTATTGTCGCTCGCGTTCCCGGCACCATTAGCGCCGGCGAAGGCTCCGAAGAATGAATTGCCGCTGCCGAGCGTTACGCTACCGGCTCGCAGTCCGAAATAGGAGTTCTCGTTACCTGTGGTGTTTGACGCCCCTGCCAGCAGGCCGAAAAAGTTGTTGCCTGCGCCTGTCGTGTTGTCGCCTGCAAGAACGCCTGCGAAAAGATTATCAACGCCTGAGCGACTGAGTACGCGGATGCCTCCCAGATTGAATTGCGTCTGGGCATCAAGGATGGTCGCCGTGCCGGTGCCGACTATATTGAAGCTTGCAGGAGACTGAGAGTTCGTCGAGTTGCGAATATAGTGTGCGCTGCCGGGCGGAAGGTCTGGGGCTGACAAAGGCGCGCTCGCCCAACTGCTGCCGTTGCTGCGCAGGAAATTGCCGGAGCTGCCCGCAGCGTTTAGGCCGGTGCCGCCATTGGCAGCTGGGACAATGCCGAGCGCGATGTTCGGTGTGGTCGTGGGGTTGGTCACCAGGATCGGGCTGTTTGCCGTGACGCTCGTCACACTGCCGTTTCCTTGCGGTCCGGTATCGCCTTTTTGGGCAACAATCGTCCAGTCCGCGCCCTCTACGGGTGTGACATTGGTACTGTCGCGCAGGGCTCGCCAGGACGAACCGCCGTGGCTGACCGCATCATCGGTGACGTACGGCGTTGCCGCATCCCAGGCGCCTTTCCAATTCAACCCTTTAGGTCCCTGTGGTCCAGTTAATCCCTGCGGCCCTATCGGTCCGGCTGGCCCCTGCACGCCCTGCGGCCCTATCGGTCCGGTTGGCCCTGGTAACCCGGTCGGGCCCTGCGGCCCAATGGGTCCCGGTGGGCCTTGCGGCCCGGTGTCCCCTTTATCCCCCTTGTCGCCTTTCACTCCCGGAGGGCCGGTCGCGAAATCTACTATCGAGATGGTCGTGAACTTCGGATCAATCTGGTTGTATACGCCTTCATCGGGAGGCGCCTCGCCGGTAACTTTCCCAGACCCGATGAGGTTGCTCGCGGTGAAGGTGACCTTCACACAAATGCTATCTCCCGGCATGAAGCGCTTGCTCGTTCCCACATAACTTAAGGCGATCTGGTTAGGCGCCGGGCCGAGATTAACTATAAAGTCAGCCGCGTTCAAATTGGATGAATTGACGAGCGCCGGAGCCGCTACCGAAGTCACCACCCCTAGGCTCGCGTCGAATGTGAGATGGAAGACGTCTCCCGTTTGAATTGATTTAGTCGAAGATGGGTTCCCATTCGATATGCAAACGAATGTATTCGAGACTTGCCCGACCGCAAACAGGTTGGGCGCGACGGTGACCACAGGAGTTATTTGAGAATTATTCCCGTCATCTGCTCGGGCCGCAATAGCCGGGAACATAGATGACGTGATCATGAGAAGAACGATCGAAAGCACCTTTGATAAT
>JBIOWC010000615.1:0-17323 GCA_044868105.1 Blastocatellia bacterium
CATTTGCAAAATCAGGGGTAAACAGGCAAGAGAACGATGATGGCAATAAGTGCAGAAATTTACGAGGCGAACCAACATCTGCTATGGGGATTGTGCTATCGAATGACGGGCAACGCCGCAGACGCCGATGAAATTGTGCAGGAAACCTTTATTCGCGCAATGGAACATCCACCGGCGCGACTGGATGAACCCTTGAGGCCCTGGCTCATTCGTGTCGCCGTCAATCTCAGCCGGGATTTTTTGAGAAAGCGCAAACGCAGAAATTACGTTGGTGAGTGGTTGCCTTCGCCTATACCAACTAATGAAGCGGAGCCTTTGCCATCCTATGAACCGTCTGCGCCGGATGAAGATTCGCCGGTCTGGCGTTATGAAATGTTAGAGAGTGTTTCCTTTGCTTTTCTGCTCGCCCTTGAGGCGCTCACGCCAACGGCGCGAGCCGTGCTTTTGCTGCGCGATGTTTTCGACTATTCGACCCTTGAAACCGCCGAAGCGCTGGGCATCACCGAGGCCAGCGTTAAAGTGGTCTTGCATCGCGCCCGCAAAGCCCTGCAAGGGTATAACAAAGACCGGCAAAAACTTGGGGCAAACCTGGGCGAGATGACGCGCAAGGCGCTGGAGAAATTTCTATTTTTGATGAACACCAGAAATATTGAAGGTCTCGAAAAACTTTTGACCGACGATGCGGTGAGCATCTCGGATGGCGGCGGTGAAGTCTACGCCGCGCTTAAACCCATTCGCGGGCGTCGAAATGTTTTGCGTTTGTTGTTTGGGCTTGCCAAAAAAGGCGCAACCATCTTCCGCTATTCTTTTACCACCTTAAACGGGTTACCGGCATTGCTCATTGAGGTGAACTTTGAAAGTGACCGTCTCTCGTCGCGTTTCAAAGAAGGGTTGGCAAAACGTTATACGATGCACTGCGAGGTCAATAGCGAGGGGCGCATTCAAAAACTTTTCAGCGTGCTGGCGCCCAGCAAATTAACCGCGCTCGGTTAAGCGTAACAATCTGCCGGCCTTCATTCCTGCTGACGCACCACATACAAACCATTCTTGATTTACGATTCCGGTCCGGTGAGCTAAAATCATCGGCTTACTTTTCACAGCGGTTGGAGGTCAAAGAGCAGGTACTCATCTGATAGTAGAAGCCTATCTCTGACCTCCTACCTCTGACATCTATTTGCATTTGGAGGAATCATGAGCAGAACAAAGATTACCGTAGTCGGCGCCGGAAATGTCGGCGCCACGGCTGCACAGCGATTAGCCGAAAAAGAACTGGGCGATGTCGTGATGGTTGATATTATCGAGGGCATGCCACAAGGCAAAGCTTTAGACCTTGCGGAGACCGCGCCGATTGAAGGCTATGATGCATTTACTATCGGTTCAAATGGTTATAAAGAAACCGCTGATTCCGACATTGTGGTTATCACTTCAGGGCTTGCCCGCAAACCCGGAATGAGCCGCGACGACCTGTTGAAAACCAATGCCGGAATTGTCGGTTCAGTTACCGACCAGATTATGCAGTATTCAAAAAATCCTATTATCATTGTTATTTCAAATCCGCTGGATGCGATGTGTCACGTCGCCTTGAAGCATTCGGGGCTACCCAAAAATCGGGTCATTGGAATGGCTGGTATTCTGGATTCGGCGCGTATGCGTTGGTTCATTGCCGAAGCGTTAAAAGTTTCCGTAGAAAACGTCACCGCTTTTGTGCTTGGCGGACATGGCGATACTATGGTTCCGCTGCCGCGTTACTCGACGGTTGCCGGAATCCCCTTGCCGGACTTGATGCCGAAAGATCAGATTGAGGCGATTGTAAAACGCACGGCAAATGGCGGCGCTGAGATTGTCAGCCTCTTAAAGACCGGTTCAGCTTACTATGCGCCATCATCGGCGGCCGTCGAAATGGTTGAAGCGATTGTTAAAGACAAGAAGAAAATATTGCCCTGCGCGGCTTACCTTGAAGGCGAATATGGAGTCAATAATCTTTTCGTCGGCGTTCCCGTCAAACTCGGCGCAGAAGGGATTGAAGAGATAATTCAGATCAATTTAACCACCGATGAACGGGCGGCCCTGCAACGTTCGGCGGCGGCGGTGCAAGAACTGGTGGATGTTTTAGGGCATTGAAATTTTTCTTAAAAAAATCCGCACAAAATAAAAAACTTGTGCTAATATTCAGCCTATGAAATGCCCAAAATGTTACAACCCCCTAAGGAAGGTAGCCACAACTGAAGATGCAGTTTGGTTCACCTGCCCGTTAGGTCATAGATTCCATTCAGAGTCGGGTAGCGGTATCAGCGATGCTGAAGGACATCGCTATGCGGTTTCCGAATGAAATTGAGCAGCCACCCTTGGACGACATCTGAGGGTGGCTGTTGGGATTTAGCCCTTCAAACCTGAGCCAGCAAATTCCCATTTTCACCATCTCCAACTCCCTTTAATTGTCGTTTTCAACAGCAATTTAACTTCCCTGCGGTTTCCCTCTCATGTACAAAAATAGCTTGTATTGCTCATCATGTCTTGATACTCTTTCACCATAATTTAGAGCGGACTTCTAAAAATGACATTTATGGTGAATAAGGGATAAATATAGATTCACCATAAGCAAACATTCGGGCGACGGGAAATTGAGTTAGCGTGTACCCTGTTGTAAAAGCAGGATGAGTATAGGTGTAGTTTTCAGGCTCTAGTCAGAAATTAAATACTATTTAAAGGAGGAATACGCCCATTAGAGCGGGGGCTTGTGGGAGTATTTAGTGAATGTAGGTGTGTAGAAATTTGATTTAACCTGCACATAGGTATTTTATCTCTCGTAAGGGTTGTCACGAAACTCACATCACCGACTCTACATGGACGAAGTGTAAAATGGAAAGGAGAACAGCTCAAGAGAGTTATGTTGATTTAATAGATAGCGGTCAATTTCTCGCTGCAGAAGAAATATTTTCCGAACGCCGAACCGATGATCCGATGGAAATGGTGATTCGCGCTGAGGTGGCTATCTATTTCGGGAAGAATGATGAGGCCCATAATCTATTGGAAAAGGTTAAGGACCGCGCTTCCGATGTTGAAGTTGCTTCACGTTTTTCTCTGGCACAGGGTCGGCTGGCATTTTCAGAAGACGAGGATGAGCAAGCCCAAACATTTCTACAAAGCGCCTACTATTTTTACTCGTTTAGAGAAGACTCGTTTGGGGGAAGTCAAGCATTATTAGAGTTAGCCCGACTGGATAAGAAGAACGGGCAATTTGCAGAAGCCTCAGAAAAATTAAAGATCGCTTTGGAAAAGCTTGCCGGACGAACCAGTAAGAAAGCCGAATTTTTACGTGGATTACTCATCAGCGAACAGGCAGCGGTGCTTGCCGAACATGGGGAAGTTGAAGAGGCGGCTCAACGCTACGAAGAAGCGTCCAATGTTCTCAAGGCAGTTGAACGAGGACGTTATTATGCTTATACGCTGGTCGGCATCGCTGACCTCAAATATGCCCTGGGCGAATTTCAGGATTCACTGGAAATTTACAAAGAAGCTAATGTGGTCTTCGAGCGCTATGATTTGAAGCGTGACCGTGCCGAAAGCCAGCTTAAACTGGCCATCGCCTTGATCCGCCTGAAACGCTATGAGCGTGCCGAGCGAATGGCTTTCGACAGCCGTGAAATACAAAGTAATAATTCCGCCGGTGAAAGTGCCGCGCTCGCCGTTTTGTCCTATATCTCGCTACAGCAAAACGAAGTTGAAGATGCAGCAAGTTATGCCGCAAAAGCCATCGAACTTGCCGACCACGGTAAATCGGCTATATCGCGGGCGCGCGCGCGGATTGCTTCCGGTTATGTCAAATTGGCTTTGCGCGAGTTCAAAGAAGCCGCCGACCTGTTTAAAGAAGCGGCGGAGATTGCGCGCCAGGCAAAACCCTCTTCTCAACTCAATCGTGCCGCGCTTGAGGCGACTATCTTTCTTGCCGAAGCGTATCACAATTTTGATACGCGAGCCGGTCGCAACGAACTGCTGCAGGCAAATGAAACCTTAAGCACGCTCGAAGATGTCTGGCTTGGCGAAGAATACGATCGCGTCTCTTCAAAATATGAAGAACAGATTCAGTTCACGGATGACAATCGCTTAGTCTTTGACGGCAATCAATTGCCGAGATGGCAAGAGGCGAAACGCACACTGGAAGGGTTCCTGCTCCGTAATGCTCTGCGCCAAACCAATAACAGTTTGACCCGCGCGGCGCGCAAACTTGGCGTGTCAAAAGTGCACGTTCACAATTTGAAAAAGAAACATCACGTTGCCTGAAGCCTTGGCCAACTAAAAAAATTGAGGTCGTGAACCAGATGGTTCACGACCTCTTTTAGTAAGCTCTCTAATTATGCGGGAGGGTTGTTATAGGAGAGGCCGTACAATTTTTTAAATAAGCAAGCGGCGCAGGAAGCGACGCCTCAACTCGCGGTTGCGGCGGTCTTTGCTTTCCCGGGGCGCAAGCTATCCATAATTTCAAAATAATCTATAATTGCAACACGCAACCCAACATCCCGACCCAAACGCTCGCTCATCAACCCTTTTATGCTCCAGCACCCGCCTCCACACCGGCTTCTGACCCGGATAATTTGATGCCGGTTCAGTCTTTGAAAACTCTCTGCGCTGAAGCCGGAAGTTCATTAAGTATTTTTTCAATCACCTAGGCCAAGCTGAACGCTTTGGACATAAAACTCTTTTCGGCTCTTGAAACCTCACTAATATGACCGGCGATTTTCAAAGCTTTCTCGCTATCGTTCAGAGCGTCAGAGGTAGATTAACCGATAAGCTTCGATTCGTCTAATTCATTGTTTTCATCTATGTCATCAAGTATGCTAATGTCTAAATTTTGAGGGAGAGAGCGAGGATGGAGCTATCACAACTGAAAACCTTTCGCCTGGTGGCCGAAATTCTGAACTTCACACGCGCTTCCGAACGTCTGCATATGACGCAATCGGCCGTGAGCCATCAAATTAAGGCTCTGGAATCCGAGCTTGGCGAACCGCTTTTCATTCGTGCCAAACGCGGCGTCAAATTATCGCGCGCCGGAAAAATTGCCCTGGCCTATGTCGAGCGTATTCTGGAGGATGTCGAAAATCTCCGCGAAAGTGTTTCCGGGCAAAAATCAAAATTGAAGGGACGGGTGCGCGCCGCCGCCGCCACCCAGGCGTTTGTCTATCTTTTCGACCCGCTGTTTGAAGCCTTCATGCGTACGCACACAGGCATTGAAGTCTCATATCGCACGACGGTCAGCACCGAACAGACCATCGCGGACATTTTGAATGGGGTTGCCGATGTCGGATTTGCATCGTTGCCGATTTACTCTCCTAATCTACAAGTGACGGAACTATTTGAAGACGAGCTGGTGCTCGTGGTCGGGCGCAAACATGAATTGGCCAACAAACGGAAAATTCCGGTCGAAGAGATTGAACACGAACGCTTGATTCTATTTGAGCGCGGCGCTTCCGTGCGGCGCGCGACCGACAATTTTTTTAAACAGGTCGAAATTAAACCTGACGTAGCGATGGAATCAAACGACACTTATTTCATCAAACGGATGGTTGAAAAAGGCATGGGCATTTCCCTGATGCCGAATTGGACGGTGCGCGACGAGTTAAAAGCCGGAAAGCTGGCAAAGCTAAAAATAGACGGGCACAAATTACGCCGTACGGTGGCGATGGTTTCTCTGGGACGCTTTCAGCCTTCGGCAACGCGGGCTTTTGTAAATTTTATTCTGCAAAACAAGAACAAATTACAGGCCATTGCCAAAGATGGAATTGAAGAGATAAGCAGTAAACAGTTTCAGGAACCCAGCCCTATTATCGCCTCGCGCAAGCGTTGATGTCTTTGCAGCAAGCTTAAATACTCGGTTTCGCTGGCGCGCATCTTTGCCTTGACGATTTGCGCCGCCAACCGTTTTTCCGCTTTTGTCCATTGCTGGAGGTCACTTATCTGGTTAAAGACAACCGCGAAGTTCTCCAGTTGCCGCCGCTCTGAGCAGTTAAGCGAATCATCGTTAAGGTTCAAAACCCGAGCAAGCTTTTTCATCGCCTCGGCTTTCATCTCTTTGGCGCTGCTATCGAAATCTTCAGCCATGCGTCTCTGTACCCCCAGGCCGACCTCGCGAATCTGAAATCCATCCCAGGGGCTTTGTTCTTTGCCGAGTTCAAAAACAATGTGCCCTTCAGCAATTTTGCGTAGCGTTCGCGCCGGCGTTCGGTATTCTTGCCGGGTGGCTAATTTTTTTTCTTCAGCTTCCACAATCAGCTGAATCTCTTTTCGAGTCGGGCGAAATCCCATCTTTCGATAAAACCAGAAGGCTCCTGATTCAATGGCCTCTTCGTTATGAAAACCGATTTGATAGGGGTCAATCGAAAAATAGCTTACGCCCAAAAGTTGATGAAACAATTTCAAGAGTTGCACATACAACCAGGCGGTTTCGCCCTCGCGAAAGGTGTAATAGAGATTGAAACCGACTTCCGAGCGTTCAAAGAGCGAAAGCGTTTCGACATAGCCAATCGGCACACGGTTTTTGAAAATCATTCCAGCGTGATAAGCCCTCAGCGGCAACCGCCATTCGGGCGCGAGTTCATAAATAAACATCTCCACTCCGCGACCGAGTTCGGCTTTCGTCACTTGTGAAGCATCGCCGTGCGTAAAGCCGAAGAGTTCACGATAGCGTGCCACTGATGCAGCGCGCGCCAGTTCAATCGCGCGTTCGCCTGGTTTCAGTGAAAGCTTTTGCAAACGTAGCGCTTTGCTTGCAAAGGCTTCAACAATTGAAACGTCGCTTCGTTTAATGAGCGGCGCCGTATGAGTGAAATATTTTTTCGTGGTGAGTCGCAAATGGGTACGCGAGTAGGCTGAATTTTCGATGCGCCACCAAATTGGCAAATCAAGCGAATCGTAAAGTTCGGCTTTCGCCCGTTCGCTCATCTCCATTTCATCAAAGCTGCGCATTATCCAGGCCAGGTCATCACGGCGTTTGCCCTTCGCCGCGCCCAGCCAATCCCGGTAAGGCACATTCGCTTCTACGGAAGAATCTTCATCCAGCAGCGGAATCAGGCGCGGCAAAACCATGCCCAGACGGTCTTTTCGCTGATAGGCTTCCCAGTCAATTTCAACCGCCGACGGAAACCGCCAGGCTAGCCATCGGGCAACCTTGTAACTGAAGACCGCAGAGATTTCCGTTCCCACGATTCCTGAAAATTCAGCGTCCCAAAACTGCGCCATATCGGCATCCGCGTCGCGTAGTTTTTGAACGCGTCCGACGAAGGAATTCAAGATCGCCTCAGCCTGTTTGAGGATGTCGTTACGGGCCGGGTAAGCGCGAATAAAGAGCAGTATTTCATGAAAGCGGATTAACGAGCCAGCGTCTTGAAAATGGCTCTGGGAGAGCTTTTCAAGGAGCTTGAGGGTTTGCGTCGGCCCTTCATCGTTGAAGCGACGTTTGGCTTCTTCGAGTTGATTGAGCAAATTGTCGATTGCATCAAGAGCCATGTGAAAGTTGAGCAAGGTGATCGTCGGGCGGTCAACAGACCGCCGCTTAACTTTTAAAGCAGATACCGTCGCCTCACCAGTTCGAGGGCGGCGGCCGAGGCGCGCCAGCGAATGAGTTCGCGGTCGCCAAGCAAGTTGAGGCGTTTGTTTGAGGTGCCTGTATCATCGGCCAAGCCGATGTAAACCGTGCCGACGGGTACGGCTTCTGTGCCGCCATCGGGCCCGGCTGTTCCGGTTACGCTGACGCCAATCGTTGCGCCGGTTTGTTCTTTGATGCCGCGAGCCATAGCTTCTGCGACTTCGCCGCTCACGGCTCCGCTGCGGTCCAGCATCTCCTTGGGTACATTCAAAAGCCACTGCTTGATTTCATTGGTGTAACTGACAATGCTGCCGAGAAAATAGTTGCTGGCCCCCGATACCTGTGTGAGGCGTTCCGCGACCAGCCCGCCAGTACAACTTTCCGCTGTGGCAAGCGTGTAGCCTTTCCGTTGCAACCGATTGCCAATCACCTGTTCAAGCGATTCGCCTTGCGTTGAATAACAGAATAAATCCAGCTTTTCTTCAAGTTTTTCCGCCAGTTCATCAACCCGCTCCTGTGCTCTTTGGATGGTGTCGGCTTTGGCAATTAAATGAATCTCAATCTCTGAATTAGTAAACAGCACCGTGGTTGTCACATCTCTGTATTCTTTATAAATCGGCGCAATCATATCATCCATCGCCGATTCACCGATGCCGACGACTTTCAACAACCGTTTGGCGATGCGCACGCCGCGCGACATCTTTTCAAGTTCAGGGAAAACATAATCATCGAACATGGGTTTATTTTCTCGCGGCGGGCCGGGAAGCAAAAAAACCAGCTTGCCATCTTGATCCATCTTGAGTCCCGGCGCCGTGCCGTTGGGATTGGGCAATACGGTTGCGCCGCGCGGAACCAGCGCCTGACGCTCGTTGTTTGGCGTCATCTTATAGCCGCGACTCTCCATGCGATGGCGCAAGGCTTCAAGGATTTCGTAATCGAGTTTGAGTTGACGGTTGGTCACGCGAGCAAATACTTTGCGCGTCACATCATCTTCCGTCGGTCCAAGCCCGCCCGTTGAAATAATAATGTCTGACCGGCTCAAGGCGTCAGAAATCATCTCTTCCATAATCGCCTCATCGTCACCAACGACGGATTTGATATGAACTTCGATGCCGATGGAATTGAGTCGTTCCGTCAGCCACAGCGAGTTCGTATCTATCCGGTGCGGAGTCAAAAGTTCCGACCCGATTGCCATAATTTCTGCTTTTAACATAACGATTAAACCTCTTAAACCCTAAGCCCGACGGTGACGGAGGGCGGTGAATATTGCCCGCGCGTTCACGGCGACGTTACCGGTTCAACGATACAACCCTCTTTCTATGATGTAACGCGCAACCGTTTCAGGCACAAGTCCCGCAATCGGCAAACGGGAATGAATCAATTGGCGCACTTTGGTTGCCGATTGCTCGCCTAATTGAGCAGGAAAATCTAAATACCCGAGGCGCTCTTGTTGCCTCGGGGTGAGTAACTCTTTTGCCAGTGAAGCGACCGCTTGATAATGGGCTCCAGCGCGCGAAGCGATAATGAAGCGACTGCACGTCAGCAGGCTTTCAAGCGCCGCCGCGCGGTTTTTAAACTTTCGATAGTAAGCCTTAGTGTAATGGTCGTCGCGGTCAAGCACGCGCTCGAATGTATCGAAGCCGAGGATGAAGTGCAACTCGGTTTCGGCGTCGTAATGCGCGGCGAGCGCTTCAAGTTTATCAATGAAGAAAGCGTGTGACGAAAGCCCGATGGAAAGGTGCGGGTCATCACCCAGCGCCAGTCTCAGCATCATTAAGCGGTCTTCGATTGAACATTCATAGTCGCTCTTGTCAGCATTCGCCATCCCCGCCAGCGCGAGGGTTTCATCAAGCGCGAATTGCGCGCTCGCCCGCTGCATCAGTTCCAGGTGCGCGGTTGTGAAGGGGTTGAAGGATGAAGCAAAAATGCCTAAGCGGCGAGGGGTCAAGTTCGCTTTTTTGATGAAATGAATTGCCGGCTTATCCGCGTGACTGGCCGCTGCAATCGCTTGCTTGATGACATTCATCACTTGCAGTTTATACGAGGCTGCAGTAATGAGCCAACCAGACGAGCAGGGCCGCATAGATGCCGGCAAGCGCGTCATCTGCCATCACGCCCAACCCGCCGTGAAAATGTTCAAGTTTGCGAATCGGGTAAGGCTTGGTAATGTCGAACAACCGAAACAACAGGAAAGCCAGCGTGACGCCCAACCAGGAAGGCGCAAAGGCAACCGGCACCAGGGCGATGAACTGCCCGCAAATTTCATCCACGACAATTTGACCGGGGTCGTCAATGCCGGTGGCTTTACAGACGCGGCTCGAAGCCCACACGCCCAATGGGAAACTGATGACGCTCAAGGTCACCACTAAAATAACCAGCGGCTGTGAAGGGATGGCGAAGGCCAGGGCGAGAATGAACACCAACACGCTTTCAAGCGCGCCAAACGTGCCGGGCGCTTTCGGCATGAGCCCCGCGCCACATCCCGTTGCCATCCAAAAAGCAACGCGGTCAATAGGCTTGAGCGATTTTGTTTCAATTGATGCAGATTGGTTCATCTTTTTTGCGAGGTCTATACTTGCACAAGTTTTTGACAAGATGAACAAAGATAAATCTTTTTTCGACGGATTGCTTTCCAACTATTGAAACAATCTTGGCAAACGATCCAATCTTCTTTAACTATTTCTCCTTTGACGGGAGACGGGATTATCTCTGTTTGCGTCCAAATGCCTTGTTCGGTTTTACAAATTACTTGCCAGACACTATTCCACCAAACAAATTCACATTTTGAACATTCGCCGCCGTAAATTGAAAACGCAGGTTCTAAACGTTTTGTGCTAAGCGCAAGGTCATCAAGTCTACAATCCAAATCGGCTTTTTGATCAATCGGCGAAGGTTTTCCTTGTTGCCAGACGAACAAACACATGTCTCCCGAATGCTTCCCTTGCCATCCGGTAAGCACACCTTCGCAATTCGGACATTCAATCGGTGGGTCTGGAATGAAATAATCGAAAAGTCCCATATGAATTGAAACATTCGCCAGTCTCAACGAACTCGCCAGACTTAAATGACTCTTCCAATGATGTCGTAATCGTGGGCTTCGGTGATTTCGACGGTGACGAAATCCCCGGCGCGAATGTCGCGCTCTTCGGGTAAATCGTTGATTAACACACAACCGTCTATTTCCGGGGCTTGCGAAGGCATTCGCCCTTCTAAGAGTAAATCGCTCTCTTTCGATTTGCCTTCAAGCAAAACCTGTACGCGCTGGCCGACCAGCGCCTGGTTTTTACGCTTGGAAATCTTCGCCTGCGCTTTCATTAAAATCTTTTCGCGCCGTTTGGCGACCGCAGGCGGCACTTTATTTTCAATCTCTAAGGCCGGAGAGTTTTCTTCATCGGAATAGGTGAAGACGCCGACGCGGTCAAATTGCATAGCTTTGACAAAGGCGACCAGCTCCTCGAAATCTTCTTCGGTTTCGCCGGGAAAGCCGACGATAAAGGTCGTGCGTAGCGCCACCTGCGGCACCCGTTCACGAATGCGCGCAAACAGTCGTTCATATGCGGCGCGACCGCCGCCGCGTCGCATCAACTTCAAGACGTTCGGGCTCGCGTGTTGCAAGGGAATGTCGAAATATTTGCAGACGTTCGGATGTTCGGCCATGACGCGCAACAATTCGTCGGTGATGGCTGTCGGATAGCAATATAAAAATCGCACCCATTCAACGCCTTCGACATTGGCGATGGCTTCAACGAGACGAGCAAGTCCGTCTTTCAATGCCAAATCGCTTCCGTAAGCGGTGGTGTCTTGCGATATCAACACAATCTCTTTGACGCCCTGGGCGGCGAGAATTTCAACTTCGCGCAAAATAGATTCGGGCGACCGGCTGCGAAACACGCCGCGCAGTTTCGGAATGATGCAGAAGGCGCAGGTATGGTCGCAGCCTTCGGCAATCTTTACGTAAGCACTGTAAGGCGCCGTAGCGCGAAGACGCGGCGTGGTTTCGTCATATAAAAAAAGCTCCGGCGCGGTTCGCCCTTCGCTATAAATTGGCAAGGGTTTTGCGCCATTTGATTTGACGAGGGCGGTGATGTCGGTGAGTTGATTGACCCCAATTAAAGCGTCAATTTCGGGAATCTCTTTTTTGAGTTCGTCTTTGTAACGTTCCACCAGACACCCGGCGACGATGAGTTGTTGCGCTTTGCCGGACTTTTTAAATTCGGCCATTTCGAGAATCGTTTCCACCGATTCCTGTCTGGCCGAATCAATAAAGCCGCAGGTATTGACCACCAACACGTCGGCTTGCCTTTGGTCTTGCGTGAGTTCATAGCCCTGTTTGGCTAAAAGCCCCATCATCACCTCGCTATCAACGAGATTTTTCGGGCAACCGAGACTGACCATTCCAATCTTCTTTTTTTCAGTCATCAAACTTCCTTTACCTTGACGGATAACTTTTCGTCTTCACAACGAACCAAAGATGATACACCGATTTTATGCGGGGTTTCTAGGTTTATATCGGCTTTGTCCAACCTCCAGTGCCGCTTTCTACTTCGGCCGGCTCGATTGCCCCCCCTAAGGTCAATCATCGGCTCGTTGTTCATCACTTGCCGGCTGCCTGAAACCTTCAAATTATTGAAAGAGCTTTCTAAAATGAATTGCTCATCACCCTACCAATCAACCCCTGTCGTCAGGTAAACTGAACCCGCAATTGGCTCTTAAGGTGTAAAGTCAGTTTTCGCAATTCTGCTGAAACTGAAGGGAACGAACCTCTCGGTACGGTATAGCAAACGACAATGATATTGCTTCCTGATGAAACGGTTTGATCAATTGGTCAAGCGGTGTACGGGGAATCTTATGGCACACTCGTCTCACAATGTAACGCAACTTCTGATTGCCTGGAACAACGGGGATCAGTTGGCGCTCGAACAGTTGGTTCCCAAAGTTCAAGCGGAATTGCACAAGCTTGCCAGAAAGTATATGGGACAAGAGCGCGCCGGACATGTATTGCAACCGACGGCGCTGGTCAATGAAGCTTACCGGCGCTTAATTGATTGGAAGAATGTCGAATGGAAAAACCGGGCGCATTTTTTCAGCGTCGCGGCGCAACTGATGCGGCGTATTCTGGTTGATTTCGCCCGCCAGCGTCCGCGTTTTGCGGGGCACACGGCAAATCATGTTTCGCTCGATGAAGCGCTTACTGTTAGCGCCGAACGCAGCGACGATCTGGTGGCGCTCGATGATGCGCTCACCAGCCTGGCAGAGATAGATGAGCGCAAAAGCCGCATCGTTGAATTGCGTTTTTTTGGCGGACTAAGCAACGAAGAGATTGCCGAAGTGCTCGACATCTCGACCATCACGGTCATCCGTGAATGGAACAAAGCCAAGGCCTGGCTTTATCGGGAATTGAATCGTCGCCCGTAAATCTCATCTCTCTTCATTTATGGATGCTGAACGCTGGGCTAAAATTGACCGCCTGTTTGATGAGGCGATGGAACAAGCGCCGGAATCGCGCGCGGATTTTCTCGCCGTTGCCTGCGCCGGCGATGATGAATTGCGGCGCGAAGTCGAGTCGCTCTTGGATGCCCACTCACAAACGGCCTCTTTTCTCAGTTCGCTGGCGCTTGATGTGGCGGCCCGGCAATTAGCCAGCGAAGGACAAACCTCATTAATTGGCAAACAACTCGGGGCTTATCAAATCATCTCCGTTCTCGGTTTCGGCGGCATGGGCGAAGTTTACCTGGCGCGCGATGAGCGGTTAAAACGCAAACTGGCGCTCAAGTTATTGCCGCAGCAATTCACCAGAGATGCCGACCGCGTGCGACGGTTTGAACGCGAAGCCCGCGCCGCTTCGGCGCTCAATCATCCCAACATCATCACTATCTATGAGATTGGCAAGATGGCGGGAACCTATTTTATCGCCGCCGAATATGTCGAAGGGCAAACCTTGCGCCAATTGGTTGAACGCGGCCCGATGCGCGCCAAAGAGGTGCTCATCATTGGTTCGCAAATCGCCGACGCGCTCGATGCGGCACACGAAGCCGGCCTGGTTCACCGGGACATCAAACCGGAAAATGTCATCGTGCGACCCGACGGTTATGTCAAGGTGTTGGATTTTGGACTGGTGAAATTGACGGAACGCGGTTCGCTCGAACAGAAATCCCAGCCGAGTGATCCGCACAAGACCAATCCCGGCACCGTACTCGGCACGGTCGCCTATATGTCGCCGGAACAGGCTGCCGGTCTGGAGATTGATCGTCGCAGCGACCTTTTCAGTCTCGGCGTGTTGATGTATGAACTGCTCGCGGGGGTCGTCCCGTTTAAAGGAATTTCTACGGCCTCTATCCTCGACGCGATTATTCACCATCAACCGGCGCCGCTCGCCAGTATAAGAAAAGACCTCCATACGGAGGTCGAACGCATCGTGAGCCGGGCGCTTGAAAAAGACCGCGACCTGCGTTATCAAACGGCGAGCGATTTGCGCGCCGAGTTGAAACGCTTGCAGCGCCAGCTCGATTCGGCTTCGATTAACTCAGGTGATGTTGATTCTCAGCCTCAGGAGACCGCCTCAGCAGGTCTGTTCAGCAGCAGGCCGGCGCTCGCGCTCGGCGCCGGCCTGCTGCTGCTTGCGGCCATATTTTTCATCTGGCTGCCTGGCCGAGAGAAAAAGTCCGAAGCTTCGCCCTGGCTTGAGGCGCGTTCCACGCAGATCACGGATTTTCCGCACGAAGAATTTTTCCCCAGCTTATCTCCCGATGGCAACACCATCGTTTATGCGCGGCGCTGTAAAAACGGCTGGGATATCTTTATGCAACGGGTGGGGGGATTTAATGCGCAGAATCTGACTGAAAACTTTGCCGGCGATGACAGCCAACCGGCTTTTTCGCCCGATGGAGCTTACATCGCTTTTCGCTCCGAACGGGATGGCGGCGGGATCTTTGTTATGGGCGCTTCGGGCGAGTCGGTCAGGCGATTATCCGATAGAGGCCCGGCCTATCACCCGGCCTGGTCGCCTGACAGTCAGGAAATCATCTACACGGAAGAGCGCTTCAAAGACCCGCGCGAACGACAGATTTCACCGCATCGTCTCTGGGCGGTCAATATTAAAACGCTCGAAAAACGGCTCATCTCGACAGCCGATGTCGTGCAACCGCAATGGTCGCCTAATGGTCACCGGCTGGCCTATTGGGCATCAGGCGACAGCAGCCAACGAGACATCTGGACGATGAGTCCCAAAGGTGACGACGTTGTGCAAATCACCAATGATGCAGCTCTGGACTGGAACCCGATTTGGTCGCCCGACGGCAAACAGCTTTACTTTGTCAGCGACCGTTCGGGCGGCATGCAACTGTGGCGCGTCGCCATGGACGAGCAATCGGGTCGGGCGCTTGCCGCACCGGAACTGGTGCCTACGCCTTCTGCTTTCAGCCAGCACATCAGCCTGTCGCGGGACGGCAAAAGACTGGCTTTCGTCAATGTCAGTCTCAAGCGCAATCTGTATCGCGTTGAAATGGATCTCAAACGTGAAAAGGTCATCGGCGAACCGGAAGCCTTAACGCTGGGGTCGAGACAGGCAATGGACCCGAATATTTCGCCGGACGGCAAGCGACTCGTATATACCACGATAACCGAGGCCCGCGAAGACCTGGCTATTCTAAATAGTGACGGCAGCGAAGACCCTTTGCGGCTGACCGATGATGAGTACAAAGATCGAGGCCCGCGATGGTCGCCCGATGGCAAACGCATTGCGTTCTATTCTACGCGCAGCGGCAATTACGAAATCTGGCTCATCAATACGGACGGGACGGGCTTGCGGCGCTTGACCGAATCGGGCAATGACCGGGCTTACAATCCGCTATGGTCGCCCGACGGCAAGCGACTGAGTTTCACCAATCACAAAGGCGAGACCCGGATCATCGAAGTTGACAAACCCTGGAGCGAGCAGACGCCGCAGCTCCTGAATCCCCAACGCGAACCGCCGCTGCAATTCTGGCCCACCGCCTGGTCATCGGACGGACGCCGGGTGCTGGGCGGGAGTAATCTCGAGGGGCAAGCCCTGGTGCCCGCGATTTATTCATTTGAAACCGGCGAGATTGAGAAGGTGAGCGATTTCGGCGGCGTGTCATTGTCCTGGTTGCAGGATGATCGCCGCGCCCTCATCATCAGTGACGGCGCCGTCATCATCATCAACACGGCGACAAAAAAATATCGCTCTTTATTTACCGCTGCGCCTAACAAAATCACCAGCTTCACGCTGTCAAGCGACAACCGCTGGCTGTACTATATTCTCGATTCCGTCGAAGCCGATGTCTGGTTGCTGCAACATAAGTAGAGCGGTTGGCGATTGAATAGATAGCCCACATGCAAGACCACCTTCAGGTTGTTGCCCTGTACCTATCGCCAAGCTGAAGGCGGTCTTGCACAAAATCGCCAACCGCTCTCATTCAGCGCTTCGCCGTCTGTTCCGGCACATCGGCAACATTCTCTTTTAACTGACGCAACGGTTCAAAGATGTACTCAATGAGCGAGCGATTGCCAATGACGATTTCCGCTTTGCCGCTCATGCCTGCCGACAGCCGACGCGCTTGCCCCTCGATGACCATCTCGCTGTCGCTAATTTCAACGTGTGCCTTGAATGAGGCGCCGTCTCGGCTTTCAACGCTTGCCGGACTCAACCAGGCGACGCGCCCATACCGGACGCCGTAACGTTGATAAGGGAAGGCGTCGTATTTCAATTTTACCCCTTGACCGGTTTTCAATTTGCCTAAACCCGCTTCCGGGATTTTCAATTCGGCCTGCAAGGTTTCCTCGACGCAGACCAGTTCAGCCACGACCTCGCCTTCGTGTAAAACCGCGCCGCTGTTTTTTATCGGTAAGCGAATAATCGTGCCCGCGCAGGGTGCGGTCAGTCGGACTTCATTGCCGTCACTGCCATCGAGTCCGGCGCGCAAGGCCGCGACCCGAATTTCGCCGGTCGCTGTCGCTTCTTGATACCGGCGCTCGACCTCCTTGAATTCAGCCTGATGAGCCGAACCTTCGAGCTTCAACTTTTCGATTGTACCGCGCGTCTCTTGCTGTTCGGCAATGAGCTTTTCAAGGTCGGCCTGAAAATTGGCCACTTCCAGTTGGCGCTCGGTCCATTGGGCGCGACTGGCAAGACCCTGGCGGTAGAGCTTCTCGTAACTTTCCGCCATCTGTTTGAGCAAGGTGAGTTGCTGGCGCTTGAGCGCAATCAACCCTTCGAGGTGTTCGATGCGACTGACGAGTCTACGTATCTCCTGCGCCTCGGCGAGCGATTGCGCCGTGAACTTCGCCTTCGCATTGGTGAAACTTTCACCCGTGCCTGCAAGTTGAGTTTGAATCGTCATGAGTTCCGCTGTACGCTCACCCGCCAATTCCGATTTGAGCGTCGCAATCACCTCGCCCTGCTTGACCGTCTGCCCTTCGCTGACAAAGACCCGGGTGACGATACCTGAGCGAGTCGCTTTGATGGGGTCGCTGCCGCGCGCCGGCACCAGCACAAAATCAGCGGTTACGGTTTCGGGCAGCTTAATGACCACCGAGGCGATAGCCGCAATTAAGACAACGGCGATGATTGCATAACTGAGTCCGCGAGCCACCCAGTGCGGCGGCGCCAGCGTGAGAAATGTTTGAGCCATACGACGTTCATCATTAGCAATAGCGTTAGCACTCATAATAAAACTCCAGGTCTAAATCGAGTTGTCATTCAGTTGTGGTTAGATGCTTTCTTTC
>JBIOWC010000616.1:0-12916 GCA_044868105.1 Blastocatellia bacterium
CCGGAATATATCCGGACCCGACCTTGGGGTGGAGCGAACTGGTCAAGGGTGGATTAACCGTACACGAAGTTCCGGGAACGCACGGGTCATTGGTGGTTGAACCTCGGGTTCGCTTCTTAATCGAAAAGCTTGAACATTGCCTGGAAAAAACCGAATTATTTGAACCGGCAATGGCCGGTGACTGAAACGGCCAATAGATGAAGGCTCAATTGATTTCCGAGAACACGATAAGCATTAAACAGGTTGAAGCCAGTAGCGACATCGAGGTGCCGGACAAGTCTTCGCGCTTCGCCTACAGCGCGGCGCTTGATGGGATACGCGGCCTCTCCATTCTGGTCGTCATGGCTTTCAACGCGCATCTGTCTTTCGTCCGGGGCGGCTATATCGGCGTCGGGTTATTTTTTACCCTGAGCGGTTTTCTCATCACCTCGCTCTTGGTTCAGGAGTACCAGCAGACCGCCAAAATCAGCTTGAAGAATTTCTATTTCAGAAGGGCGTTGCGGTTGTTGCCCGCGCTCTTCGCTCTGATGCTCTTCGTTTCAGTTTATGCGGCAATCCTGCAACCGAGGGAAAAGGCCATCACCACCTGGAAAGGCGTTATCTACGCCCTGTTTTACATTGCCAACTGGGTGCAGGTGGGATACCACGATTCGGGTATCGGAGCCTTAAGTCACGCCTGGTCGCTATCGGTTGAAGAACAATTCTATATTCTGTTCCCCATCTTTTTGCTGCTCTTGTTGCGGCGCGAGATAAAAAGAAAATGGCTGGCCGCGATTTTTCTCACCCTTATCTCAGCATCAATTGCCTGGAGCGTCTGGTTGTGGCAAGCCGGCGCGCATTATCTGCGGTTGTATCTAGGGTCTGATACGCGAGCCAGTGAACTTCTCATCGGCTGTCTCGCCGCACTCCTGATGCATTGGGGCGCCGTGCCAAAGACCAACGGCTTTCGCAACCTCCTGGGGTGGAGTTCGCTCCTCAGCGTTGCCGCCATCTTTTATGCGATTATCAAATTGCCGGTCTATTCCGGGTTCCTTTATACGGGTGGTTTTGCGCTGATTGCTCTGGGTACCGCAATCCTCATCGTGAAGGTCTTACATTTCCCCTCCCCGCTGACGCGCATTTTTGAGTTCCCTCCGCTGGTGTGGATCGGCAAGGTTTCCTATGGGCTTTACCTTTGGCATTTTCCAATCTTCGGGGCCGCGAAACAACTATTTGAGGGCCGGATAAATCCTCTGCTCTACGAAGCCTTGCGTTTTGGTTCGGTCTTCGTGGTCGCCGCGATTTCATTTTATTTACTTGAAAAACCTTTTTTGAAACTTAAACAACGGTTCAACCCGGCAACATAACTATGAGCGCTCCCGATACTACAAAACTCAACGACATAAACTTTGAAGAAAAATTTGACTGCCTGATTGTCGGGCGCGGCACCCTTCCGGTGATTTGCGCCGACCTGGCTTTGCAAAAAGGTCATAGGGTTGTGGGCGTGGTCTCTGCCGATGAACTCTTCACCTCGTGGGCTGTTGAAAGAGGGATTGCGATTTATGCGCCGACCGCTGACCTGCACAGGCAATTAGCTCATAGAACTTTCGATTATCTGTTCAGCATCAACAATGACTTTATCGTGCCCGGCGACGTGCTCAAATTAGCGCGTCGTTTTGCTATCAATTTTCATGATGCGCCGTTGCCTCGCTATGCCGGAACCAATGCCTGCTGCTGGGCCTTGATGAATGGCGAGCGCGTGCATGGCATAACCTGGCATGTCATGGAAGATCAGGTTGACGGCGGCGACATTCTCATTCAGCGACCCCTAGCGATTGCCGATGACGACACCACGTTCACGCTCACGACAAAATGTTTTGATGCCGCTATCGCTACCTTTGCTGAGTTGCTGGAGTTGCCTTTATGCGGTCGGCAATCGGCGACCGCTCAGGACCTTCAACAACGCACCTTTTTCTCGCGCACCAAACGGCCGACGGATGCCGGCGTCTTATCGTGGAACCGGACGGCAAGTGAACTGCTGGCGCTCAGCCGCGCACTCGATTTCGGCTCGCAAGTCAATCCGATGGGCTTGCCGAAGCTGATGATTGAAGACGCTCTCTTTATTGTTTCGCAACTCAATGCCGCCGCTCCTTTTACTGAAGCGCTGCCGGGAACCATCACCAAGATTGACCACGGCGCTTTGACCATTGCGACCGCAAGAGGCGAGCTGTCAATTAGCGAACTCTTGACCCTTGAAGGGGAGCCGGCTCCTGTGGCTGAAATTATCGCAACGTATCACCTCAAGGAAGGCGACCGCCTCGGCGGCTTGAATGCGGAAAGCTCCGCACGGGTGACGGCGCTGCAAAAAGAGGTAGGCAAACACGAAGGGTTTTGGGTTGATAAATTAAAAGATTTACGACCGCCTGTCCTGTCCGAGCAGCCCTGGAAGGGGGCGTCCGCCGCGTCGAACTATTTCCAAAAACGCCTCTCTCTACCCGAAGAGGTCATCAACCTTTTGACCGCGCAAGCGGGCGAGTGGGAAGTGAGAAATTTTTGGCTTGCCGCCATCGGCAGCTTTCTCTCGCTCATCAGTGGCGAAACGGAATTTGACCTGGGCGTATCGAGCCCGGTGGCGCCCGAATTGAGCGGCCTGTTTTCAGCGCTGACCCCGTTGCGCATTCGCGTCTCGCCGGCACAGCGCTTTGTTGAAGCCTATCGTTCGATTAGTCAAGAGGCGAAATTTATCAGCGACCACAAAACTTTCGCGCGCGATGTGGTGATGCGCTATCCAGAGTTGCGCGCCCAAATGAAAAACCGGAAGCCTTTGACGCTTCCGGTGGCCGTTGAAATAGTTGAAAATTTTGACGACCGAAAATCATTATCCGCGAGCCCGCTTACTTTTGTTATTTCGGAAAACCTTCACGAATGCCAATGCGTCTTTGATACGGCGTCCGTGCCGGCCGAACAACTTGATGTGCTCCTCAAGCAATTCGTCAATTATCTTTCGCGGATTGCGCGTAACCCGGACGGCCGCATCGCCGACCGTTCATTGCTGAGCCCGGAAGAGCAGCAACGGCTTCTCGTAGAGTGGAACGACACGGCGGTGGATTGGCCGACAGACGTTTGCCTACACGAACTCTTTGAGCAACAGGCGGCGCTTACCCCGGACGCGGTGGCGGTCGTTTGCAAAGACGCGCATCTGACCTACCGCGAACTCGATAGGCGCGCCAATCAACTGGCGAATTATTTGCGCAAACTCGGCATCGTCCCGGACTCACTGGTTGGTCTTTCGGTTGACCGCTCATTGGAGATGATGGTTGGGTTGATGGGGATATTGAAAGCCGGCGGCGCTTATGTGCCGCTTGACCCGACCTACCCAAATGAACGCCTGAAATTCATGTTGGAAGATTCGCAGGCCGCCGTGCTGCTGACGCAATCGCATCTCGCTCAGCAAGCGCTGCCGCATGGCGTTACGCGTCTGCTCATTGATGGCGATTGGCAACGCATCGCCCAAGAGAGCAGCGAAAAACCCGTAAGCCTGGTCGCGCCCACTAATCTTGCCTATGTCATGTATACGTCCGGCTCAACCGGAGAGCCGAAAGGCGTGATGATTGAACATCGCAATGTGGTGAACTTTTTCGCAGGGATGGACCAGGCTATCGGCGGTCAGAGCGCGGGCGTCTGGCTGGCGGTCACCAGTATTTCATTCGATATCTCTGTGCTGGAATTGTTCTGGACCTTGGCGCGCGGCTTCAAAGTCGTTTTGTACGACAAGGCGGAGTTGACGGAGTCGAAAGACCGGCAAGCTTATCCCCAAAGGAAAATAGATTTCAGCCTCTTCTATTTTGCCAGCACTGATGACAGCGAATCATCCGACAAATATCGCTTGTTGATTGAAGGCGCAAAATATGCCGATAAAAACGGCTTTTCTGCGGTCTGGACACCAGAGCGCCATTTTCATCCGTTCGGGGGGCTTTACCCCAATCCATCGGTGATTAGCGCCGCCATCGCCGCGGTGACCGAAAGCATTTCAATCCGCGCCGGAAGCGTCGTGGCGCCGCTGCATTCGCCAATCCGCATCGCTGAAGAATGGGCGATTGTTGATAATCTCTCGAACGGGCGGGTCGGCCTCTCTTTTGCTGCCGGTTGGCATGACCGCGATTTTATCCTGGCGCCGCAACATTACGAGGACCGCAAGCAGGTTATGCTCGAACACCTGAACAGCGTGCGAAAACTCTGGCGCGGCGAGACCCTCACAATTGATAACTCGACGGTGCGCAGCTTCCCGCAACCGATTCAACCGGAACTTCCCTTCTGGCTTACCGCCGGCGGCAATCCCGAAACCTTTAGACTGGCGGGCCAGCTTGGCGCCAATGTTTTGACCCATCTGCTGTTTCAAAAACCTGAAGACATTGCCGAAAGAATTTCCATCTATCGTCAGGCCTGGCGTGACGCCGGTCACCCGGGTGAAGGGCACGTAACCATTATGCTGCACACCTTCATGGGCGAAGACTTCGAACAGGTGCGCGAGCAGGTGAAGCGACCCTTTTGCAACTATCTGAAAAGCTCGGTTGATTTAATCCAACAGGTCACCCAAGGTATGGGCCTCGAACTTAAAGAAGAGGGGCTCACGGATACCGATATTGAAGCCATCCTTGACTATGCCTTTGCTCGCTATTTTGATAGCAGCGGATTGCTGGGGACCGTCGAAAGCTGTCTGCAAATGGTCAGCCGACTGAAAGCCCTTGGGGTTGACGAAATCGGTTGCCTGATTGATTTTGGCATTGATACGGAATCGGCGCTTGGAGGTCTTCGCTTTATTAGCGAGTTGAAAAAACGGAGCGAATCCTTGCCGGATAAAGCGCCAGAGAGCATTCCCGAATTAATCAGGAAACATCACATCACCCACCTGCAATGTACCCCTTCGATGGCGAGAATGCTTGCCGCAGATGCCGAGTCTCTGCAGGCGCTTGGCGCGCTCGATAAACTTCTGCTCGGCGGAGAAGCTGTACCGGCGACACTGGTCGAGCAACTTGGCGCCTGGGTTCGTGGCGACCTCATCAATATGTACGGGCCGACGGAAACGACGATTTGGTCAACCACACACCGGTTCAGGAAAGCAGAGACGACCGTGCTGATTGGCCGACCCATCGCCAACACCGAAATCTATGTCGTTGACGGGCAACTGCAACCCGTACCCGTAGGCAAACCGGGAGAACTGCTTATTGGTGGCGCGGGTGTGGCGCGTGGTTATCTCAAGCGCTCTCCGTTGACCGCTGATAAATTCATTCCTAATCCCTTTGGTAAAAAATCTTCACCGCGTCTTTACCGAACCGGAGATTTAGCGCGTTACCGTGAAGATGGAAGCCTTGAATTTCTTGGCCGCATAGATCAACAGGTGAAGATTAGAGGTTTCCGAATCGAGGCCGGCGAAATTGAAGAAGTGCTGCTACGGCATGAAGGCGTGAGTGCCGCTGCTGTCATGGCTCAAGAAGATGCGGCGGACGAAAAACGCCTATTCGCCTACGTGAGCTTAAAGCCCGGACAGTCAATCAATGAGCTTTCGTTGAAGCGTTATTTGCAGAACCGGTTGCCGGAACAGATGATTCCCGCCGCCATCATCACGCTTGAGCGATTGCCACTCACCCCGAATGGCAAGGTAGATCGTCAGGCGCTCGCCGCCATCCCGGGGCGCGCCCAGGTTTCGCGCGCCCGCTATGTGGCTCCGCAAAACGACCTGCAACGGCGCATCGCCGAGGTTTGGCAGGCGGTTCTCAAACTTGAAAGCGTCGGCTTGCATGACAATTTTTTCGATATCGGAGGGGACTCGCTGCTCGCCGTTAGAGCAACGACTGAATTGCGCCAGGCGACAGCGGGCGAGCTTAAATTGGTTGACCTGTTCAAGCACCCGACGGTAAGCGAGCTCGCCACATTTTTATTAGACGGTTCAAAAGAGCAAGCCGCTCTACAGGAGAGTCAAGGGCGGGCGGCGGCGCGCAGGGAACTGCGCTCGCGTAAACTAAAAGACCGCCAGGAAGCTCCCGCGCTTCCCACCCTGCAAGCATGAAAAACAGCCATTTATTAGACCAGCTTGAAGGCTCCGAAATCGCTATTATCGGCATGGCGCTACGCCTTCCCGGCGCGCGCACCCCCGAAGCCCTTTGGCAGAATCTGCGCGATGGCCTCGAATCGGTGGTCTTCCTCTCGGATGAAGAATTGCTGGGAGCCGGCGTCCATCCTGCTTTATTGCAAAACCCGGACTATGTGCGCGCCTGCGTTCCGCTCGATGATTTCGACAAATTCGATGCGAATTTCTTTGGCTTCAGTCCGAAAGATGCGGCCATCATGGACCCGCAACATCGCATCTTTCTCGAATGCGCCTGGGAGGCGGTTGAGAACGCCGGCTATGATGCGGAGCGCTACCCCGGGGCAATCGGCGTTTATGGCGGTTGCGGCATGAACGCTTACCTGATGTACAACCTGCTATCGAACCCGGATTTGATGGCCACGGCCGGCGAATTTATGATTCGCCATACCGGCAACGACAAAGATTTTTTGACGACGCGGGTTTCTTACAATCTCAATTTGAAAGGTCCGAGCGTCAATGTTCAAACGGCGTGCTCGACTTCGCTGGTCGCCGTTCATCTCGCCTGTCAAAGCCTGCTCAATGTCGAATGCGATATGGCGCTGGCGGGCGGCGTCACCATCAATCTGCCGAACCGCGTTGGTTATCTCTACAGAGCCGGGGAAGTCGCTTCACCGGATGGGCACTGCCGGGCTTTTGACGTGGCGGCCGAGGGCACCTTATTCGGTAGCGGCGCCGCCATTGTGGTTTTGAAACGACTGAAGGACGCGATACTGGATGGCGATACCATTCAAGCCATCATCAAAGGCTCGGCAATCAATAATGACGGTTCGATGAAGGTGGGTTATCTGGCTCCGAGCGTCGAAGGACAGGCCAAAGCGATTGCCGAAGCCATCGCGGTAAGCGGAGTCGGCGCGGAAACCATCACCTATATCGAGGCGCACGGCACAGGGACGGCGATTGGCGACCCCATAGAGATTGCGGCACTCACACAGGCCTTTCGCGCTGACACGGATAAAAAGCAATACTGCGCGATAGGCTCCTTGAAAACCAACATCGGACACCTCGATACGGCGGCGGGCATTGCCGGACTGATAAAAACCACGCTGGCGCTCAAACATCGAGCCCTTCCTGCAAGCCTGCACTTCAATCGTCCTAATCCGAGAATTGATTTCGCGGAAAGTCCCTTTTATGTCAATTCCTCATATCGCCAGTGGAAAACCGGAGGAACTCCCCGCCGCGCCGGAGTGAGTTCGCTAGGGGTTGGGGGAACCAATGCTCATGTCATTTTAGAAGAGACGCCGCCCTTGAACCCCTCTGGCTCATCCAGACCTTATCAATTGATCTTAACTTCGACCAAGACGGCCTCGGCGCTTGACCAGGCGAGCACCCGGTTAGCCGATTATCTGAGTGACCATCAGGAGATCGATCTGGCGGATGCTGCCTATACCTTGCAGACCGGTCGAAAAGAGTTTGAACACCGGCGCGCCCTGGTGTGCGATAACCTTGCCGATGCGATTCACGAATTGCGTACGGCTCATTCTAAACGGGTATATACAGGAATGGTGAAGCCGCATAACCCGCAGGTGGTCTTCATGTTTCCGGGCGGCGGCGCGCAATATCCGAATATGGGGCTGGAACTGTACCGCACAGAGCCCGTCTATCGGGAAGCCGTTGACACTTGTCTTGATTTGCTGAAGACGCATTTGGATTACTCTCTCAAAGCCTTGATGTTTCCCAAAGAAGAGGAGATTGAGGCCGCGCGAACCCAGCTTGAAGCGCCGCTTAACTCGGTGCTTTCGGTTTTTATCACCGAATATGCGCTGGCGCGCATGTGGATGTCCTGGGGAGTCAAACCGGCAATGATGACCGGGCATAGTCTCGGTGAATATACCGCGGCGTGTTTGTCCGGGGTGATGTCGCTTGAAGACGCTTTGATGATGGTGACTTTCAGAGGACAGTTATTTGAACAGCTGCCACCGGGTGCGATGCTCAGTATGCCGTTACCGGAATCGGAAGTTCGCCAATTGCTGAACGGCGACCTTGCCATCGCCGCTATCAACTCCCCTTCACTTACGGTGGTCAGCGGTAAGGTAGAACATCTCAACCACCTTGAAGAAAAACTGGCGGCGATGGAGGTCGAATGCAGCCGCGTCAAGATTGGCGTTGCCGCGCACTCAAGGATGCTTGAGCCGTTCCTAAACGATTTTTCCCGCCAACTCTCAGCCGTCAAACTCAATCTGCCAACCCTGCCTTTTGTATCGAATACGACGGGAGATTGGATAACCGACGACGACGCTACGGATGCAAACTATTGGGTGCGCCAGTTGCGCCATACGGTTCGCTTTGCCGATGGAATTCAGAAAATCCTGGAAAATCCCGACTTGATTTTTATTGAAGTCGGTCCCGGCACCACCCTCAGTTCCTTCGTTCGTCAACAGCCCGGCGCGACACGTTGTATGGTAGTCGCGTCGCTTCCCCATCCGAATGAACCGATGTCCAGCCTTCGGTTTATTCTCAACTCACTCGGTCGCCTTTGGGTCGCCGGACAGCCTATAGATTGGCGAGGTTTCTATGCCGGCGAATCGCGCCAACGGATTCCGCTGCCGGGCTATCCATTTGAACGACAACGCTACTGGATTGAGCCGGGGGCGGCGCGGGTCGGCGAGAAGACCAGAGCGCTGATCAAAAATCAGAACATCTCCGAGTGGTTCTATCGTCCGGTGTGGAAGCAAAAGGAAGTTGTTGAGAGCGCCAGCGAAGAGCCCTTAAGCTGGCTGATATTTGCCGACGAATCAAATTTCGCGACCAAAATTTTACAACGATTTGAAGGAAAACCTGACCAGGTCACCGTGGTGACAAAAGGCGAGCAATTCACCACCACGGCTAAAAATCGTTACGCGATCAATCCGGCACGGCGCGATGATTATAGCGCCCTGGTTAATGAGTTGATGGAACGCGGCCGGGTTCCGCATCGCATTCTCTATCTTTGGACAGCAAGTCATCGCCAAATCACGTTTGAAGAAAATCTCGATGAGTCCTTTTATTATCTGCTCTATCTTGCGCAGGCTCTCGGAGAACACGAACGGGCACAGGTTTGTCATCTCGGGGTGATTTCAACGGGGATGCAGCGTGTCGTCGGAGAACCGGTGAGCCATCCGGCTAAAGCTTTGTTGATGGGTCCCTGTCGAGTCATTCCTCAAGAATATGAGCGCTTAACCTGCGCCAGCATAGATATTGAATCGCCAGACAGAGGAAAAGGATTATGGGGATTCAACAGAGAGCTGACGAACCGCTTGATTGACCAGCTCATTCGTGAAGCGCGTCTCGCGCCTGGCGCAGAGGTCGTGGCGCTACGCCGCGATGGGCGATGGGTGCGGGAATTTGAAACTGTATCGGTCTCTCAGTCGCTTAACGATAAGCTCAAATTTAAAGAGCAGGGCGCCTATCTGATAACCGGCGGATTGGGCGGCATCGGGCTGGTGATGGCCGAAATGCTCGCCGCGGAAGGGCGCGTGAAGTTGACGCTGGTCAGCCGAATGGGACTGCCTGAAAGAGAGCAATGGGCGCGATGGCTTGAGCTGTATGATGACGATGATGAAACCTGTCAGCGCATCAAGGCCGTGCAAAAACTTGAAGCCGCGGGTGCTGAGGTCTTTATCGCGCAAGCGGATGTCACAGACCTTGAACAACTGCGCCGCGTTGTTGCCCAGACGCGCCAGCGTTTCGGGCGAATTAACGGGGTGATACATGCGGCCGGGGTGACGGACGACGAGTTGATTCAATTTAAGACTCGCGAGTCAGCGCGCCGCGTCCTGGAGCCTAAAATCAAAGGCGCACTCGCCCTTGATGAGGTCTTGAGAAAAGAGGATATGGATTTCCAGCTGCTCTTCTCTTCGACAAGCTCGCTGGTCGGCTGGGCCGGTCAGATAGATTATGCGGCGGCGAATGCTTTTCTTGACGCCTTCGCCCACAGCAAATCATCAAGCAAATGTTTTACGGCCGCTATCAATTTCGGGATATGGCAACAGGTTGGTATGGCCGCGCGGGCGGCTAACAGAAACGGGCGCCGGAATCTGCAACCTGATGCTTCCAACTCTATTCACCCTTTACTTGGTCAGGCGATAAGTGAATCGCCGGATTCATTGATCTGCGAAACCCTACTCTCGTCTGAGCAGTGGATTGTTCGCGAGCATCGCCTGAAAGACGGAGAAGCGGTGGTTCCCGGAACGGCTTACATAGAAATGGCGCGCGCGGCCTTTGAACAATTGACGGGCAGCTGCTTCTTCAGGCTCTTTAACCTGACCTTCTTGTCGCCTCTGGTTGTCGCCGAAGATGAGAGAAGAGAGATGCGGGTCAGTCTGAGAAAGCAGGATAAAGCTTTTGCCTTTGCGGTTGCCAGCCGCGCGCTCGGCGAAACGCGCTGGCAGGAACACGCGCAGGCCACCCTGGCGGGGGCGGCAAACGAGGCGCTTGCCCCCTACCCGATGCCAGCGATTTTAGATAGATGTAAGCGCCAGGAGTCTTGCAAAGGGATAGAACGACAAACCGCCTTTCTGCATTTTGGTCCGCGCTGGAAAAATTACCAGCAGATGGCTTGCGGTTCGGGCGAAGCGGTAGCCTTACTGAAGCTTGACGAACAGTTCCACACTGACTTGCCTGGTTTTAAACTGCACCCGGCGCTGCTCGATATAGCGACCAGCTTTGCCTTGTCTTTGATTCCCGGTTTTGATGAGTTTGACGGCGTCTATGTGCCGGTTTCCTATGGCAAGCTGGTTATACGCGAAGGCCTTAAAGCCGCAATTTATAGCCACGCGATATGCAGAACCGAGAGCGATGGGCAAAAAGGGATTGCCTCATTCGATGTGACGATTACCGATGCCGAGGGAAATATCCTTGTCGAAGTAGAAGAGTTTGTCATGCGCAGAATTGCCAGAGGAAAAGCGTTGCTGGCGTCGGCCTCAACGGCGAGTTTGCGACCCGCTGACAAGGCCAGCCTTGCTGATCATGCAAACCTTTCTGAAAACTCTGCGCTCGCCTTTATCAATCAAGGAATTTCTCCTCAAGAAGGCGCAGAGGCGGTTCGACGCATATTAGCGGGCCGCCTGGGACCGCAGGTCGTTGTATCTTCGCTCAGTCTTCAAACGCTCATCGAACAGTCACAGGCCGGGCGTCCCCAACCGGCGCTCGCATCGGGACTCAAACTTGAACGCCCGGAAAGCGCCGGCAACTATAGCCCGGCGCGCAACGAGGTCGAGAAATTTCTCGTTAAGCTCTGGCAGGAGCTTTTAGGCATAGAGCAGATAGGCATCCAGGACGATTTCTTTGACCTGGGCGGGCATTCGCTGATGGCGGTCAGAATGTTCGCCAAGATTAAGAAGGCCTACAAAATCAATCTCGGACTGGCGACCTTATTAACCGCTCGGACGATTGCTCAACTTGCTCCGTTGCTTGGCAGCGAGAAAGCCAGCCAAAAGTTTTCCTGCCTGGTGCCGATACAAGGCCAGGGTTCTCGCCCGCCATTTTTCTGTATACACGGAGTGGGCGGCAACATCGTCGAGTATTCGCACCTTTCAAATTACCTGTCAACGGAGCAGCCGTTTTATGGCATTCAATCGCTGAGCTTGAATAAGAAAGGCGTCCGACTGGAGACCATTGAAGAGATGGCGGCGCATTACATCAAAGAAGTGCGCGCCCTGCAACCGCAAGGCCCATACTACTTCGGCGGCTCTTCACTGGGGGGAATTATCGGTTATGAAATGGCCCAGCAACTTCAACAGCAGGGGCAAGAGGTGGCCTTGCTGGCGCTCTTTGATACCTATGGTCGGGATTATCCCAGGCTGTTGCCGACAACCACTCTGCTGCAAAAGAAAATCGGCAGCTTCACCTTTCGCGCCAGCCTGCACTGGAATAATTTAACCGGGCTGAAGGGCACGGATCGGCGCGACTATGTGATCGAAAAATCTCGAAAAATGAAGAAGAAACTGATTAGAAAATATTTCGATCTTACACACAATTCGAGAAAAAAATTTTATGAGCTTCTGCTGCCTGAAGTTGCGGCTTTAACCCGGTTCAAAATCGTCAGCCATTTCAGAAATTCACTCAAACGGATCTTATTACCTGATGAGATTCGCGCGGCGCAAAGACTGGTTGGACACGCATCGCTCCACTACGAAATCAAGCCTTATACAAACACCGGAAAGGTTGTGTTATTTCGAGCAACCGAACAGCCTCCGGGTATCTATGATGATGCGCTCAACGGCTGGGGAGGTTTGATTTCCAAACTGGATACCTGTGCTGTTCCGGGTCATCACGGAGCAATTATCCGTGAGCCTAGAGTCCCGACGCTGGCCCGATTACTGAATCAATATCTGGATGAGGTACAAGAAGCCTGTGCAGCGGGTGTGCCGGAGGGCGTCGTAAGCGTGTCCGCAAAAAGCGCGGTCTAATCACCCGTACAATCGTGCGAATCATCGGTTGGTTTTATATTTAATCGAGATTTCAAACCACAGAAGAGGGCGAACATGAATCCCGTTTTTCTTAGATTGCTTTTGCTGATTTTATTAACTGTGCAATTCGGTGTGATGGCCGCTTACGCTAAGGATTTCTATGTCTCGCCCGACGCCGTTGCGAAAGGCAAAGGAAAATTGAAAAAGCCCTGGAATTTGCGGACGGCATTGAATCAGCCTTTAGCCGTGCGCCCCGGCGACACCATCTGGCTGCGTGGCGGCACTTACAAAGGCAATTTCACCTCCCTGCTCACCGGCACTTCCGCCTTGCCCATCATCGTCCGCCAATATCCCGGCGAACGCGCCATCCTCGATAACGATTGGTCTACGACGCTCGCTTCTT
>JBIOWC010000617.1:0-2865 GCA_044868105.1 Blastocatellia bacterium
TTGGGAAGTAATGAATTAAAAATTAGACGTCATTACACAATAGGGGGTTTACGAGGTGGAAAAGTTGATAATTACCTTAAGCAAATAATCTGATGTTTATTAACCGGCATTTCGCCTGCCCCAAGTCGTTCAACATCCTGGATGCAGGTAAGGGGTGATGAGTCGCGGGGTTGAGCTTTCAAACCCCGACAAGTGAGTAAATTGAAGTGGCAATCAAACCGCCACAGGCGGAGCGGTTGGCAATTCAGGATATAAAAAAGATATCCGACAAACGGAACTTTGTCGGCCGTTTACTTAACGGCAACCTTCAGGTCGCCTGGACAAAATCGCCAATCGCTCCAGGTCGTGGGTGGTGAAGTCACCTCAAGGCTTTTTCAAATATAGCTCAGGGTTTTTCTTCGCCGCATCCAGACAATTCGGGCAGCAGAAATAGACCGCTCGTCCATAAATTTCTGTGCTGAATTGTTTGCTGACAGATTCGCCGGTTACCGGGCAAGTCGTCATCCCATCACCCTTGCCTAAAAAGGCAATGGTTTCGGGTTTTGTGCCCGGCAATTCATGGCGTTTAGGCATTCCTGCCATGCCCTCTTTAACAAATTCGGAAACCCCTTGCGCGTGCGCTTGAATGAGTTGCGTAACATACGGGTCAGTGGACGTTTCAATCACTTTTACGCCTTTTTCGGTTCGGATGATTTGTAAATCAATTTTATCGGCGTATTCAAAAAGCGCCGCAAATAGCGGATCCCAGGTTCGCATCGGCTGTTTATTGATGAGCCGCTCTTTCATGGCAAAGGCGTGTTCAACAATTAAAGCTTTGATGGTCGGATCGTAAGATTCCGTTGTTGTTTCAACGCCCCCAGTAATATTTTTAACCGAGCGTTTAATTTTTTTGCTATCGGCAAACAGCGCATGAATAGTTTCCATATCCTGCGTAGGACCTTCATCGCCCATCATCGGTTTGACTTCCATCGCGCCGCCCTCTTTACTTACCGGGCAATTGGCGCACTGACCTTTTCCGGCGGTCTCGGTTTTGCCGTGTTCATGCTGTTGGGCGAAAACCATCGCGCCAAAAACCGCCATCAACATCACGAAAGCGGTGTTGACGAGCATCCTTTTTACATTGGTGTTCATACTTAGTCTCCTTGTATTTCATTAATCAATCGATCAGGTAATCGGCGCGAGGTCAAAAGCCGAGCGCTTGCGCTTTTTCCATGACCTCTGCAAAGCTGATTTCCGGCTCCAGCTTGACGACCGTGTTAATGGAGTTCGCAATCAGACAATGGCTTTCGGCTTTCTCCAGTAACCGTCCGGCGCGCTCCATATCGCGGCTGTAATGGAGGACGAGTTTGGGATAGAGGCAGATTTCGGTCATTCTAAATCCGCGCCCCTCGCCTTTTTCCAATTTGCCTTTAGCGGTGCAGGTGAAACTGGCAAAGTCGAGTTTCGAGAGCTCGGCAATCGCCAAAAATGTCGTCATAAAACAGACATTGACCGAGGCAACAAAGAGGTGTTCCGGCGTCCAGAGGCCTTCCTGACCTTTGAATTCAGGCGGCGCAGCGATTTCAAGGGCGGGCAGAGAAGGGGCGCGCAATTCACCCTTTCGCGCCCCCTGCCACTCAACTTCGGTTTCATAAAAATAGGGTAGTTCGTTATTCATAATTATTGCTCCTGTCAATTCAAAGCTTTTCCACCTTCCTCGAGGTTTTCACACTAGGAAGCAAAGGCGCTAAGTGCGCTCGGAATAGAGGCGCCCTTCATCCTTCGCGCCAAGCAATCGGAGTAAGGTCATCATCGGGCACCAGTTGGTGAAGGCTGATTGAATCAAGTTAAAGGACACGAAAAAGACCAGCAGAAACCAGTAGGGGCTGTGATAAAAAGCCAGCGCTGAACCAATTAAAACAACCATTCCGGCAATTAATCGCAAGTATCTCTCTACGCTCATCTTTTCTACCCCCTCCCTCTTTATACGGGGCCCGCCGTGGGGGGTCACAAGACCCCGTCAATCGTCGGCTTTCCGCATCAGGTGATGATCAGGTTAAGCCGTCAAATCGTTATATTGCTATATGGTGATATAGCAGAAATGCAAAAGTCAAAAAACCTGCCAAGCGCAATGGAGAGCAACCCGTGTGCCTGTGTTTAAGGGGATAAATTGCTGGTTTAGGAGCAGAGATTTGGGGGGAATCGCCCAAAAATTGAGGAAAATTGCGCGGTTGCGGGCCTGCCGGGGATGGGTTGAGCAAACCGCACGGGGGATAGGACCGTGCCGCTTTTTTGCGCTTTCCTAGAAGCCCTTACCCTGAAGGTGTATGATTCCTCTCACGAAATGTACAACCTGATTAAAGCGCCGTCGAAGTTCCGTAAGCGGTGGAGAAATTGACATGTCACAATCAAGAATCGCAGCTTTTGAAGAGATGGTAGAAGCCGACCCGGATCAAGAGATGGTCTGGTACGGGCTGGCAATGGAGTATGCAAAACTTGAGCGCTGGTCGGAGGCCGTGGGGGCGCTCAGGAATGTCATTCGCTGTAACCCCGATTACACGGCCGCCTATCAAATGCTTGGCAGCGCCCTGGCCCGTCTCGGTGAAAAAGAAGAGGCGCGCCGGGTGTGGACCGACGGCATTGCGACGGCCACGCGCACGGGCGCCTGGAAAGCCGCGCAACATATGCAGGGTTTGCTGGCCGAGGCTGAGACAAAAACGCCATCGGGCTTTTGTTAAAAAATTATTGTCGGAGAATCGAGTCAAGTGACCACTAGCTAAAGCAAGTGGCTTGTCCCTGTACTCCTCAAGCAGCAGGCGCTATTTGAGTTTCCGAGACCATAGGCATCTTGACGGATGCCCGAAAGCGAATATTTTTAGCAGCGTT
>JBIOWC010000618.1:0-7968 GCA_044868105.1 Blastocatellia bacterium
GATGAAAAATTGTTCGATTTCAGCCTTTTTATCAAAAAATTAAACGCCATTTTATACCAGCTATAATCGCAAAATATTTTTTGTTTTCATGGACAACATTACCTTTTTCAATGTGAATTTTTAATAGATGATTCTCAATATTGTTATAAGTCAATTTAGTAGATTTACAGATTGGACAAGAAAATTTCCCTTTTTCATTTAAGGGGAAACCTAAAGTTTTTTCTTTTGCCTTTTTTTGGATTTCAATTAAATAAGCCCTGTCTTCGTTTCTCCAAGCCCGAACTGTTAATTGATGCCTTTCAATGTAGTGCTCTTCAATATTTCTAATTGTGGAGCTCGTTCCAGATTTCGATAAAGGGTGAGAACAAATATGGCATTCGCCGTTTTTCAATTTTTTTAATTTTACAGTTACGCTTTGACTTATATTTGTAGGGCTAATCATTTTAGGTAATTGCGTGCTATGTTTCATTTGAAGCTCCTATCGCTTTTGACGAAATTTATTTCGTTTAGGAAGACTGTGTTTTCAGTGTTAATGTTTTCTCTAATAATTTTCCTCAACCCCATAACCAATTCAGCGCCTGGCGCGTCAAAAAAAGACTCCCTATCACCTACAATCACTAATTTGCCTTTGGCACGGCTGATTGCGACGTTAGCCAAACGATCACCAGTATTTCCTCGGTAAAGCATTCCGATTTTGTGGAATCTAGTTTCGACTAAATCCCAAATGACAATATCAGTCTCCGAACCTTGAAAAGCGTGAATTGTTCCAATTTTGACTCTGTCCAACTGTTCTTTTGATAAGCCCATATCTTTTATTTTCTTTTTTATTAAACCAACCTGAGCTCGATAAGGTGTAATCACTCCGATTTGCATATTGGTCTGACTCTTTACATATTGGGTCGCTAACTTGATGACGACTTCTGCGGATTTCTCATTAAACCGAGAACCTTTTGGGGTCGTCTGAACGCTGATTCCGTCTTCCGGGCGTAAAGCAACAAATACGACTGGTTGCCCCGGCGGCGGCGGCAATAGCTGCGAGAACATTTTTGAGTCTTTGACTTCTGTCTTTAGTTCCCCCTTATAGAAGGGTTTGTTTATTAAGTCGCATATTTTGAGATGCATTCGCCGTTGCGTGTTCAGCATTTCAAGAGCAGCGTGATTGAGTTTTTCACAGTTGATGCCAATCAGTTCAAATCCGTCTTTGTGTAGCCACTCGAAAGCCATAGGCGAACGGGAAAGAGCTATTGGACCAAGTTGCCTGAAATCTCCTGCAACGATGAATCGTTCACGACCGAGCAAACCAACGCTTACGAGATAAGGAATGGGCATCATACTCGCTTCATCCACTATACCAATATCAAATGTAGTTTCATTGAATGCATCTTCTATGCAGGTCTGGACGGCAGTGGTAAGAACTATGCTTGACCTGCTCAACATTTCTTTCGTTAAATTCTTGAGGCTGGTTTTCAAATCCTTAATTTCTTTTTGACAGAGAGCCTTTTTCAAGGATTCCTTTTCAGGGATTTCCCGGTGACGGAGTTGAGCCTGATGTAGAGTTTTTCTGAGTCTTTGAATTTCTGCCTTATCTGGGAAGAGTCTTGGCTCTCCACTTACTTCGGTTAATCGCGGATGACCAAATCTCAATACTCGCCCTTCCGTTAAAAGCCTTTCGCCGTCTTTGCCGTGTTCCTCTAAAGCTTTAACTACGCCTATGGCAAGTTGGTCAACAGCAACGTTAGCAATCGCAGTAGCGATGATTTTTTTACCTGCTAACGCGGCTGAGGCTATCAATCTTCCGAGAGTATAAGTCTTTCCAGTCCCTGGCGGCCCCCATAAATAGGTGATGTCGTGATTTAAACATTTTTCAACAGTTTTGAGTTGGGAGCTATCAAGACCAAATTGAATCAGTGAATTTGTCCATTTCTTTTGAGCTGGTTCTAAGTTCGGGTTAAGGAGTCGCCAGGACAGAGCTTGTTTATCCTGCGACAACTTAAAAATCTTACCTTTAACCGCAATTAATAGTTCTTCTATTCGAGGCAGCACCAAGAATGAGTTATTCAGATGCTGAAAAGTTAAAGGGTGAGTAATTTCAAATATTATTGTAGAGTCCAATGAGTTATAACTGAGAAGGGTCCCTTCCAATAGGTACGGATAGCCTCTATTCCAACGAAGCTTAATACCAACGCCTTCGGGAATCGATAATTCCGCATCAGTTTCTATATCTAAAACCGCTTCGTATAGAAAAGCACCGTCGATATGACCAATTAAATGCGCTCCTAGTGCTTTGACGGGGTTCTTCTCAGAGTCTATTTTGACTGCACGTATTTCATCATCAAGCGCTTTTTGCATCCCTTCAATCGGGGAAGTTGAATTTGGTTGGGGCACAGGTTGAATAGAGGTTCTTGATAATAAATGCGGATAGTCTCGTTCGACGGTAAACCAATTGACCGATGCTTTTTTGCCGTATCCTTGAGGTAAACGGAAATAATCCCGGAACTCGTTTAGTGCCAAGCCGACATGTTTGGCATTAGTATAGTCTCCTTTCCCTAAAGCCAAATTCGCGATCTGATTAAATGTTAATGACTCTTCCCTGTTCGTCCGACGATTCCAGACACGGATGATCTTCTCGAATAAATCTTTTCCTCGTGGTTGGGTTTGTATCATTTACTTCTTCCTTTCCTTATATTCAGAGGAAATAAAATACGAAAGTAGGGCTATTTTCCTGACAATATGGGGTAGATTAAGACTCCTTGAAAAGACTCGCCTGTACCTTCTTTCGAGAAACAGGACGGTCTTTTTTGTTTGTCTGCTCATAGCCTGTCCGCTCGGCTCGAATGCGTTCAAGCAAAACAGGAGCGGGTTGGTCGTTCGGGTTTCTTGGCAAGAGTTCGCCGTTGACACATTGAATGCTCTTATCCAGACGAACGTAATAGATAATCCAACTCTTTTTCAAGTAATTGTGGATTACGGCAAACGTGAAACACCCATTGTCCTAAGTGCCCCCAATTATTCACAGCAGAAACCCAACGCTTCGCCGCGTTGTGTTTTGCCTTGGTCTGATCGTCTTCATACCCTTTTATCTCCATAACAACTGTTTGTTCGTTTTGTAATCTCACAATGAAATCCGGCTCGTAGCTATGATCAACGCCTTGATACTCATAGGGAATTAACAATCCTAAATGGTCGTTGCGCGCATAGAATTTGACTGCTTCGCTTTGCTCAAGCTTGAACGTAGCAATAGACTCCCACGTCGCCGTGTCGGTTACGACTTGATTAATGTGACTGCGTTGTGTCATTTGACAGGGTCTTGTTGTTTTGAATTCAACCTCAGCAGTCGTCCCTATTGGTTTATACCTGTTCAGAACTGGCAAGAGTGGGGCTTCACCCTCACTGGTATCTGGCTCAATTCTATCTCGGAGTCTTTCAACCATTCGAGCCACGTATTTATCCAAACCTAGTTCGCAAGGGTGACAATCCTGAAAATCAACCTTGCGCTCTACGTATTCTTCTACAAAGTGATAGACCTGCGGGAATAATTGATGTCGCGATTGTAGTCTTAGTACTTTTGCTTTAGTGTCTGATCCGGCTTGTTGTCCGCTGAGAAGCTCTTCGATTACTAATCGAGTAATATGGAATTGAATAGTTTGCAGGTGGGTTTCTTGATAGTAAGCTTCGCGGTTCTGCTCGACAAATGCAAAGGGGCCACCCTGCGATTGATGCCCTTCTTTGTACCCAACCTGCGGAAGGAGAAATGTTGCCGTTGGCTCGCGGTTCGGCTCCAAAATCAGCGGTTCCATTGCCGAGATGTCACACTTGATTAGATTCTTTCGCAGGGCAAACGCATAACCTTCGACAACAGGAAAGCGCATCTCCATCGCCGCTCGTTCAGGCAAGGCGCGAACGTGTTGCTTTGGCTTATCGTCCGGCTCTGCTTTTTTCAAAGGTCGTCCCTTAAATGGAATGACGGAGAATGGGATTCCATAAACATCTACATACTCTTCTGTCAGCAGTCCCGTTTCAGGATCAGGCGTGTAATCCATTCGTCGCAGTCCGCGCCCGACGACTTGCTCGCATAATAGTTGGCTACCAAAGGCGCGAATGCCGAGAATGTGCGTGACGTTGTTAGCGTCCCACCCTTCTGTCAGCATGGATACGGAGACGACACAACGGACATACTCGCCCGGCTCGCCCTGCTTACCGACGGTGGCGACGACGCGGCGCAGTTCTTCTGCTAAATCCTGTTTCTTTTTCTTGGGGTCGTCGCTCTCAGCTTCCGCTAGCAGCTTACTGTCAATCCTTATCGTGCGCTTCTGTGTCGGCGTATTCGACAGATATTGCGGATGAATACCGCCTTCACCATAGACGGTTCTTGTCTTGGGCTTTTTCGTTTTAGGTTTCTTTCCTTTAGCTGGAGTAGTGTCTTCGTCATCTGATAAAACAGTATCAACCTCTTCCTGGGTGATAATCTCTTCCTCAGTCTCGCCGCTTATTTTGCGATAAAAGACCTCGGCAATATCTGTGTTGTCACAAACGATAATTAAAACGGGCGGTACGTGTTCCTGTCCTGGTGTTGCCTGCTCTATGTATTTGAACCGTTCCAGCCATTGTCCGGCAATTTGCTTTAATGCACCTTCTGCTTCCCGATAGACGACATCAGGTTTGGGTTTCTTAGCCTTACCCGGAAGCAACTCCGCAGGTTGCAATCCTTCTTTGATAGCTTCCCATAGCTTGAAATATTTCGGGTCGGGTCTGCCAGTTGTGTCTTGCACTGGCAAGCGCGGAATTTTTACGATGCCACTCTCGATTGCATCTACCAACCCAAAGTCACTTACTAACCAAGGGAAAGGTCGACCTTCTGGGTGTCCGCTGCCTTTGATATAAAAAGGTGTTGCTGACAAATCAACGCATATTACGATGCCAGGAGCCTTTTTGCCATTCTTCGGCAAGGCGTTATTCAACCGATCCAATCCCTCTACCCAAACCGTCGCCTCTTGTGCCTCTTCCTCTAACTCTTTCTTCTCCTCGCCCGTTAAGTTAATGCTTTCTGTTAACGGCGCGGGACGCCAGCAATGATGTCCTTCGTCATTTAACACCATAATCGGCATTCGGTCGTATAAATCCTTTAACACTCGCCGGGTGAACGTGTCTGGTGTCTCTGGTCCTTTATTCACGACAGCGTATGTCGCATCACCTTCTTTGTGTTCTGATTCCTCAGCAAATCCGTGCCAATTCTCAACGAGCACTTTTCCGCTTTGCAGCAGCGGACGGTATTGCATAGGTACAATGTCGAATGCCGCATAGTAGTTATCAGGATTCTCCGGGCGTAGAACTTGAAGACGTTCCTTTACTGTCAGGTTGGGACAACACACCAACACCCCATTCGGAAATTCTTTGCTTTGGGGGTTCTGTCCTCGATTGCAAAATGCCCAAGAAATTAGCATTGCCATCACGACGGTCTTGCCGGAACCTGTCGCCATCTTGCAACCAAGGCGTATTAAAGGAATCAAAGACGAATCCGGCGAAGGATCAACCAAAGTCGGGTGATAATCGGCGGATGCCAATTGAAACGAAGGTTTTTCGCCACCCAATAAAAGTGCTAAATCATGACCAGACAAACTGAATTTCTGAAAGCCAGTTCGTGACGACTTGCCGGACATTCTTAATTCCGCAAGGTAAATGATCGTTTCCACAGCTTCACGCTGGCAGAAGAAAAGACGACGGTAGCGATCCTTGCGCGCCCAATGGCGTAAAAGGTCTTTAGATACTTTCGACGCGCCGCGATACTCAGCTTCGCGCCAGCGCCGAACATCTTCGCGTAGCAAATTCACCAGAGGTAAGCTGTCCCACTCTTCCTGAGTCAAACCGGGCAAATATTGTTGAGCTGATCCTGTCTTCTCCGTTTTATAGTAATAGCCCGCCTCGCGTCGTCTACCGCCGTGACTCGCAGCCCCGGTCTGCTTATCGTATAGCCAATGATCATTAGGTTCCTCATAGGGATTGCAGAGGATGGGTTTTTCGACAGGTTGGATTGGAAGTTCTTTTTGAATCATAGCGGATTAAATTACAGCTTATGCACACGCATAACCTCGTTGCCTCTGGGGTCAATAACCTTGATGGCGGCACATTTATTTTTACCGGCGGGAAACGGTAACGACGTTGTTCCGCTGAATGCCTCAAACTGATCTGCATCAATAACTCCACTAGGCCCATTTAGTGCTTTGCTCAACTTGTCCCAAGCTGTCCGGTCAGGAAAGAAAGCTTGTGTGATGCAGAATGTCCAACCGTCATAGTCACCATCCAAAAACCAAGCAGCAACTTTATCTGCGCTCGTTGGTAATACAGCATTATTCACAGGGTCGTAAATATCGACCCCTTCCATCGTCACAGTATAAAGCCCTTCCTTATCAGGATTGTTTAACTTGGTACGCGGCTGTCCGAAAACAGTGAATAGTTGGCTGCCCGGCTGCTCCTTCAATAATCCTGCCATTCCCGGATTTATATCAGGACGAATATGAGCCATGTGAATTCGCAACTTGGGATGTTGGGCTTCTTCAATCACAGCTTGCGCCGGGCCGTCGAAGCTGAATCCTGCGATAACCAGATCATCATAGCCGCGACGGTTAGCCGAACGAATTAAATCCTCGACTTGCTTCGCAGTGACGGGTCCATACTGCGGGCCAAATGCCACACAAACGGTTGCTTTGCCTTCTGCGTCTTCATCTGTGCCGTCAATTGTAGTCCAACGACCTTCTGCATGTATTCCACTTTCACCACCGCTTATTTCATCAAGTCGCGTGAATCGCATCTGCTTGTTATTTGGGAATCCCGCTCCGTCAGAGCGTAACAATCTGGTCATTTGTTCAAGATAGGCTGCGACGTTTTTAACCTGCATATCGCCGAGCGGTTCGACTATACGTACTTCAAAGGTTTCAAGTGATTCCGGATCCCCGTCGAAAAGGCCACCGTCGATCCGAGATAGGACATCACCGAGCGACATCTCCGGCGGTTGAACAGCTTCAACTGTAAAGGGTCCGCTGACGCGCACCACGCTACTTACTTTTTCCGGTTGGTCAACCAATTCTTCCTGCTCGGCATTGGCGTTGATACATGCATTGACTTCATCCATTTTTTCACGCCACGTTTTGCGATAATCAGTAACGGCATCTGACAACTCTTTCGACCAATCTTCATCAGTATCGAAAGGCACTTGCCAGTGCTCCCACTTTGCAGGTTGTTTGGGAAGTTCCCAGCGTCGGCGATCAGCGTCTGTTATAGATTTTTTGCCGGTGGCTTTTTGTTTTGCGAATAGTTTGGACAGTAACATTTGACGGAACGCATCAGTTATACTGGCAAGCGCCGCATTGCAAGCGGCTAGTTTCGCGTTGAGGATCGGTTCGTGCTTGTTAAAGATCGGGTCGAGGTTTGTATTCTGAGCTATGCTCTTGAGTGTGATGTGCGGCACGGTTTTGCAGGTGAAAGTTGTTTTGCCCTCGATCCTACCGCTTGGGTCGGAGAGCCAGACTCCATTTGGATTCTTGCGCAAGTCATCCTCTGTTAATGGTCGAAGATCATAATAATCATACTTCGCTGTCATCAACCGCTGTCGTGCAATCGCGATGGCTACACGGCTCGTATCGGTAGTAATCCAGCGTCTGCCCCATTGTTCAGCAACATATGCAGTCGTTCCGCTGCCACAGCTTGGATCTAGAACTAGATCACCAGGGTCAGTACTCATTAATATACAACGCTGAATAACTTTGGTATTTGTTTGGACAACGTAAACCTTAGGATCTATCCTGCTTTGTATTCCACCGACATCCATCCAAGCGTTGTTAATTGGCACAGCGGTAAAATCATCAAGGAAACGTACATAATTCAGTGTATTACTAGAGGCAACAATTCGATTTGCCTTTGCCAGACGATTCATGCCCATGTCATTCGTTTTCCAACCACCGTGATAAATACGCG
>JBIOWC010000619.1:0-2224 GCA_044868105.1 Blastocatellia bacterium
TATGAAAAAGAGGCCGACCTGCTGGGCGCCCAAACCATGGCGCGCGCCGGTTATGACCCGCGTGACCTGGCAAATATGTTTAAGACGCTCGAACAACAAGGCGGGAAAAGCGGGCCCGAATTTATGAGCGACCACCCCAACCCCGGTAACCGCTTTGAGTATATCAATCGGGAAGCGGAGTTGATTGGCGTGCGCGCCTCAACCAATGATAATCGCGATTTCAACCGTATCAGGGAAAAATTGAGCGGCAAGCCGCGCGCCGGCTCAATGGAAGATTCTTCAAGGGGTAACCGAAACCCGTCGCGTACAACTGCCAGAAGCGGCGAACCCCCCTCACGTACAATGCAACCCTATCGCCCTCAAAACGGCACTTACAGGGTCAGCTATCCGAGTAACTGGGAAGCCTATGATTCTCAAGACAGCGTTACCTTTGCGCCTGCCTGGGCAATCGAAGGCTCAGACATTACACGCGGCGTCATCGTTGGTTCTTTCACGCCAAGCGGTAATAAACGCGGTTACCTGAGTCTTGATAGAACGCTCGACAGAGTGATTGCCATGCTTCAAGAGAATAATAACTATTTGACTGAAGAGCAGAACAGTCGGCGGTCTGATCAATTGTCGGGCAAAGAGGCGATGGGAACCTTTATGGTGGGCACAAATGCCGGTGGGTACGATGAACGCGCATATGTGGTAGCGCGTCAAAGCGGACAGGCGATTATCTATATGGTTTTCATCGCGCCGGAACGGGATTTCCGCCAATATGAGCAGGCGTTCAATTCCATTATGAATAGTTATTCTTTGAGCGAGCGGGTTCGTTAATCAGGCGACTGAAGAGTCGGAATAATTTGAACGACTTTTTGGGGCAATCCTCTGTGGTTGCCCCTTTTTGACGATACAAGAATACTGGGTTCGTTAAGAGGCAACGATAATCATTGCGCTCAGGGCTGGGCCAATCACACAACGGCGGCTTCTTTAATCTCAACCGTGCCGTTATCCGCGTCAAGGGTGGCCAGCAGTCCCAAAGGCAGAGTCAACTGGTCACGAGTATGCCCGATGGTTAGACCGTAGAGGACAGGAACTTTCAAATCGCCGAGAATATTATTGACCACTTCGCCGAGTGAATAAGGTGATGCAGAAGAGGGTTGAAAATCTCGCGGACCGCAATCCGCGCACTCGCCGAAAATAATTCCGGCGGCCTGCTCAAGTTTCCCCGCCAGTCTGAGATTCGTCAGCATTCGGTCAATGCTGTAAGCTTGCTCTTCAACATCTTCAATGAAAAGAATCTTGCCGCGTGTATCAAGCTCAAAAGGCGTCCCCATCAATTGAGTAACCAGCGACAGGTTGCCGCCAATAATCGGAGCCGTCGCTTTGCCGCCCTTTACGGTTCGAAGATGATGTTCCGGACGGAGTTGATTTTCTTCTATCGGATTGGTCATCTTGCCAATCGGCGATTTTTCAAATAACGCTTTGCGAAAATAGGTTTGCGTATAATCTGTAAAACTCGAAATCGCCACCGGACCATGAAAGGTTACGAGATGGGCGTTTTTATAAATCGCCAGATGTAAAGCGGTGATGTCGCTGTAACCTAAGAAGATTTTCGGATTTTTGCGAATCAAAGCGTAATCAATTTTGTCGAGCAAATGTCCTGCGCCATAACCGCCGCGCACCGCAAAAATTGCGTCCACGGTTTTATCGCTGAACATCTCATGTAAATCGTCGAGGCGCATCTGTATTGACGATTTGTAATCAACGGAACGTTTGCCGAGATTTTTTCCGGCTTTTGATTTTAAGCCGAAATATTTCAAAGTATGTTCAGCCAAAGCCAAGCGGTCAGGGTCAATGACTTCTGTGCTTGGCGTAATCAAGCCGACGGTCGCGCCGGGTTTTAATGCTTTGGGTTTAATAAGGTCATTTACATCCATACGCGAGGTTCCTTTTGCTGAAGAACAAGCGAGTGCAACAGCCGCGCTCAAGCCTGCAATAAAATCCCTTCGCTTCACTTTTCTCATCCTCAAATTTGATGTTGAGCCGCGAACAGCATACGACACGAAAAAACATTCGCCAAGTTTCGCAGGGAATCATTAAAGCCGATAGAAAGAATAGGGTTGGGTTTTTCGGTCTCAGGTTTTTATGGCGAGAACGGTGTTACTTTTGACTCTTGAGCCAATCTAACGCAACTTTAATTACCGGGTCTTTATCGGTTCCATATAAGGACCAATTGGTT
>JBIOWC010000620.1:0-13455 GCA_044868105.1 Blastocatellia bacterium
CCCTTTATGATCCACCTGTTTGTGGAAGCCATAAACCAACGTGCCAATCGCTGTCGCATAAGCCGGATTATCCAAATCTCCCGTGAGTCCGCCGATGATGTGCGGGATGCCGTGGCGCGCTGGCAAATCTAATATTTGTTCGGCCATCTCCACCGTTCCATCCATCAATGAACCGCCACCGGTCAACACGATGCTCGATAAGACCTGTTGCTCAAATCCCGCGTGTTTAATCTCATCGGCCGCCAGGCCGAAAATTTCTTCGGCGCGCGGCTGTAAGATTTCGCAAAGGATTTGTCGGCTCAACATGCGCGGCGGTCGGCCGCCAACCGAAGGCACCTCAACCATGCGTCCGCGTTCGGGTTCGGGCATCAACAAAGCAAAGGCGCAACCCTCGCTCCGTTTAATTTTTTCAGCTTCCGGCACCGGCGTTCTGAGCCCGACGGCAATATCGTTCGTCAGATGATTGCCGCCCATCTCGAAGACCGCCGTGTGGCGCACCGCATCCCGATAGATGATGGTTAAATTGGTGATGTCCGCGCCAATATCCAAGACCGCCGCGCCATACTCTTTTTCATCATTGGTCAGGGTCGCTTCGGTGCAGGCAACGTGATTGATGGTGGTGTCAACGACTTCAATACCCGCGCGATTGATGGCGGTGATGACATTCTGTTTAGCGGTGATGGGCGAGGTAATGACATGAACCGCCGCTTCCAGTCGCATTCCCAGAAATCCCACCGGGTTGCCGATGCCGTCTTGACCGTCAACGATGAACTCTTGCGGCAAAACATCAACAATTTCGCGGTCACTCGGAACACTGATGGCTTTAGCTTGATCAATGACGCGATAAACATCGTCTTCCGTAATCTCTCGATTGCGACGGCTGATGGCGATTAACCCGCGTGAATTCGTGCCTCTGAGTTGCGCCCCGCCGATGTTGGCATAAGCCCGCTCGACCATCGCTCCCGACATGGATTCGGCTTCTTCCACCGCGTGTTTGATGGCATCAACCGTAGCTTCGATATTGACCACGACGCCTTTGCGAACCCCGCGCGAAGGCGCGCAACCAATTCCGATGACTTCCAGTTCATCATTATCATTTACTTCACCAATGACCAGGCGGACTTCCGTTGTGCCTATGTCTAATGCTGAAATGTGTCTTTGCCCTTTCGTCATTTAAAATCCTCCGGTTATTTCTTTTTGCCGGGGGCTGGCTTGGATGTGGCTTGAGTCGGGCGATGGCCAGCAGGTGCAGCAGTCTTTCGAGGAGTCGCCGAAGCTTTTACGGCTTCCGGTTTTTTCTGCTTAGGGGTATCAGGTTTCTTGATGACTGCTGGCTCTACTATCTTCTGAGCTTTCGTTGCTGCTGGCGGCGATGTTCCTGCATAGGTTTCTTTCGCTACGTTACTTGATGAGGAAAGTGTAAACACGACCTGTTCAGATTTGGACGCATCTACGGAAACCAGGTCGTCGGCTCTCGCAATCAGTTGTTCCGCGTCCTGTACACGGAGCCGACTGAGCGCTTGAAGGTCTTGGTCTTTGACGGCTTGGAGAATTTGCAAAACCCGTTCAAAACGACTTCTGAAATTTTCATTGCCAAGTTTCACCTTGACGGGAACCGTCACGGGCGAAGCGGGAATAACGGCTGAGGTGACCAGATTGACCTTCACATTATTGGGATTGAGTAAATCCAGTTCGTCAACCAAATGCCATAATGAGGTTTGAGCATTCAACTCTTTTTCTACTTTTTTATAAACCGCGATGCGTTCCCGATTTTCTCCAATCGCGCTGCTCGATAAATCGGTGCCTTCATTAAAACCCGTAGCCGTGGGCGGCGCTTGATTAATCTCTCCCTGTTTGGTTGACGCCGCGGTTTTCGCGTCAAAGAAATCGCCCAGTTCAATGGCATCCGCGTCGAGCCAGACGAGGTTGCCAGAGGTGCGTCGCACCAAAACCGCAGGCTGACGTTCAACAATGCGGACTTGAATTTTGTCGGGCATCACACGGGCTACCCAAGCCTCGCGCACCTTTTGCAGAGCGATGAGTTTTTGTCTGATGGATTCCAAATCAATATCCATCAATCGGGTTTTACCGATGGTGTGACGAATCAGCGTTTCGACATCGGCGCTCAGCGCCGGACTGGCTTCGGCAACTTCTATCTGTTTGACTTCAAAGAGTCGCGAGTTGGTGAAAAGTTTGTAGGCAATAAATAACGTGATGAGGGCGCCAACCAGCGCTACCGGTTTCGCATACGTTCTGACCCAGCCAAAGAGTTTATCCACGTCTATCTGGAACCCTGTACGCGGTCTGGGTTTTAATTTTCTTTGCGTGTGGCGCGGCGATACAACTTGAGCGCGCGCTCTTGATGGAGATAAAGCCATACTTCGTCCTTAGTCCTCATTCCGTCGTCATCAGTCCTTGATCAATAGTTGACGAGAAGGGATGCTCAATTCAACAAGTGATAAATGACCAGTGACCGGTGATGAATGACTAATTCAAAATTCTGAGCAACTCATCTCCTGCTTGATAGACGTTGCCAGCACCTAGTGTAAGAATTAAATCGCCGGGCTGGGCGATATCTTGTAGTTTATGCGCAGCACCCACCAGTTGTCCAATGTACTCGGCGTGTCGGTGACCAAAACGCTCAATTTTTTCTACCAGCGCCTGCGCGGTAATTCCCTCAATCGGGTCTTCGCTTGCCGCATAAATATCGGTGACAAACAAAACATCGGCGCCATAAAATGAACGCGTGAAATCTTCCATCAAATCGCGGGTGCGGGTGTAACGATGCGGTTGAAATAAAACGACGACGCGACGCCCACAGGTGCGCGCGGCTTCCAGGGTCGCTTTGATTTCGGTCGGATGATGGCCGTAATCGTCTACCACTAAAATATTCCCGACTTCGCCTTTGAGTTGAAAGCGACGTTCGGCGCCGCGAAATTCACCAAGCGCTGTGACAATCTCTTCAAACTCCAGATTTAAATCCAGCCCCACGGCAATCGCCGCCAGCGAGTTATAGACATTGTGCAGGCCTGGCACCTTCAGTTGCATGGTGCCTAAATCTTTCCCGAAAGCCCGCACCCTAAACTCGGAACCGAAATTTCTATCGGCTTGAATATTCCACGCCGATACATCAGCTTGCGCCGCCAGTCCATAGGTAACAATGCGTCGGGAAATTTCCGGGATGATGGCTTGCACATTGGCATCATCCAAACATAAGACATTGGCGCCATAAAAGGGCACGCGATTCGTAAAATCAACAAAGCATCTTTTTATCTGCTCAATGCCGCCGGTGAAATAATCCAAATGGTCGGCGTCAATATTGGTCAGCACGGTGATGGTCGGCGTCAGCAATAATAACGACCCATCCGATTCGTCAGCTTCAACAACGATGTATTCGCCTTTGCCGTAGCGCGCGTTTGAACCAAGCGACGCAACCCGACCGCCAACGACAACCGTCGGGTCAAGTTCGGTGTTGTGCAACAGGTGGGCAACCATCGAAGTCGTTGTGGTTTTGCCATGCGTACCGGCTACGGCAATGCCGTAGCGATACAAACGCATCAACTCTTTCAACATCTCAGCGCGTTGAATGACGGGAATCTGCCGCTGGCGCGCGGCTATGACTTCAGGGTTATCAGGACGAATCGCCGATGAGGTGACCACGACATCAGCGCCCATGATATTTTCGGCGCTGTGACCTTCGGAAATTGTCGCACCCATCTTTTCCAATCGTTCAGTAATCGCCGAGCGTTTCGCGTCACTTCCGGTAATGCGAAAGTTTGCCGCTAGCGCGAGCAAGACTTCGGCAATGCCGCTCATACCGATGCCGCCGATGCCTACGAAATGAATGTGTCTTACGCTTCTAAAAAACATAATTATCAGGAGTCAGAAGTCAAAAAGTCAGGGGAAGGCGTTATTCCGTCCGCTGACTGCCGGCTACCGACAATGCTAAATTCACAGCCTGTTCGGCGGCATCTGCGCGTCCGAGTCTGCGGCTGGCCTCTTCCATCTGGTCAATATCGCCCGGCGTTTCAATCAAGCGCCGCAACTCCGCGGCCAGGCGTTCGGGTGAAAGGTCTTGTTGAATAATCATGCGCCCGGCTCCGGCTCGCTCAAAGGCTTCGGCATTCTTGCGCTGATGGTCATCGGTTGCGAAAGGGAAGGGAATGAAGATCGCCGCTTTGCCTGCGGCGGCGACTTCCGCTGCCGTTGTGGCCCCGGAACGACAAATCAAAATATCAGCCTGCGCAAATTGATTGGCCATATCGAGGATGAATGGTCTCACGTCCGCTTCCGTAAAACCAGCCGCTTCGTAGCCTTTTTTTACGACCTCGAAATCCTGCTCGCCGGTTTGATGGGTGATAGCGAGCTGATCTTTTTGGTCAGCTAAAAGCAGCAGGGTTTCAACCATTGCCAGGTTAATCGCGTGCGCGCCCTGACTGCCGCCGAAAATTAAAATGTGCAGGCGCGCGCTGCGCGCTTTCTTTTTCAGCAAAGCGAAATCACGGCGCACCGGGTTGCCGGTGACCTGTCCTTTGCCGCGACAATATTTTTTCGCTTCTTCAAATGAAAGCGCCGCCGTGTCAACAAAACGCGCCAGGACGCGATTGGTAAAACCGGGCATGGCATTGGGTTCAACAATCATCGTCGGGATGCGCGTGAGCGCCGCTGCGAGCAACGTCGGCCCGGCCGAATAACCGCCTACGCCAACCACTACATCTGGCTTGAAGCGCCGCAAGATTTTCAGTGCGGCTACGAAACTCAAGGGCAATTGCAGCGTGGTTTTTAAGCGTTGGACAACCGAAACGTTTTTGAGCGCCCCGACTTGAATCATCTCCAGTTTGAAACCTTCACGCGGAACAAGTTTCGATTCCAATCCTCGCGGGGTTCCGACAAATAATATCTCGGTATGGGCGTCGCGCTTTTTGAACTCATGCGCAATCGCAATACCCGGATAGATATGCCCGCCGGTTCCGCCTGCCGCAATCAATACTCTCATCTCTATTTTGGATTTTAGATTTCGGATTTTGGATTGCTGGAGTAAGAAGCGCTGCTACCCGTCGCGCGAATGCAAAAGATTGAGCCACGCATTCACCTGGCGACGCCGCCGTAATCTAAAATCCAAAATCTAAAATCTAAAATCGTCAAGCTCCTTCGTGTTTCGATATATTCAATAAAATACCGCACGCCGCCAGCGTAATCGCCAGTGACGACCCGCCGGCGCTGATAAAGGGCAGCGGAATGCCTTTGGTCGGCACTAAAGATAACGCTACACTGATGTTGAAAAACGCCTGGGCGGTGATTAAAACCGTCAAACCAATGCCTAAGAGATTGCCAAACATATCGGGCGCGTGCCGGGCGGCCTTAAAGCCTCGCCAAGCTAATACGCCGAAGGCGGCGACCAGCGCCAGCGCCCCAATTAATCCGAGTTCTTCACCAATAACCCCAAAAATAAAATCGGCGTGCGGCGAGGGCAAAAAGAAGAGCTTCTGTCGGCCTTGCGAAAATCCTAACCCATTGATGCCGCCACTGCCGATGGAGATTAACGATTGCACCACTTGATAACCGGAAGTTTGTTCGTTCTTCCAGGGGTCGAGAAAGTCCAACAGCCGCTGCAATCGCCAGGGGACGAAGACCAGCATGCCGACGAGTGCCGGCACCACCGGAAGGGCCAGCGTCAACATATGGCGAATGGGAACGCTGGCTTGAAAGAGCAGCACAATAAAGGCGATAAAAATCATGAGCGCGGTTCCCAGGTCCGGTTCTCCCGCAACCAGTGCCACGATAAAGAGCGTCATCGCGGCGGTCGGGACAAAGACTTTATAAAAATCGTTAACCCGGCTCGCGTATTTCTCCAGATAGTACGCCAAAAAGGCTACCACAGCCAGTTTGGCGATTTCAGAGGGTTGCAGCGAAAAGCCTTTGAACAAAATCCAGCGGTGCGCATTGTTGAGTTTCGGAAAGAAAAAAACGGTGACCAGTAAGACAATTGTGAAGTACAGCGCCGGTAAAATGACCGCGGGTTTTTTATAAAAGCGATAATCAATCTTCATGGTGATTGCCATGCCAATGAGTCCGGCCATTGCCCATACGCCTTGTCGCACAAAAAAATGAAACTGGTCATTGTGCAATTTATCGGCAATCATCGCCGAAGCGCTATAGACCATCAACAAACCGAAGACCGTCAGTCCCAAGACCACAGCCAGCATAATTTTATCAATCGGAACTTCGCGCGCTTTTGCCGCCTGATTATTTTGCCGCGAAGACGATTGCCAACTCTCTCTCTTACGAATCGTTTTTGCCCCGATATACGTTGCCATTGTTCACTCTCAACTTCTGTTTTTAATTATCAGCCAGTTCCTGCTCGCTGATTGTTGTTGAGGCTTGACGCTATTGCTGCTTTATTGCATGTACAACTTCTTTAAACACTCGGCCGCGATGTTCGTAATTGTCGAACATGTCGAAACTCGCACACGCCGGAGCCAGCAAAACCGTATCGCCGGCCTCGGCGGCGGCGAAGGATTTCTCTACGGCCTCCTGCATTGAAATGGCGCGCACCAGAGGGCGCGTGTCGGCAAGCTGCGCGGCAATCTTATCACTGGCGGCGCCGATTAAAACAATCTGTTTGACGCGCTCGCGCACCAGGGGCGCCAGCACGGTGTAATCGCTGTCTTTATCTTTGCCGCCGAGTATGACAATCACGTTGCGCGCGAAGGCTTCGAGCGCTTTAACCGTCGAATCCACATTGGTGGCTTTTGAATCGTTATAAAATTTCACGCCGCCAATTTCAGCCACAAATTCGATGCGATGCTCGACACCTGAGAACTGGCGAATCACCTCGCGCAACGGTTCAAGTTTATCCGGCTTGGTCTGCATCGCGCAAAACGTAGCGGCAAGCGCGGCCATGATGTTTTCAACATTGTGCAGGCCCGGCACCTGGATTTCTGAAACCGCCAGCACTTCGCATTCGCGGCCATCATCGGTGAGCAGCGTCGAGTATAAAAGCCCGTCACGCAGATAAATTGCCGCCTTTGCCGCTTCATCCTTTGACGTAGCATCCTTTGACGCGTCATCGGTCAGGCTGAAATAAACCTTTTGCGAGGCGGTGCCGAGTTGTTCGACCATCTCAACCACCGGTTGATTATCAAGATTCAGCACCGCAAAATCCGCTTCCCGCTGATTCTTAAAAATCCTGTGCTTTGCCCGCACATAATTTTCAAAGGTGCCGTGGCGGTCTAAATGGTCGGGCGTGATATTGGTGATTACTGCGACATTCACGCGCAGGCTATCAATGGTTTCGAGTTGAAAACTTGAAAGCTCTGCAACGGTCCAGGTGTTCTCGTCCGATTGTTCGACCAGACCTGAAAGCGCCGTGCCGATATTGCCGCCGACAATCACCGCGGCGCCCGCTGCTTTCATCAATTCGCCAATCAACGTTGTGGTTGTGGTTTTCCCATTCGACCCGGTTATGCCAATCATTCGACCCTTGAGAAAACGTCCGGCAAGTTCCGGTTCGCTGATGATTTCAACGCCCGCTTCTCTGGCGCCCGCGAGCGGTGCAATATCGGCCGGCACGCCGGGACTCAGGACAATTAAATCGGCGCTTGAAAATTCTTCTTCCGGATGATTGCCGAAAATAAAATTCACGCCCTGCCCGCTTAAGGCTGCCAGTTCGCTTGCGAATTCTGAACCCGGTTTGACAAGTTCGTTTTCGGGTTTGATGTCATTGGCCATAACCCTGGCGCCGCGCGAAATCAGCAATCGGGCGGCCGCCAAACCACTGCGCGCCAGGCCAACCACCAGGATTTTTTTATTGCGAACGTCCATTAAATCTTTCTTCTTTTCAAGACGGTTGCCGTCACTTTTTGGGTTTACAGGTTATATCAAAAAGTTTCTGGGTTGCTTCGGTCATCACCGGCGCAAAGGGCGGTTCCTCTACGCACTGTTTACCGATTACCTTTCCGGCCTCATCGTAATCAACAAAACAGAGGGTCCGCGCGCTTTCCGCCTGGCAATTAAATTCAACGAGTGTTGTCGAATAGGCATATTGGTCATACCCGTCTATAGAAAGCTTTAAAAACTTTCTATGGTTCTTCAATTCATCGAGCCCCAATCGTTTGGCTTGTGCATCTTCAAAGCGTTCGACTTGTTTGAGCCAAACTTGCGCCCGGTCTGCCGTCTGTTTAATGCTCTGCGGGTCATAAAACACCTTTACTTCATTGCCGCGATGATAAGAGGTGCCAAGCGCTTTCCATTCAGGTGGTGATGGGGTTTGCGCGCCGGTCAGCGAACCACTCAAGACCAACGCACAAGCTGAGACAACCACGAGCCAATTGACTGGGTATTGCGATATTTTCATCTGAGTTTCAATGTCGAAAGACTGAGCAAGGCCAAGAGTATGGCGACGATTAAAAAGCGAAAGACAATCTTGGGCTCCATGCGCCTTGAAAGTTCCGGCGGATACATCAACTCGAAATGATGATGTATAGGAGTCATCTTGAAAATGCGCTTTTTGAGCAGCTTGAAAGTTGCCACCTGTAACATCACCGATAAAGCCTCGACCACAAAGACGCCGCCGATAATAACCAGTAAAAATTCCTGTTTGATTAACACAGCAATTGCGCCGATAGCCCCGCCAAGCCCCAGGGCGCCGACATCACCCATAAAGACTTCGGCGGGCGGCGCATTGAACCACAAAAAACCTAAACTGGCGCCCGTCAGCGCCGCGCAAAAGATGGTCAGTTCATGAACCTCAGGCTGATGGACTAAATCCAGATATTCGGCAAAGACTTTATGCCCGGTAATATAGGTGAATCCGGTCAAGGTCGCTGCCGTTACCATGGTTACGGAAATGGCTAAGCCATCGAGTCCATCGGTCAGGTTCACCGCATTGGAAAACCCGACGATGACCAGGGGGGCAAAGATCAAAAGATAAATGGGCCACCACAGCAAAATGGTTTTTTTAATAAATGGAAAACTGAGTTCGGTGCTGTAGGTTGTCAAAAATTTCAGCGCCAAAGCGAATACAAAGGCGATGGCAAATTGCAACATCAACTTCTGTCTTCCGGTCAATCCGAGATTTTGTTTCTTTTTGATTTTTGAATAATCGTCGGCAAATCCAATGCTCGCGTAAGCCAATGTCGTGAGTACGACAATCCAGACATAGCCGACCGATAAATCAGACCACAGCAACGTTGAAACGGTAATTGAAAGCATAATCAACACGCCGCCCATCGTCGGCGTGCCTTTTTTAGAGTGATGACTTTGCGGCCCTTCTTCGCGTATGTACTGCCCGAAACTCAAGCGTTTGAGCATATTGATCATCCGCCGTCCAAACAGAAGGCTGATGAGAATCGCGGTGATGGCGGCCATCGCTGTGCGAAAGGTCACCTTATCAAACACCCGCAACCACGACATACTGCTGTGAATGTCTTGGAAATATTTTAGGTAGTAGAACATTTTTCCTCAGTAGATTGGAAACGCTGACCGGTGAACGATGAACAGCGTATGCAAAGGGTCATCGTTCATCGTTCATACTTTCCGGTTCGACTTCTTGTTTTCAATCTTTCAACTACTACTTCGGTTTTTACGCCGCGCGAACCTTTGACGAGGATAAGGTCTCCGGCTTGCGCTGCCTGGGTTAAAAATTCTGCCGCTTCCTGGGGAGTGGCAAAAAATATTGCCGCATCTTCCGGCATTCCCGCTGCCCGCGCGCCAGCGATTAAATCACCGGCCAATCCGCGAACGCCTAATAACAGGTCAACGCCGAGCGCGGCAATCTTTTGCCCGGCTTCAAAATGCAACTGCGCGCCGGCGTCACCGAGTTCCAGCATCTCACCGGCTACGACTACTTTTCGTTTGCAGGCCTCAGTAGCGCATAAGGTTGTTACCATTTCAACCAAGGCGCGTGGATTCGAGTTGTATGAATCATCAATGACGGTAAAGCCTTCGGCAAAGCGCAAAATCTCGCCGCGCATTTTGGGAGCCGACATGGCGGCAAAGGCCTGAGCTATTTTTTCAAGCGGCACTTGATAAAAGTCTCCGACCGCCGCCGCCGCCAGCGCGTTGTAGAGATTATGTTTGCCGACTAGCGCAAGATGCGCGTTGATTTCGCCCCCGGGCGTAACGAGCAGAAAATTGATGCCGCCTAGTCCGTCCGTGTGAATGTCGCGCGCCATCACCTCGGCGCGCTGTTCAATACCGTATGTGCGAATGGTGAGGTCGTCACGCAATTGTCGCATACGCTCAACGCGAAAGTCATCGGCGTTTAATATCGCCGCGCCGCCGCGCTTTACGCCTTGCACCAATTCAGCTTTGGCGTTGGCAATCTCATCAATCGAAGCGAAAAATTCCAGATGCACCGCCGCGACGTTGGTCACCACGGCAACATCGGGCGGCGCCATATGCGTCAATTCCGCGAGTTCGCCGGCGTGATTCATCCCCATCTCGAAGACGCCAAAATCGAAATCATCGGCGCGCTGTCCGTCCGCTTCCATCTTCAAAATGGAAAGTGGCAGTCCAATGGCATTATTGAAATTGCCCTGGGTTTTGGTCACCCGCCCGGCCTGGGCGAGCACCGCCGCGATTAAATCTTTCGTCGTGGTCTTGCCGGCGCTTCCGGTGACGGCGACTAACTGTCCGCGCCACTTGGAAACGACGCGGTTTGCCAACTTTTGCAAGGTCGCAAGCGGGTCATCAGAAAACAGCAAAAGCCCGGCTTGCCGAACCGGCTCTCCCGACTCTCTATTGACGACGGCGGCAAGTGCACCTTTGCTTAAAACCTCCGCGACAAACTGGTGACCGTCGTGATGCTCGCCTTTGATGGCGAAAAAGAGATCGCCCTGGCGAATCGTGCGTGAATCAATCGAATAGCCGAGGGGTTCGCGATCCACATAATTTTCCTGCCCTTCAACCAATTTGGGGAAATCGAGTGACGGGCTGACCGCGTAAACGTTGTCCGTACTTTTGCCAAGAACCTGGTCGTTGCCTATTGAGCTTAAGGTATTCAGTATCTCAATGAGTTTCATCGCAAATCTTCTCTTCAAAAAGGTGCTGTGAGGTTACTGCAAATCTTACCTTATGAATCAAGCCTCCGGGTCATCGCCTGGCGCGCGACTTCCAGATCGCTGAAATGAATGGTTTGACCGTTGAGGATTTGATAATCCTCGTGACCTTTACCGGCAATGACGACCAGATCGCCGTCACGCGCTTCCTCGACCGCAGCAAAGATGGCCTGGCGGCGGTCGGCTTGCTTCACATAAGGTTTACCCGATTGATGCAGACCGACTTCGATCTCTTCGATGATGCTGAGCGGGTCTTCGGTGCGGGGATTGTCCGACGTCACAATTACCACATCGCTCAACTTTGCCGCGACTTCACCCATAATCGGGCGTTTGGTTTTATCTCGATCGCCGCCGCAGCCAAAAACCGTGATGATGCGACCCGCGCCGCCCACCACCTCGCGCGCCGTCTGTAAAACCTTGCTCAAGGCGTCATCAGTGTGCGCGTAATCTACGATGACTGCAAATCCAAGTTGCCGATTATTTTCTAAGTGCACCTGCTCAAATCTTCCGGCCACGGTTTTGCAACTTGCTACACCTTCGGCAATAACCTGCAAATCAAATCCCAGAGCCAATCCTGTGGCGATGGCGGCAAGGATGTTATAGACATGCGGGCGACCGACAAGCGTAGACTTGATGGCGATTTGTCCCGCCGGCGTAGAAGCGACAAATGACAACCCGCCCACGCTTAATTTGAAATCGTCGGTTCTGACATCGGCGGGTGCGCTGAACCCATAAGTGAGGATTTTGCCCTTTGCCGATTCAATGAGCTTGCGCCCGTACTCGTCATCCAGGTTGATGACCGAGGCTTTGGGTTCCAGTCCCAAAGCGCCGGTGAATAATTTTTCTTTGGCGGCAAAATAGTTTGCCATCGTTTTATGATAATCGAGATGGTCGCGGGTGAGATTGGTAAAGACGGCGGCCGCCAGTTGCAAACCATCGGCGCGATGAAATTCGATGGCGTGCGAAGAGATTTCCATCACCGCCGACCGGCAGCCAACTTGTACGGCCTGCGCCAGCATTCGTTGAATATCGGCGGCTTCGGGTGTGGTGTGCTTGGCGGGTTCCACGTAATCGCCGATGTGATGTTGGATAGTTCCAAACATCGCCGAGGTGGTTTCGGCAGCGCGAATGATTGAGTTAACCAGATGCGCCGTTGTGGTTTTGCCGTTGGTGCCGGTGATGCCTACGACTTTGAGCTTTTGCGACGGGTGAGCGTAAACGGCGGCCGCGGCTTCGGCGAGCGCGACCCGGGCATCGGCAACCTGAATCCAGGCCGGCGCCGAGGCCAGGTCCTTAACCGTAGCGCTCGTATCAACCGGGCGTTCAGAGATGACGGCAATGGCGCCGCGTTCGAGGGCTTGAGGGATGAAGTGGTGAGCATCCGATTTGGCGCCGCAAATGGCGACGAAAATAGTGCCCGCCGAACAGGCGCGGGAGTCATGGGTGACGTTCAGGGCGTCGCGTTCAAGTTCGCCGGTGGCAACAATCGGGTTTATCTGTTTGACGAGGTCGCTTAATTTCACGGTGATTTTCTTCGTTTTTTTATTTCGATAAAACGCCGATAGAGTAAGCCTCTCGGGCTTACTCTATCGGCGAATGAAAGTTTATCTCTTTTTTCATCTGGCTTTTGCTACAACTTTCGCTGGACTCTTGCCGGGCTTGGTATTTGGCGGACTCGCAGCCGGTTTGGGTTGAATTTTGCCGGTTGCAGATTTGTCGGGTTTGGTTTGCGTTTTGGCCAGCTTAACCTGACAAATTGCCGCTTTGCTGACATAAGTTCCGGGGGGCGGTGTTTGAGTTGTAATTAATCCTTCACCGCTGGCTTGAATCTTCAACCCGCGACTTGAAGCCAACGCTAAAGCTTCGCGAATGCCGCGCCCTTTCAAATCGGGCACCGCGATTTTACCGTCGCTTCTCGCGCTCTCATCTCCCGGCCTGGTATTTTCCTGTTCTTGTTTCATCAAAGTTGGATTTGAAGCCATCTCTGATGATTTGGTTGGCACCGCTTGAGAAATTTCTGCTTCTTTTTCAGGGGGCGCGACTTCGGCAACAGAAACGTGGTTGTCAGAAAATTTTTGAAAATCAAAAGTTTGCAAATCGCCCGCGACAAATTCCGAACCGGGATTGTCTTCCGGCGGTACGCCCAACATATTGAGCGCGTGCGAAACCGCTTGCGCGAAAATCGGAGCCGCCACATCGCCGCCGTGATGCGCGCCGATGGGTTCGTCAATCGACACGATGCAGACGATTTCCGGATGAGAAACCGGCGCAAATCCCGCAAACGACGCGACATATTTTTCATTGGAATAGCGCCCGTTTTTATCTACTTTTTGCGCCGTGCCGGTTTTGCCTGCAACGGTGTAGCCTTCGAGTTGCGCCTCTTTTGCCGTGCCCC
>JBIOWC010000621.1:0-4816 GCA_044868105.1 Blastocatellia bacterium
CTGATACAAATGCCAGCGGTGTAATATCTGAGACCAACTCTTCAAATTCCTGATCTTGGGCGTTGCCCTTGCCGCTGCGAGAAGCAACTTTTTCTGCGGTTTCAGGAGATTGAATAGGAGCGCTGGATTTACCGGAGGAACCACTACTATTTTTATTGGCATTTCCCAAAGTCGGCTTGGGAGGTGGGCTACTAAAATATACCTGGTAGATCATCACGCTAACTAAAAGCATTCCTAAGCCCGCTAACATAATTGCTTTTCTTTTATCCGATTTGGCTGCCATCTATCTCTCTCTTAATAATCGGCCAAGTTATGACTGAAAATAGGCTGTCATATCTATTGCCAGTGAAATGCCGGAAGCTACTTGTGCAGTCCTTCGACCACCACTTCGCACGCTTCCCCCTTCCCTCTCTTTAATCGAGGTCAAGGTAATTGAATTGATTGTTACAAACTGTTTATTAGCCTCTACATCATTAATAAATTCTCTAAGATTTTTATATTCCCCGGCCACTGTAAAATTTATTTTCAAACTTGGGAAGACGCTGCCAAGGGATTCCGCGCCCTTCTTTTTTGTATTTTTTTTATCTCCCGATGAGTCTGCGCCGGTCTTATTCGCAGTCATCGCAATTCCGCTCATCAAGCGTACGCCATCTTTCTTAGCAAGATTATTAATGGCTTCGATCAAGGCAATCCGTCCTTGAGAAAGATTTTTCAGATATACGGATTTAAACGATTCAAGAGACTCCAGTGCCGTTTTGGCAAGATCTTCCTGTGCCTGCTTATTAACATTTGAAGCCGCTTTCAAGTCAGTTTCGGCTTTGCTTAAAGAAGCTATCTGTCGCCGAAGCGCATTCATATCACTCTGTTCGTGACTAAGAGTTGAATAATAGTAAATCCCAACCCCGATCGATCCAATGAGCGCAAGGCACAGGAAAAGCAGTTCAGGGTAGGTTAAACCGAATGGCTTACGGGCTTCGGCTTTCAGAGAGTACAATGTTGAAGCCTCACGCTCTTTCACTTGAGTTATCATTATTGCTCTCCTTCGCCTTCGGATTTTGTCGGTTTGTAAGTTAGTTTCAGAGTAAACGGGACCGTTCCATCTTCAGCTAGAGGGTCCTGTGTCGCCTGCTCTACTCCGAATAGCCCGGACGAATGTTCCAGCGCCGTCATCATCTCTGTCATTTGTGTAGCTGATTGCCCGGTCACTTTTATCTCGACGATTGCTTTTGCGACAGTTTCTCCAGAAGATTCCTTAACCCGTCCGCCTTCATCAATCTTCAAACTCGTGACAAAGGCTTTTTGCGGAATGAATCGCTCAATGTCGCTCATTAACCGGTTCCAGGAGAATGCACCTCGTGAAATTAATAACCTTGCAGATGCCAACTGGAGTTTCTGTTCATCCGTCAAAACTGTTTGCGGAACTTCTTTCCTTACATCTTCGACTTTCCGTTTCAATAACTCAATGTTCAGTTCTTTTTCCTTCTTTTGCTGTTCTAACTGGTTGATTTCACCTAAAACCTTTATTCGCTCGCCACTGATCCAAATTGCAAGTATAGAGTTGATAGCGATGACCAGAATGATCCCGACCCAAAAAAGTCTTCGGTTTGTAAAAGGTTTTCTAGCGAGGTTTAAATCTACTCTTCTCATCATTCTAAAGAATACCTGAGCCAAACACTAACCCGCAATGTAGTCACTAAATTAAGAACTACCGTGAAAAGGATTTGAATTTAGCTTCAATAAGCAACTTTCGTGGTTGGCAAACGCATCCAGATTCCGTAAGTTCGATTAATTTCACAATACAGACATCAGGGACTTCTATAAACTTCTGGAGGCTCAAATGAAAACCTGTCCGAAATGCAGCTTAGACTACTGCGACGAATTTTTTTATTGTGAGTTTGATGGTGCCACGTTAATAAACTCAAACCCTATGCTAACAGAATCAAAAAATCGCACAAATACTTTTTCGTATTCAGCTCTAATTGGTACGCTAAAGAGAGCTAATAATAAAGCTTCTTCGAGCAGGTCATATAGGTTCGATAAAAAAGTAATACTTACTTTTACATTAGCACTCATGATTTTAGCAGCCATCGGAATTCCTTACCTCTTCCAGCGTTCCCAGAATGCTGCGCAGGGGAATAAAATCGCGCCATCAACTACGAAAATCCAACCCCCGGTGTTTGTGGAAACTCCTAAAGAGGCGCTTGAGTATATTGAACAAAGTATCGAAACGGAGCCTCAAACAATTCCTGAACCCAAACAACTCACTCTTTCACAAAGAAGCGATTCGGATAAGCCAAGCCGACCAGGTGTAACGGTCTTTCCTCAGCAGGGTTCCCACTCAGTTGAAAACCAGCCTCCTACTAACCAATCGCCTACCTCAGCTAAAGTAAAAATTTCGGACAAAGGACAGATAATTTCAGCTCCAATAAACCCTGATAGTTCTCAGGTTCAACCCAAAAATGAGAAGCCTTCAGCTACTCAAAAAAGTTTCTCACTTCAAGAGCGGAATACCAATCTTAGCTCTTTATACCAAGGAGCATCCTTGAATTTATTAAAGATTTCCCCAAAACATAGCTTTAATGGAACCTACTATGAGATTACCCTGCGGGCACAAAATTCAGGCGGAAAGCTAATACAATGGGAAAATATGAGGATTCAAACTGTGAATGGATTAAACCCGAATTATTCAAATAATGCGCAATTTTTAAGTAGATTAGGGTCACCCGGTAACTTAATTTTTTACCTTAATTCACCTCAAATTCCAGCCAGCGAAAGACACTCCGTTTCAGTTATACGCTGTTCCCTATTCGGAAGAACGGTTGATAATCAAAGAGTTGTTATCTCTATCGCGATACCGCTCCCAACTTAATCATTTGATTTTATCATTCTTTGCCTCCACTTTCGAAAACCTATTGCGATAGTATTCGTTATCAGACTCTTAATTTGATATTGCCGTGCCCTCTAGTAAATGACAAACCGTAGCGCTTGGCATTATAGTGAAGGACTATCCTGAAATTAATGAGGTACACATGCCAGCGACACATAAATTCACCAATAAACTTCTCAATGAAACCAGCCCATATCTGCTTCAACATGCTCACAATCCTGTAAACTGGTACCCTTGGGGCGTCGAAGCACTAGAAATTTCCCGACAACAAGATAAGCCCATTCTTTTATCCGTTGGGTATTCGGCTTGTCATTGGTGCCACGTTATGGAACTGGAATCCTTTGAAAACGAGGAGATCGCCGCGCTCATGAATACACATTTTGTCTGTATCAAGGTAGACCGTGAAGAGCGCCCTGATATTGATGCAACTTATATGAATGCTGTGCAAATGATGACCGGTCATGGCGGCTGGCCGATGACGGTCTTCCTAACGCCCGAACTTAAACCTTTTTATGGAGGAACCTATTATCCGCCAACTGACAGACAAGGAATGCCTGGGTTCCCCAAAGTCCTAATCGCGATAGCTGAAGCCTACCGCACAAAAAAAACCGAGATCAACATTAGCGCTGAGGAAATAATTAAAGAGCTCCAGAACATCAATCGCTTTTACCCGTCAAACGAACTACTTACACCTGAAATTCTATCGCAAGCCTTTGCCTCCCTGCTGTCCAGCTTTGATAAAACTCATGGCGGCTTTGGCAGAGCGCCAAAATTTCCCTCTACGATGACCTTGATGTTCTTACTTAGATATCACCGAAGAACCGGCTCCCCAGAGGCTTTGCAGATGGTCGAAATCACGCTTCAGAAAATGGCTAATGGAGGAATATATGATCACCTTGGCGGGGGCTTCGCCCGCTATTCTGTGGATAATTACTGGCTCGTTCCTCACTTTGAAAAAATGCTTTACGATAACGCCCTGCTTGCCCGAATATTCCTGCAAACCTATCAAACAACACAAAACCCTTTCTATAAGCGAATCGCTGAAGAGATTCTCGAATATATCATTCGCGATATGACAGATTCATCGGGCGGCTTTTATTCTGCAGAGGACGCTGACAGCGAAGGTGAGGAAGGAAAATTTTATGTATGGACAAAAGAGGAGGTTTTAGAAATTCTCGGCTCCGAGTCAGGAGAAATCTTTTGCGAATTCTTTGATATAACGCCGGCCGGTAATTTTGAACACCGAAAATCAATTCTCCATATTAACCTATCGCTTGAATCCTTCGCTCAAGCCAAAAAGATTCCCATTGACGAAGTGAGCAGATTGATAACGGCTGGGAAAAAAGCCCTCTTTTATAAGCGTTCGGAGAGAATCCGCCCAAGGCTCGATGACAAAATTCTCACCGCCTGGAATGGCTTAATGTTAACGGCTTTTGCCGAAGCCGCTAGCATACTTGGGCGTGATGACTATCGCGAGATTGCCAGAAAAAATGCAGATTTCATCTTAACCAGCCTCTCGACACAGGGACGTTTATTGAGAACCTTTAAAGATGGAATTGCCAAACTGAATGCCTATCTCGAAGACTATGCCTATATGATTGAAGGTTATTTGTCCATTTATGAAGCGACTTTCGATGCGAAGTATTTCCATCAGGCGCTCTCCACCGCCAGGCAGATGATCAACTTTTTCTGGGATGAAAAAGCTGGCGCCTTCTATTTTACCTCCTCTGATCATGAAGCGATGATTATCCGCAACAAGGATTTTTTTGATAATGCCATCCCTTCCGGCAATTCGGTTGCGGCCCTGGTACTTCAAAAGCTGGCGCTGCTAACAGGCGATAATCAATTCCAACAATTTGCGTTGACGATTATGAGAATGACCAGTCAAACCATCACCCGTTACCCGAGCGGCTTTGGTTATCTTTTATG
>JBIOWC010000622.1:0-7100 GCA_044868105.1 Blastocatellia bacterium
AGGGTTCCAGCGCGGTTATGAAGATGGTTACAACAGCCGCAATCAATATGGCCGTTATGCAAACGGCCGGTACAGCCTGCTTGGCGATATCTTGACGCAGATCCTCGGCTTGCAGTCGCTCCGCTAAGGACTGAAATCAGGTTGCCCCCCACCAGTTGACCTCTCCGTTGATGCTGCCAGGACAACGGAGAGGTCCGCAATTGTCTAAAAAAGGTGCGCCGGGTGATCTGAACCGGGCTCTGATGGGTTTAGTGGAATCCATCCGGTCCGCTTGAACATTACAACTCGCTTATTTAAGGTCGTGCTTCACCAAGGAGGGGGCCTTCAAGGAGCAGAACCCTCTTGGTGGACTTGGTGAGAACCCTTCCCGATGCGGCCATCATTGAGCCTCACAACGAGAGATTGCTCACCAAGATTACCAAGATCTCCAATGACCCGATCCCCATTTGGTCAGCACGACCATTTAAGAAAGGAAAAACAATCAAAATGAATATTCAGGAGCGTAAGCTAAACGACATCACAGTGCTTGATCTTGACGGCACTTTTGTTTTGGGAGGCGAAGGTGGTTTCAGACAACAGGTTGAAACCCTTATCACGGATGGGAATCGCAAATTGCTCATCAACCTGGCAAAAGTCAATTATATGGACAGCAGCGGACTTGGCGAACTGATCTCCGGCTATACGAAAATGCGACGGGTGAGCGGGCAGATGAAACTGCTCAATGTCAGTAGTCGCCTGAATCAATTGCTGGTCATCACCAAGCTGATTACCGTGTTCGAGGTTTTTGATTCAGAGTCCGAAGCCCTCGCCAGCTTTACCATTGATTCGAAGCAACAGGTAGCGGGTTGAACCTCCGCAAATCCTGATGTGCAGAGATCCTGCGAGGTTTGCGATTGGATGGGTATTTTCTCAGCAGGGAGAAGCAGGTTTTTTTTAGGGCTGGTCAAGCAAACCAATAATAGTTTGTTCAATAGACCGGACGTCTGTCGGTTTGGTTAAGTAATTGGTCGCGCCAGCAACCATTGCAGCTTTGATGTCGAAGTCATCCGCTGAGGTTGAAAAAAAGATAATCGGGGCAAGCGGGTTAATGGTGCGAATATAACGGCAAAGCTGGCTGCCAAAGCCGTCTGAATAGCTGCTCTCCAGGATAAATAAGTCATAATGCTGAAGCTTGATTAGGTTTTTACCACTGGCAATTGTAGTTGCCGTGTATACTTCATAGCCGACAGCCTCTAGCAGAATCGTAAGCAGACTGCGGCACTCTTCACTTTGATCAATATAAAGTATCCGTTTTGTTGCCCGTAAATCTGTCGCGATTGCTTGCATATCAACCCCTTTTATTATTACCAACGGTTAATGCGTAATCTGTCCAGAATAGTACAATGCCCTGACTGCATATTTATGGCTGTTCAATATTGAACTGTCGGACAAAAAATTTTCGATGACCAGAGAGCCCGATCCATTGAGTCAGGCAAGGAGGCCAGGTGTTCTGATGGGGAGTTAAAGAGGGGATTATCGGGGAGGAAACGTTGTTATCCACTGAGTCTCTTCTCCCCGATTTGTCATTTCCAGCAAGCGTTGAAAAACCTTGGTGCCAAAAGCCCGCAATTTTTCAAGCGCAGCCAGCGCCACGTGGATGATCGTGATGCTTTAGACAATTAACCTATGTTAAAGATAATTATCTCGCCTGTCTGTCCAATAGAGGACAACCGGTAAAATCTTTGACGGCTGAGTGGCACGCTAATCAGTGCTTTTCACCTCGCTTAATCAAAGTCAAATTGTCCTGTCATCGGTAGGTGAAACGCTAAGCTTTGAAAGAGGTGGGTGGTCTGGTTATCGCGCGGTATGGCTCGCCCGCGGGGTGGGCCTGTGGGCGAGCCATACGGCATACGGGTTTACATGCCCATGCCATCAGGCATTCCAGTGGACATTGCCCGAGACCGATTATTATCCTGAATTTCAGAAATCAGGGTTTCTGTCGTCAGCATCAATCCCGCGATTGAGGCGGCGTTTTGCAGCGCACAACGGGTAACTTTCGCCGGGTCAATAATGCCGGCCGCAACCAGGTCTTCAAAGGTGTCGGTTAAGGCGTTGTAGCCAAAGTTGGGGTTTCTTTCGGCACGCACTTTCTCAAGGATCACGGCGCCTTCTTTGCCGGCATTCTGAACGATCTGACGAAGCGGTTCTTCCAAGGCTCGCTTGATGATGGTGACGCCAATCTGTTCGTCCGGGTCACCGGTCGCTTCGCCGTCTTCGTTGGGCTCAAAAATTTTGAATTTGTCGAGTCCCTTAGCCACGCGAATCAAGGCCACGCCGCCGCCCGGAACAATTCCTTCCTCAACCGCCGCGCGGGTTGCGTTCATCGCGTCTTCAACGCGGGCTTTCTTCTCCTTCAACTCGGTCTCGGTTGCCGCGCCGACGCGAATCACCGCCACCCCGCCGACAAGTTTCGCCAGCCGTTCCTGCAGCTTTTCGCGGTCGTAGTCTGAGGTGCTGGCTTCAATCTGAGACTTGAGGAGTTTCACTCGTTGTTGCAAGTCTGCGGGGTTGCCGGCGCCATCAATGATAATGGTGGAGTCTTTATCAATGGTCACCTTTTTGGCGCTTCCCAAATCGCCAAGCTTGACGTTTTCGAGTTTGATGCCGAGGTCTTCGCTGACCAGGGTGCCGCCGGTCAAAACCGCGAGGTCTTCAAGTATCGCCTTGCGGCGATCTCCGAAGCCGGGAGCCTTGACCGCCACGACGTTCAGGGTGCCGCGCAGTTTATTCACGACCAGAGTCGCCAGCGCTTCGCCTTCGACATCCTCGGCAATAATCAACATGGGCTTGCCTTGCTGGGCTGCTTGCTCCAGCAGGGGAAGCAGGTCGCGCATCAAAGAGATTTTCTTCTCGCTAATGAGAATAACGGGGTTTTCGAGAACCGCCTCCAGGCTTTCCGCATTCGTCACAAAGTAAGGCGAAAGGTAGCCGCGATCGAATTGCATACCTTCGACAAATTCTAAATCCGTCTCCATGGTCTTCGATTCTTCAACCGTGATGACGCCGTCCTTGCCGACTTTGTTCATCGCGGCGGCGATCAACTCGCCAATGGCGGCATCGCCGTTTGCTGATATGGTGCCGACCTGCGCAATCATGTCGCCTTTAACCGGCTTGGCCATCTTCTTAATCTCTGCGGTGATGCGCACCACGGCTTTATCAATCCCGCGCTTCAAGGCCATGGGGTTAGCGCCCGCCGCGACCATTCTGATGCCTTCGCGAAAAATCGCTTGTGCGAGAACCGTCGCTGTGGTCGTGCCATCGCCCGCCACATCTGAGGTCTGCGAGGCGACCTCCTTGACCATCTGTGCTCCCATGTTCTCCATCGCATCCTGGAGTTCAATCTCTTTGGCTACCGTCACGCCGTCTTTGGTGATCGTCGGGCTGCCAAAATTTTTATTGAGCACGACATTGCGCCCTTTCGGGCCGAGCGTGAGTTTCACGGCGTTGGCGAGTTGATTGACGCCGCGCAAAATTGCCGCGCGCGAATCCCCGCCTTGTATGATTTGCTTTGCCATAATAATTACCTTTTCTCCCTACAAATTGCCTGGCTAACCCATCAGGAAAGCCCTGGGTTGCGCCGGTTTTTCGGCCGCCGGAAAATTACTTTCCGCTCTTCTTACCGGCGGCAAGTGGCGCGGCACTGCTACCGGCAGCATCTGCCGCAGCGCTCGCGCGGTTGATGATGCCGAGAATCTCTTCCTCGCGCATAATCAATAACTCTTCACCGTCGAGATTGATTTCCGAACCGTTATATTTGCCGAATAAGACACGGTCGCCGACCTTAACTTCCAAAGCCTGGCGGGATCCGTCTTCCCGGTATTTGCCTTCTCCGACGGCCAAGACTTCGCCCTCCTGGGGCTTCTCTTTGGCCGAATCAGGAATCAAAATGCCGCCGCGAACCTGCTCGCTCTCCTCCATCCGCTTGATGATGACGCGATCATGTAGAGGTTGTATATTCGTCTTCATAAATTATTTCGCTCTCCTTTGTGGTTACGGTCTTTTTTGCCGCCACTCCTGAAAGGTACGGGGTGAATTTCTAACGATTTATATTAATTTTCGGGCCTCACCCGGAAGAATTAAAACTAACCTTAACCCACTTCATCAGGGCTTACTGTTCACTATTGCACAAGTGCCAAAATAAATTTTCGACGCGCCGGAGAGAGCAGTGATTAAGCCGGCGCTTCAAGAAAAGAGAGGGTTTGTGAGCTTTCTATATTTGCATTGGAGAAGGGTAACTTTGATGCTCAACCTGCACATTTTTCGCTCCGGTCAATAATTCGGCAATGGTTTGAGTAATGGTGTAAACGCCCATCGGTTTGGTCAGGTATCCTTGCGCGCCAGCCGCCAGTCCGGCGGCGATGTCGGAGGGAAAGCCAGCTCCCGAATAAAAGATAATCGGGGTGACCGGATCATAGCTTCGGAGTTGGCAGCAGAGCTCAACCCCGCTGCCATCGGCAAATCGGCTGTCTAAGATATATAAGTCAAAACGCCCTTGCGTGGCCTTCCTCAAGCCGTCGGCTATTGAGGTTGCGGTACTCACCGCGTAACCAGCCTTATTTAGCAAAAATGTGAGCATTTCACGCGAATCTTGGTCCTCCTCGATGTAGAGAATAGCTCTCGGATAGGCAGATACAGAAACCTTAGTTTTCATCTTAGCCTCCATACTTTTCTATTTTATCCAAATATTTCCCGAGTGGTTCGCTGGCAGTAAAGGATCTCTTGCAAAGGCTATATTGATAGTTGTCTCTGAAAAATCAATGACCTGAATCGAAGTCCAAATCGCCTTTGCAAGAGAATGGGGTTGATTAAATCATCATACGCTTTCCGAAATTTATTTCTGTTCAATTGTGAACCAAAGTAGAAATAAATTTTGCGCCAGGTAGGCATCAGGCAGGGCGGGTTAAGCAATCGATTTCAGGTAACCCATTAGCTTGTGTTCTTTGATGATGAGATGATGTTCTTCGCTGAGTTCAATGAGGTCGAGGTTGCGAAACCGCTGCATAAAGACGCTGATTCGCGGCCGCGTGGTGCCGACCATGGTGGCCAATTCTTCGTGAGAAATCCGCAGTTCGATGCGGATGCTGCGCGGATCTTTCTTCCCCAGTTTTCTGGCGAGTTGTAACAAGGTCTTGCCCAGTCGCTGTTCGCTATCTACCGTGACTAGATTGGCGATGACTTCCTGCTGGTCGGCGACTCGCACGGCTAAATATTTGATGAAGCCTTCAAGCAGCTTATCCCCGGCTAGGCGCTCAAGGAACTTGTCGCAAGGTAACTGTTTTATGACCGTTTTCGTCATGGCGGTGGCGGTCTCTGTCCGCTCTCCTAATCCCGACAGGCACAGCTCACCGAAAATATCCCCGGTCGCGTGGATAGCCAGCATACATTCCCGGCCCTCAGGCGAGACCATCACCAGTTTGACCTCGCCGCTTTCGATGAAGTAGACCATCTCGATTTCATCACCGACGGTATAGACATTCTGATTTTTGGGGATGTGGATGGCGCGCGAATTTTTGGTCACGCGCTCTAAGGACTCACGCATCTGTTCTTTGAATAGAATCGTCGCAGGATTATGTTCAACCATTATTATTTATCTCCGCTTCAGGTGAAAATCACTTGAGTATAATCAACTATCTTTTCCTCTCATAGTCTACGCCGAAAATAGAATAATAACTGTGCAATATTGAACATCAATAGAAGCCTCGCCTGTCACGGGTGCAGCATTCTCAGGCATCCGGATATCTGATAGCGCCGCGTCTTTTTGTTACCCCTGGGTTTCAACAAATCAAACCCGGTGCACGAGAGAGATCGAAAAATGGCGAATTGGGTAAACCGAATAGCGACCACACAGGGCCCTGGGCAATGAAACGCCCTCGGCATTTGTAAAGAAATGACAACCAGACCGAGGCGTCCGAGAAGGCAAATTTTTAACCTTCTAGATTCTCCAGAATTTGGGGGAAGGTCACATCCCGGTTTTAATAAACCAGGATAAAAATGCGTTACTCCTTAAATAAGCGGCATATATTTCAGCATATCTTATCTAATATTCTTCATTTTTATTTTTAACCATTCGTTTTGGTGCGAGTTAATTACCCTCAACAATCCCGCTCACCTTGAATTTGCATTTGCCCGCAAGGCTCCCTAAGAGCCGGCGCGGCTGATGCACTCCCATCAGGAGCAAGTTAGGTTTGACCAACTGGTTATGAAGGGGTTCATTTGCGTCCCTTTGGTTTGCTCGCGAGTCTGCGCCAATATTGGAATTCGTCTTCATGAACTTCAAGGTCGAGTTCGCTGAGACGGGCCTGCAGGCGTTCCTGGGCATCCGCCACGCCTTTGTTATAGATCGTCGGCCCAATCTCTTCGAGTATGAAGGTAAGCAGGGTGCCCGCTGCAAGGTTGCCGATAGGCTCATTCAGGTTTATCTCAAAATATTTTTGGATAGACTCAATGGCATTCCGCCTGGCTTCAGTTGTCAGCTCTATGGACATTGATTCTCCTTCGTTGATTTATGCATTCTGCACAACCACTTTCTTATTCGCCTTCGATGATGCGGCATCGAGTCAGCTTTGATTCAAGCTATTTTAGGCTCGATCAGATGAAAAAATCTCCTTCTCATCTAACATCCACCGATTGACCGGCTGGTAAAAGTTAAGCGGACCGGGAATGGTTTCGTACGTCTTCACGTATTTGAACCCAGCCTTTTGCAATGTTCTATTCGGAGCAATGTTGAACGCGTAGGGCTCACAAAACAGGCGTTCAAGCTTGAGGGAGTCGAAATAGAGCTTGACGGTTTTTCTGACAAACGACAAACCGTTGCCAATCCGCCGCTGCTCAGGATTCAAGATGTGCAGGTGCATGTAGGCTTCGTGTCCGAAGACGATTTTGTCCGTCGTTGAAAATCCGATAGGCGTGTTATCCAATTCCCAAACGACTAAGAACGCCTTCCGTTTTTCAATCGGCTGACCGTATTCCTGTTCATATCGCCGGCGCCATTTCGCAGGATCCGGCAACTTGGCCGGGTCGACGCCAAGCGTATGCAAATACTCGGGGGCTGATTCATGGAA
>JBIOWC010000623.1:0-4491 GCA_044868105.1 Blastocatellia bacterium
ATCTAGTGATTCCGCCGGGCGATCCGAATTTTGAATCCACCAGCACCTTCACCTTCAAAGATGACAGCCACATCGAAAGCCTGCACCCGCATATGCACGTGCGCGGCAAAGATTTCAAATACACGCTGGTTTACCCGGATGGCACCTCGAAGGTCATTCTCTCGGTGCCGCGTTATGATTTCGCCTGGCAATTGACCTATTTCTTCAAAGAACCGGTTGCCGCTCCAAAAGGCAGCCGTCTCGAATGTGTCGCCCATCACGACAACTCAATCAAAAACAAATTCAATCCTGACCCGACGGCAACCGTGCGCTGGGGCGACCAGACCTGGGATGAGATGATGATTGGTTATGTGGATTTCACGGTTGATAAACAGGATTTGCGAAAAGCCCAAACCGATGCCGCCGGAAACGGCAACTAACTGACATTAAGGAGGAAAATCATGAAGCGTATATTGGCTACTTTGATTGTCATGTTGTTGGCGGTCGCGGCACTGGTTGCAAAGCGGAACGAAGCTGCGAGCGTAACCTTCAGCAAAGATGTGGCGCCGATTATCTTCAATAAGTGCGCGACCTGTCATCGTCCCGGTGAAGTTGCGCCCATGTCGCTCACCTCATATCAAGAGGTGCGACCCTGGAGCAAAGCCATTCGCGAAGAGGTGGTTGAACGCACCATGCCGCCGTGGTTTGCTGACCCGCACACTTCGACACTTAAATTCAGTAACGACCGACAACTCTCAAAAGCCGAGATTGACACCATCGTTGCCTGGGTTGACGCCGGCGCGCCAAAGGGAAATGAAAAAGATTTGCCGCCGCTGCCGAAATATACCCCTGGTTGGACGTTTGGCGAACCCGATGTCGTAATCGAGATGCCGATTGATTATGAAGTCCCGGCCGAAGGCGAAATCCCGATGCAGAATTTCTATGTGCCGGTTCCCTTCAAAGAAGCGCATTGGGTTGAAAAGGTCGAACTACGCCCAGGCAATCCGGCGGTGGTTCATCATTCGATTGCCAACGTCGTCAACCTTCCCGAAGGCTCGAAAATCGTCAACGGACGAGCCGTTCGTGATGGCGCGACACTTAACGGTCAATCAGCCAGAGAGACCGGCGGTCTCAGTGAAGGCGGTTCGCGTGAAGTTGCTCAGACACAGGATTCCTTCACGCGTTCAGGCGCCTTCAAATTGGTTGGGCAAGCGCCCGGCAAAGGCTTCGAACAACATTACCCAGGCACCGCCAAACGCATCATGCCGGGGATGTACATTCAGTTCAATATGCACTATCAACCGAGCGGGCGGGCTGAAAAAGACCGCTCGCGACTCGGACTGTGGTTTGCCAAACAGCCGGTCACCCACGAAGTGCTCACCAAAGGCGTCAATGACACGGTCTTTATTGGTGGCAAAGAACTCAGTGAAACCCGCGTCATCAATGGCAAAGAGATCAAAGTGCGCGGCCGCATTCCCAATATTCCGCCCAATGTGGATAACTGGGAAATCAGCGCCGAAACCATGATTAAAGAAGCCATCACGCTTTATGCCTTTGCGCCGCATATGCATCTGCGTGGCAAAGACATTAAATACACGCTCATTTGGCCCGATGGTCGCCAACAAGTTTTGCTCAACGTGCCGAAGTTTGATTTCAACTGGCAACTGCATTATGAACTCGAAAAGCCGTTGAAGATTCCGGCGGGCAGCAAAATCGTCGCCCTTGCGCACTACGACAATTCAATCAAAAACCCATACAACCCGGCTCCCAATAAAGAGGTCTTCTGGAGCGAGCAAAGTTGGGATGAGATGTTCATTCCCTGGTTTGAATACACCGTTGACAGCCGGGATTTGACCAAGATGGCGACGGCGCCGCAGAGCGCCAAACAACAGCAGTAGGCCGCGAGCCGTAGGCCGTTTCGATACGGCCTACGGCTTATTATCAATCACGCATCACCAACCCTCTCCACCGAAAATGAAACGTATACTGATTATTGCTCTCTTATTTTTCCTGCTGCCGGTCCATCTGAGCGCGCAGCAATCCGGCCAACAACCTTCAAGACCAACTGAACCGACCGATACCATGCCGCCGCCGAATATGGATTATTTTATCGGCACCTGGACATTTGAATGGAATGTTCCCGAATCGCCACTGGGCCCGGCAGGGAAAATCAAAGGCACCGAGACCTACAAAAAAATTCCCAACAGCGCGGTTTACGAAAGCGAAATTATTGGCGAAGGACCGGCCGGAGCGATTAAGGGAAAAGCCACGACCAATTACAACGACAAAGAAAAATTGGTGACCCGCACCGAAACCGGATTTTTCGGTATACCGATGACCAAGACCGGCCCGATTGGCGGCGACCTCGGCGGCTATTACACCATCTTCTGGGAAACTGCGCCTATCAAAAAAAATGGCAAGACCATTAAGCTCAAAGGCAAGACCTTGATGCTCTCGCCAGCGCATTATCGCTTGACCGTGCAGATTTCCGTTGATGGCGGACCCTACACCAATTTCGGCAACCCCTGGTTTCGTAAAGCCGAAGAGAAGTAGGCCTGGTTGCTGTTTAGGGTTCAGGAAAATGATTCGCTAAATAAATTTCAATGACCTGTAGGGGCAACCACCCTGAGTGATTACACTGAGTGATTACACTGAGTGATTACACTGTGTGAGTACACTGTGTGAATGCACATTGGGGTGGTTGCCCCTTTTGAAAATCAGCAAGATTCCAAAGCGGGGTTAGCAACAGCCCCTTTATGTTGTTCGGGGAAAATTTATGAAAATTCTGGCGCTCTCCATACTGATAATTGTGCTTGCCGTTCCCATAGGTTTCGCTCGATTGCAAAGTAAATCCCATATTGACCCGGCGGTTGAAAAGGAAGCAATGAAACTGTTAGACGAGTATATGTCGGCGTGGAATAAACAGGATATGGAAGCCTGGGAGCGCACCTTTCAGTTCCCGCATTATCGTCTGGCGAGCGGGCAGATGTCGGTTCTTGAGCGCGCAGGGATGCAGGACGCCGCGCGGCTTTGGAAAGCAATGGCCGACAGCGGCTGGCATCACAGCAAATGGGATCATCGCCGCATCATTCATGCGACCGCCGACAAAGTTCATGTGGATACCCAATTCACACGCTATCGCGCAGATGGTTCGCGTATCGGCTCATATGAATCTCTTTACGTCCTCACCAAAGAAAACGGCCATTGGGGGGTAAAGCTGCGTTCGAGTTTCGCGCCTTAAACTGACCCTCACTTTTTCAAGCGAACACCTCACGCTCGATTTCATCTCGACGAACCTTCCCACACGGGTCTTGGTGTTGTCACCTTCATGTCGGGCGATTACAATTGGCGACATTCACAACAAAGGAGAGCGTTGTCGCTATGCGGATTCTAAAGAGCGTCTCAGGGGTCTGGCTGATTTTAGCTGTCAATCTTTTTACGCCGGCGCAAACCGCCACATCCGGCATCATCAAAAGCGAATTCATTTATGAAACGGCGCCGTTTCCTGAATGTCACGCTTCAACCATCGTTGAATCACAAGGCAAATTAATCGTCGCCTGGTTTGGCGGCACCAAAGAAAAAAATCCCGATGTCGGCATCTGGCTTTCGCAATTTGAAAACGGCAAATGGACGGCGCCTCGCGAAGTAGCAAACGGCATTGTCGCAAACGAAAAACGCTACCCGACCTGGAACCCGGTTCTCTTTCAACCCAAGAAAGGCGAACTGATGCTCTTTTACAAAGTCGGCCCAAGCCCTTCCCAGTGGTGGGGCATGATGATGACATCGCCCGACGGCGGCCAGTCCTGGAGTCGCCCGCAGCGTTTGCCCGATGGCATCGCCGGACCTATCAAAAATAAACCCATTGAACTCGAAAACGGCGAATTGCTTTGCCCTTCGAGCAGCGAAGATAAAGGCTGGCGCGTGCATTTCGAGCGCACGGCGGATTTCGGGAAAACCTGGCAACGTAGCGAAGCTATCAACGATGGCAAAACCTTCGGGGTGATTCAACCGACCCTCTTGATTCACAAAGGGAAGCTCCAGGCGCTGTTTCGCAGCCGACAAGGAAAAATTATCGAATCGTGGTCGGCTGACCAGGGGAAGACTTGGAGCGAGCTGAGCGCCACCGCTTTGCCGAATCCGAATTCCGGCATTGATGGCGTGACGCTTAAAGACGGGCGACATCTATTGGTTTATAACCACGTCGTCACCCAACCGGGAAAATGGGGCGACCGCGCGCCACTCAACGTCGCCATCAGTGAAGATGGGAAAAATTGGAAAGCCGCGCTGGTGTTGGAAACCGGACCCGCTTCGGCTGAGTATTCTTACCCGGCGGTGATTCAAACCCGTGATGGCTTGGTGCATATCACTTACACCTGGAACCGCAAAAAAGTGAAGCATGTGGTGCTCGACCCACGAAAGCTTAAGTTACGTGACATGAAGGATGGCGTGTGGCAAGAATAAAGTGGAGCATTCTACTCAAGGCAACGACTACTCAGGAGGTGAATGAATGCG
>JBIOWC010000624.1:0-20905 GCA_044868105.1 Blastocatellia bacterium
TTTACTTTGCGCTTAAGACGCCGCCGTTACCAGCGACGCCTCGCAGAGTTGAGAACAGGCATTGGACACTTGCCTGGGAAGCTGAGCTTCCACTCATTTCGTGCGACCTCGTGTCGCACCTTATAAATTGAATTATGCAACCGTCTGAATTTATAGTGATTTAGGATAAATATAAAATTAGGAAATAGGAAAAATGCATACAATATACTCATGATGTATGAGAACCAACCTGCCGAGATCGATTCTCGTTCGCCGGAGCTTGCCCCGCGCTGCCATCAAGGCTCGCCATAAAGGATGCCGCGTCCGCCGGTGGCGATGTAGACGCGTCCGTAGGTGCGCGGGTCGCCGATGATGATGTTGATCCAGCCGAACTGCTGCCGGTCGTCATTGATGCGCACCCAGCTTGCGCCCGTATCGTCTGAGCGATAGATGCCGGTCACGTTATTGATCTTGCCCCACAAATAAATCGCCGGGTGATTTTGCCCAGTTGCCGTTTTACCGAACCCTACCTGATAAGCTTCCTGGACGCTGGCCAGCCGCGCGAAGCTCGCGCCGGAATCGGTTGAGTAGTAGAGGCCATTGCCGCCGGGCAGCCAGAGATGGCCTTCCAGACCGGGAACGGCACGAAGCAGGCCGCCGCCGGTCGGCAAGCCTGTGGCCTTGGGCTTGAATTTCGCGCCCCCGTTCGCACTCATATAGACCGTGCCCGACTGAATATCGTAGAGATAAAATTTGCTCGCGTTGACGCGATCAGCGGTCGGCCACATGGTCTGGAAATCGTTTGGCGACGGCGCGCCCTTTCGGCATTTTGCCCAGGTGGCGCCGCTGTCAGTGGAGTAAAACGCCGCCGAGCCTTTCGGCATCCAGACGAAGGTGCTGCCGTCCGCCGATACAGCGATGCCGCCAGGGCCGTTGGGTATTGCGGCGGGAGGCGCGGAGCGAAAATCCGTCCACGTCTTGCCGCCGTCCAGCGAATAAGAGCCCCGCGCATTGCCCCAATGCACGCGGGCGATGAGGTTGGGATTACTTTCCGCAAAGTCTATGCAGGTGTTGGTGCCGTTATTCGAGTTGAAGTAGTTTGCAGGCGGCGGCGAACTGTCGAAGTCTTCGTGGCGGAAGCCACCAATGTCGCCAAGCACGCTCAAAAGCGGTGCGCCCGACGGCGGACTGATCAGCGCTAAGGGCACGGTTTCTTCAAGCCCATCATTGTTGAATGTCCAGTTGGTCGTGCCGCCGATGTCAGAGTCCGTGAGATTATCACTTTCCCAGACGCCATAGCCGGTGATGAACAGCACGCGGCCTGAGTTGCGTGGATCGATCTCGACATCACCCAACCAGTGCGGCGTTCTCGTGATCGACCATGTCGCTAAAGAATTATCCCATGCCGCGTTATTGAAGACGGCTGTCCATGTGCTGCCGCTGTTGCTGCTGCGATAGAGCTGATCGCGCGGGGACCAGCGGTCTATCGTGGTGACAACGAGTGTGCCTGGATGTTGTGCGTCTACGGAGACGCCTGAAAAGCCGCCCTGTCCGGTGGGCGGCGTGACGTTGGCCCACGCGCCATCGGCAAGGTTGAGTTTCCAGACGCTGCCCGCCGTCACACCGTTCGGACCAGGGCCATTGTTGAATGTCAGGTAGAGGTTGCCTGTCGAATCAAGCGCCGCTTGATGCGGCATCAATCCTGTTGGTGTGCCCGCGACCGTTTGCCAGGTCGCGCCAGCGTCTGTGCTGCGGTAAAGGTTGTTATTAGTTTGCGAGACGCCGACATAAATAATCGGCGTGGGCGCTGCTGCCGTGCCGCTGTCTTTCACAAATTGGACGAACACCATGCCAACGCCATTTGTTGTAGTGGTCACAGGAAAGCTGTTGACTTTGTTCCAGGAGGCTCCGTAATCCACGCTTTGCCAGAGACCGTCTTTGCGCGAGCCGAAAAACAGACGGCTGCTTTGATTGGGATCAACCACTAGCCGCTCACCATTCGAGCGTCCGTCTTCGTTGCCACCCATCTTGAAGCTGACCGGCGCAACCGCCCAGGTATTGCCTTGATCGGTCGAGCGCAGAAACGCGCCCGTGCCAGCCCACGATTGCGTGTAAGTGCCCGCCGCCAGATAGACTCGGGCCGGATCATTCGGGTCAAGCGCCAGGCTTTCGATACCCGTATAGTTGGAATTCTCTCGGCCTATCCAATCGGTAATGGGCAGCCAGCGATGGGCAGCAGCATTCCAGCGGTAAGCGCCGCCGACATCGGTGCGCGCATACATCAGGTCGGGCGCAGTCGGATGAAAAACGATGCCACTGACGAAGCCGCCGCCTTTTATCGTGACGTTCCGCCAGTTGTAGCTTTGTGTGGATTGAGAACGTGTGGTTGCCGGCGCAAAGCTGATGAGCCATGCAATCAACAAAAGAACGACAACGCGTTGTTGTGAGCCGCGCTTGTTCATGCCGTGCCTCCTTCGTATTAAAGGTACTTCAGAAAGCCTGCTGAGACAAACGCTTCAATGATTCATGGCTTGCAGGCTTTTTCCTCTACAGCGGTTTGGCTATAATCCCCCTGCCCCAAAACTATAGTATTTGGACGCCCTTCTTCCCTCATTCAAAAACCTCAATAAAAATGTCGTGATTTGCTCGCATAATTCATTGGGTTTTTGGACACCTCTTTATGATTGTATGAATGATGCCCGCCTTGTACTATTCGTCCAACGATTTTGCGAATCTCGGAGCCGTAAGATGGATAAAGCAGAAGTGTGTGAGGCGCTCAACATAAATGAGAGTCAGTTATCTCGCCGGTAAAACTGAAAAAGATTGCCGTGCATGATGGTATCTACGATGCCTTCGACATCGAGAATTTGTCCAGGCATGCCCGGCTTGACCCAGACCGGCCGCTCTCGAAACTCCCGCGCAGGTCTGTGAGGAGAGGCTTCCGCAGTGGTGCTTGGTTAATAAATATTCTCTTGGCGTTAAATTCCCAAGAGACTCGTGCGGACGTTCTTCATTGTATTCTCTCATCCATCTTTCGCTTTGCTCTCGCACCTCTTCCAACGTGCGGAAGAGATACATATCCAGCACCGCTTCCCGATAACTGCGATTGAATCGTTCAATAAATCCGTTCTCCATCGGCTTGCCTGGTCGAATGAACTCCAAACTCACTCCCTTGGCCTCGGCCCATTCTGCCAACGCCAGCGAAATCATTTCGGCCCCGTAGTACCTTCGGAAGCCATGGTCACAGCGTGCCCTACTCCTTCATAAAGTCAAAACTATTTCTCTGTAAAGGAGCATACCCGCTATGACCCAATGTCGTTCTAGCACTCAGCCTGCGGTTTGGGTAGCTATTGATCAAGAACCCGGAAATCTCTACTCAGGGCTGCTACTAATCAGGGGAGGTTTACCCAGTAAAGTCGAAACCGAGCGAGTGGTTGCGGTAGGCCGAGACGATGCGATAGACCGACGAGCGCGAGCAGAACAAGCAGGCGGCGATCTCCGTCGGGAGGCGACCCGCCGCACAAAGCAGGACGACGTGAAGAGCCAGCAAGTAGCCGTAGCGGGCTTGACGAAGTTGAGAAAGCAGCTGATCTTGCTCGGCTTGCGGAATGTCGAATAAGGTCGAGTTGGTCACAGCTTGTTCTCCGAGACGAACCGAATGTTTAGTCACAATCGATTTATCAGAGAGAACCTGTCTGTGCCAATCTCATATGGTTCGATTTAGGTTATCTGCCAGATTCAGATTCGTATATCCTCTGCTTATGCGGCGTCGGTCCACAGCCCCGCCAGCCGGTGCTCGCTATCGCCGAAACGATCGAGATGGATGCCCAACCCGTCCATTAACGAAAGGAAGAGGCTACAGGCGCGGCGGTTATCATTGCCCTTATCAAAATAATCCAGCACCCGGCCCCGCAGCATTGCGCCGCCGGCCCCGCCCGCAAGCACAATGGGCAATTGATCTGCGCTATGGGCATCGCCATCGAAGAGGCTTGAGGCAAACATCAAGATCGAATAATCGAGCAGTGAAGTGCCGCCTTCGTCGATGGCTTGCAAGCGCTTGACGAGATAGGTGAACTGCTGAACATGAAACTGATTGGTCTTCAGGTACATCGCCTCAAGTTCGGGGGCTCTGCCGTTGTGCGTCAGGTCCAGATGCAAGGCGCCGCGCACGCCTTCGATGAACTTGAAGTTCATCTGCGAGAGATCGTTGTTGAGCATCAACGTGGCGACGCGCGTTTTATCCATCTGAAAGGCGAGCACGATCAGGTCGAGCATCAGCTTCATGTGCTCAGGTATGTTATGTGGAATCTGGTCTGCCGGGCGTGGCATGTTCGGCTGTCGTAGCGTCGGGCGCCAGCCTTCCAATCGCTCTTCGCTTGCAGCCTTGTCGATGCGTTTTTCAATATCACGAACCGACTCTAAGTATTCGTCCAGCTTCTTGCGATCACTACTGCTGACACGAGGCTGGAGCGCATGCGCTTCTTCGAGCACGGCATCGAGAATGCTGCGGTCGAGGTTGCGGCCACGGCCATCGCCGACCAACTGATCGAATGCCCGCGACGGATAGATTTCCTTGGTCGCCGGTTTTGTCGGCGAGACCCACGAAACTGACGAGCCGTAGATCATCGACAGTCCGTCTTCGAGCCGCAACTCATTCGGTTCGATCCCCAGCACCAGACTCGGCAGCGGCGTGTGATGGCCGATTTGTTGGGCGATCACTTGATCAAAGGAGGTGCCGACGCGAATCTCTTTCGGGTCGAGGCTGACAGCCGCGCCCGACAGCAGATTCATCCTGCCGAGATGCGGGCTGGTCGATGACAGCGCCTTCTGGTGGTAGAGCCCGCGAAGAAAAACAATCTCTTCGCGGATGTCGATAAAAGGCGCGGCGGCAGGGCCAAAGGTCATTTCGGCGCCCCGGCCTTTGGCCCACCACTGCGAGGGTTCGACCCCATTGGAAAAATAGATGTGCGCAAATCGCAGCGGCGGCTTGCTCGCCTCTTTGGCCATCCTCGCTTTGCCATCTTGCGCAAAGACCGGCAATGATTCCATCCAAGGCAAGGCTAATGCTACGCCCGCGCCTCGCAAGAAGTGACGCCGCGATATTGAGTTCGTGTGCTTCATCGTGCGATTCCTCGATTGAACATAATCAGCGCACAATCTGCGCGACCTTCGTTGGTGCCGGTGCTTCTTGTTGGCCGACCCGATTGCGGAACTGTTTGCTGGTGGCAATCTCCGTCACCAATTGTGAATAGGTCGCCTGATTGCCAGCCTGGACCATGCGATCGATCAACGGTTGATCGGATGCCAGAATCGTGCGCCCCAGCGCGTAGCCCACCATCTTGCGTGCGAGCGTCTTGCGCACCTGATCCTCTTTCGCCTTGAGATAGCTGAGAAGTCCGTCGACGCCATTGATCGGCGTCTGATCTGCGAGCGCTGCCGAATCCTCAATCGGTTTCCCGTCGGCATATTGATCGCGCCAGCGTCCGGTCGAATCATAATGCTCCAGAGCAAAACCGAGCGGGTCGATGCGGAGATGGCAGTTGGCGCAAGTGGCGTTGCGTTTGTGCTGTTCCAGCCGAGCTTTCACCGACAATCCGCCGAACAGCTTATCGTCTGCCGGAATCGATCCGGCATCGGCCGGCGGCGGCGGCACCGCTGTTCCCAGGATGCGCCGCAAAACCCAGTCGCCGCGTTTGACCGGGCTGGTTCGCAATGGCGCGCTTGTCGCCGTCAACACCGCGCCCAGACGCAGCAGGCCGCCGCGATGAAAGGCGCCGGCGCCTTCGACCAGCTCCAGTTCTTCGATAGCCTTGCTCGCTTTTTTCACGCCGTAAAATTTAGCCAGATCCTTGTTCAAAAATGTATAGTCGGCAAACAGTATCTCGCTAACCGGACGATCCTTGCGGATGATATGCTCAAAGAATGAAACCGCCTCATTATACATCGCCCCCTTCACCTCATCTGTGAATTCAGTGAAGCGGCTCGTATCAACGCCCTTGTGCTGATCGAAATGATAAAAGCCCAACCACTGGCCGAAGAACTCGACCGCCATCCGTCGCGCCTTCGCGTCATGCAGCATGCGCTGCACCTGCCGGCGGATGCCTGTATCTGTGCTCAATTCTCCGGCAGCGGCCGCACGCCTGAGCTCGTCATCGGGAATCGAAGCCCAGAGAAAGTAACTGAGACGGCTGGCCATCTCCCAGTTCGTCAGCGGCCTGATTGTTGATGTGTCCGATACCGTCTGAATGACTGAGATCCCATCAGACTGCTCCAAACGATAAAGAAATTGCGGCGCGACGAGGATGCGAGCCAACAACGCCTGGATGGCTTTTCGATGATCGGCCTCGGCGCTCATGGTCTTTTGATAAAAGGCTCGTAAGCTCTGTTTCTCTTTTTCAGTGAGCGGGCGACGCCAGGCGCGGCTGGCAATCTGCAGGCAATCTTCGATGTGACCCGGACGAGCGGCAATCTGGGCGGCAACGACCGCGTCATATTCGCGGCGCAGAGGAATGACATACTTTCGCATCGCGACGGGCAGGGCATTGATCGCAGCCTTGTCCATCTGCGCGATATGTTTATCTTTCAGTTCAACGCCAAAATGCTTGGCGAGTAAGCGCAGATAATTGTCGTGATATTCAAATGACGCGTAGAGGTCATTCCATGCCTGATCGAGCCGCCGGCGCGTCGCCGGGTTAAGCAGGTTCTCGACCACAAAGCGATCATCGCGGATATATTTTACTTTTTCGATGAACTCGTCGTGCTCAGGCACATTGTAGACGCTATCAAAGGGGTTGGGGACCGGGTCTTTATCTGCGGGCGTCGGTTCGCCGTACGAATTCGGCGGCAGCAGCCGCGCGAACTCCATGACGCCCGCTCTGAAGGCGCGATACGCGGCGCTCTTCATATCTCCAATGAGCGTACGCGTCGGCTGTCCTCTGGGCGGGCCACTTTCTCGATCCGCAATCACAATCCGCACGACCTGCTCGTGATTGCTGCCCAGCACGGCGTCAACCTGTAGGTTTAATGAATAGGGTCCTTCAGGTATCGGCACTTCAAACATCACCGAGCCTGATGATGCGAAATCGTCGGGGCCAATCGGCGTGCCGTCCGGGCTTTGGCCGAAGTTCAACCTTTTTGCGGTCTCTTCACTCACCAGCGCTCTCAAAGTCTGTCGAGGGCCGGCTGGCAGTATGCCGCGCCGCAGATCAGCGGCCGCCTGCGCCTCTTCTGCGGTGACGACGACCGATTCCCCTTGGGCGACCTTCGGGCGAGGTTTGATGGGGCGAAACCCGACCGTGAGATTACGCCAGATGACCACGGGCCGCTCGCCCATCGCGGGATTGACGGTTGCGACATTTAAATAAATTTTCGCCGGCCCCGGCGGATATGCTTCGGGGCGCGCGCCGCCACGCACAAAGGCGAAGTGATGACTCGTATCCACATTGAGTGTGCGGTCGCTGAATTCGAGCGGGCTTTCGTCGCCAGCGCCACCGGCTGCCACATCGCCGCGCGCAAACAGCCAGCTCGCCCAGCCCACCATAAACCTCTGGATCTCTTCGCAACTGGCGCGGGCGCTCTCGGCGCTTGCCTTGATATCGGCACCCGGCGGCGCCAGTCTTCGCCATCGCGAGGCCACTTCGGAGCAGGGGTAGCCCAGTGACGGGTTGTTCATCACCTGCCAGATGTGCTCGGCGAAGCGCGGGTTGAGGCCTTCGCGAGCAGCAAGCTCCGACAATTGGACATTCGCTTCACCCAGCGCGGCACGATGGTGGTAGCGCCATGCCGCATACAGGGCCTTGCCATATTTTTCCAGTCCGAACGGCCGGCCGCCTTCGCCCGAGACGGTGCGAAAGCCGTTAGCGGCATAGATGTCTTTGATTCGCGTAATCGCCGACAGTTCGAACCCGGTCTTGCCGCGATCCGGAAAAAATGCGAGCGGGCCTGAGCCGATCACTGCATGGTCGGCGACGATCTTGGCCGCTTCAAGATAGCGCTGCAGGTTGGCATCCTGCATGAACTGGACGTCGCCGAAATTGGTGAATCCTTCGCCGCCGACCGAATCGCTCGACGCATCGATACCGACATCCAGATCAAGCCCGGTAAGGTCTTTGATTGTGTAAGCATATTCGCCGCTGGTCAATCGCCTGATGGTAACCGGCCCCGGGTCGCCGTCGTGTTTACTGGCGTAGGCGATCATTGCTGCCCTGATCCAGGAGATGGCCTGACGGCGTTCTTCGTCACTCGGTTGCGGCATGCCGTTGGGCGGCATGATCTTCTGTTCGAGCGCGGCTGCCACCCGTTGCCATTGTTGAAAGTTGTCGCCGGTCAATCCTTGCGTTATCAATCGCTCAAGGCTCACGCCGGCCTGTGGAGATTCCAGCCCGTGGCACATGAAGCAGTATTGTTCGAATATGCCTTGCGGGCTGGGCGTCGATGCGTTGTTTTCTTGAGCCGCAGCAGACACGCGAACGACAGATGGGTTTTTGATCAGGCTAATGGCGATGATGCCAGTCAGCAACAGAAGCACGACTTTCGCACAACGAACTCTTGCCGCCAGTTCGGGGTTCAGGAAGAAACCATTAATGAATTTCATCTTGCAGTACCTCGCGGCGAAAGATTTGGCATGTTCACAGTGGCCTCCCGGCTGCTCGATTGTGTTTACCAAATTTAGTACGAAGCGTGACTCATTGTCCATTTAAATCGTGTGCAGTCCGCAGCAAACTCGTTGTTGGTCCTGGAGGCTTACTTTTCTTCTGCGCGGCAGTGGCGGACGGGCTCAAGAGAAAGGCGGCGATCAGAATAGCCGCCAGTGTTTCGGCGGCGTATCGGGTGTACGAAGAATGGCGGCGGGGTTTCATTGACAGTTCCGGCACGTTCATTGCGGCGTGCATTATACTGGGCTTCATTCCCGGACCTCAAAAACGACTTGAGGCTCAGACCGTGAAGGCATTGGGGCTACGATGCCGACTATGCTTTTTCGGTGAGAATACGCCTTTCGGATTACGGGCTCGCTCATTTAACGTTGAGCTTCATCTTGTATGGCTGCGTTGGTGCATAACCGCAGCGCAGATTATCATATTGGGGATTTTAAGTAGTGAAGGGATCAGCCGAGACAGGTTTCGCAGCCCTGGGTGCCGTCGGGAATTGCCGGCCGGCGCGCCGTCAGGCGCGCGCCGCTGAAGCATGATGAGGAACCAACATGAAACATGAAGATGAGAGAGAGTCTGGTTCGCCGATCAAAGATCGGGCGGGGCTGACACGGCGTCAGTTGCTTAAGACCTTTGCCGCAGGGACCATGGTCGCCGCGATAGGCGCGACCTGCACGACAGAGTGCGCCGCAAGCGGCGCGCCCGCCGCCTGCGAGTCCGCTGCTCCGGAAAGCGTGAAAGAGGCCGTGGCCCTGCGCGCGGCGGCATTCGCCCTGAGCGACGTGCGGCTCCTTGACGGGCCGTTTCTACGAGCGCAGCAACGCGATGCGCGATACCTGCTGCGGCTCGAACCTGACCGTCTCTTGCATAACTTCCGCGTCAACGCCGGCCTGAAGCCGAAGGCGGCGGTCTATGGCGGCTGGGAGTCCGAGGAGCCATGGGTCGCGATACGCTGCCATGGCCACACGCTGGGGCATTATCTGTCGGCCTGCTCGCTGATGTTCGCGGCGACTGGCGACCAACGGTTTAAGCAGCGCGCCGACTACATCGTCGCGGAGTTGCGTGAATGCCAGGACGCCGCAAAGAGCGGGCTCGTTTGCGCCTTCCCCGATGGCGACGCGCCATTACAGGCTATCTTGAACGCGACCCGTTTCGTCGGCGTCCCGTGGTACACCATGCATAAGATATTCGCGGGACTGCGCGACGCATATGTCCACGCCGACAACCGCGCGGCGTTGGACGTCCTCGTCAAGCTTTCGGACTGGGCCGTTCGGCACACCCAGGGCCTCTCGGACCGACAGTTCCAGCACATGCTCGACACAGAGCATGGCGGGATGAGTGAGGTGCTGGCAGATGTCTATGCACTAACGAGCGAAGCCAGATTCCTTACGCTCGCCGAGCGGTTCTGCCATCGCGCGCTGTTAGACCCGCTCGCCGAGAGGCGCGACACGCTTGATGGCCTGCACTCCAACACCCAAATCCCGAAGGTCATCGGGTTCAACCGGCTTTACGAATTGACCGGGCAGGCGAACTACTCGGCGGCGGCGCGCTTCTTCTGGCACACGGTCGTCGAGAACCGCACATTCGCCACCGGCGGCAACGGAGACGGCGAGCACTTCTTCCCACCCGCGGACTTTCTACGACACCTCAGTTCGGCTAAAACGATGGAGACGTGTTGCACCTATAACATGCTGAGGCTGGCGCGGAGCCTCTTCGCGCTCGACCCTTCGGCGGCCTACGCAGACTATTACGAGCGGGCCCTCTATAACAGCATCCTCGCCTCGCAAGACCCCGACTCCGGGATGATGACCTACTTTCAACCGACACGCCCCGGCTATCTGAAGCTCTACTGCACGCCGACCGATTCCTTCTGGTGCTGCACAGGTTCAGGGATGGAGAACCACGCCAAGTACGGTGACTCGATCTACTTTCGCGGCGCCGACGCGCTCTACGTCAACCTCTTCATCCCGTCTACTCTCAGCTGGAAGGAGAAGGGACTGACTCTCACTCAGACGACCGGATTCCCCGAGCAGGACAGGACGCGGCTGCGACTGTTAATTGAAAGGCCGTTGCGTTTTACCCTCAACGTCCGCCACCCTACGTGGTGCCAGGCCGTGACGGTCTTCATCAACGGACGCCGCCATACGACCAGCCGCCGGCCGGGAGGATATGTCGCAGTGAGTCGCGTGTGGCGAGCCGGGGATACGGTCGAAGTCCACCTGCCGATGGCGCTGCGTACGGAGCCCCTGCCCGGGCAGCCGGATGTGGTCGCGATCCTGTACGGCCCTATCGTGCTTGCGGGCAGACTGGGGGCGAAAGGGATCGCGCCGGGGGCCGACATCGTGGTCAACGAGCGCACCACCGGCGACGTGCTGAACGATCAGGTGGAGGTGCCGGTGCTGGTTGGCGAGCCGCGAGAGATCCTCAGAGGGATCAGGCCGGCGCCGGCGGCATTGACCTTCCAGACGCGCGGCCTCGGGCACCCGCGCGACGTGAGCCTCATCCCCTATTACCGTATCGCGCACGAGCGCTACAACCTTTACTGGAAAGTGGTCAGCCGTAACGGCGCAAAAACGAGCGCGCCACAAGCGCATGGCCGGTGAGAGAACGATGGGTAAGACCCGCGCCGCAGGCGCTCTTATAGAGGCCTCCGCATTCTGAGTCCCTTCAGTGAATCGGCGGCGATACGTCCGGGAGCGGGTGGGTACAGAGTGAGAGTGGTTTGAAAGTGGAAATCCGGCCCGGCGACGTGGTCTGGTGCGCGCTGGATGAGAAGCACCGGCACGGCGCAAGGGCGACGACGGCCTTGACGCCCATCGCCATTCAGGAGGCCCTCGACGGCAAGGTCGTCGAATGAATGGAAAAGGCCGGCGAGGATCAATATAATTCGCGATCAGCGCGACGGGCAGCCAACATCGAAGCTGCCGGTCAAAGAACCGATCGATTTCAAGGAGAATCTATGCGCGCGTTCGTGATCTGCACAGTCACCCTGCTGTTGTCCTCTGCAGTCGCCACACGTTCTGCCTTCGGGCAGACGTCCTCCCCGGAAGCCGCATGCTCCGCGCTCGCGCGGTTGCAGGTGCCGGGGGCGGCGCTCTCGGAGGTTCGCCCGCAATGGTTTCCGCCCGGCGCTCCCCCGCCGTCCGAACCGCCGTACGTGCAACCGCTCGCGGTGAAGCTGCCAGCCTATTGCCGGCTCGACGCGACGCTGGATCAGCGCACCGGGGCGGATGGTCGTCCCTACGGGATCGGCTTCGCCATCGCGCTTCCTGCCGACTGGAACGGGCGACTGCTCTTCCAGGGCGGGGGCGGGTTGAATGGAAGCGTCGCGCCGCCGCTCGGTCGGACGGGCGCAGGCGACGCGGCGCTGGCGCGCGGCTTTGCGGTCGTAACTACCGACACCGGCCACAAGGGCGCGGTGTTCGATGCGGCCTTTATGCAGGAACAGCAGGCGAGCCTCGACTTCGCCTACCAGGCAGTCGGACGCGTTGCCGCGCTCGCCAAACAGATCCTCGCCCGATACTACGGACGTCCGGTGGATCGCGCCTATTTCGCGGGCTGCTCGACGGGTGGGCGCGAAGGCATGCTGATGGCCCAGCGCTACCCAACCTACTTCGACGGCATCGTCGTCGGGGCGCCCGCAATGCGCACCAGCTTTTCGGGAATCGGCGACGAGTGGGCGGCGACGATGCTGAATCGGGCGGCGCCGAAGGATGCGTCGGGCAAGCCCGATCTGAAGCGGGCCTTCTCGGAGGCGGACCGAAAGATCGTCATTGACGCGTTGCTGGACGCCTGCGATACGATTGACGGGCTGAAGGACGGGATCATTATGAACCCGACCGGCTGCCGCTTCGATCCGAAGACGATCCAGTGCGCCGGCGAGAAGAAGGACGGCTGCCTCTCGCCGATGCAGGTGTCGGCCATCAAGAAGGCGTTTGCGGGCCCGAAGGACTCGAAGGGCCGGCAGGTCTATCCGGGTTTCCTCTTCGACACCGGCATCACGACGACGCAGGGCATCCCGGGCCTGTTGGCCGGCGGGCTCAACCCGGTCGGTCCTCCGTTCACGGCCACCGAGATGGACGTCGACGCCAGGGCTGAGCGGGCCGCCGCGGATCCGCAGATGATCCTGACGGCGACCTCGACCTGGACGAATCTGAATACCTTTTCGGCGCGGGGCGGCAAGCTCATCTTCTATCATGGGGTGAGCGATCCCTGGTTCTCGGCGCTCGACACCGCCGACTACTACGAGCGGATGACGAAGGCGAACGGCGGAGCCGCAGCGGTGACGCGCTGGAGCCGACTGTTCCTGGTTCCGGGTATGGGGCACTGCGGCGGCGGGCCGGCCGCGCTCGACACGTTCGACATGCTCAAGGCGATCGTGGAGTGGGTGGAGCAGGGCGAGGCGCCGGCGTCGATCACGGCTACGGGCCGGGCGTTGGGCGGGCGCAGTCGGCCGCTCTGCCCTTACCCGCAGCATGCCCACTACAAGGGGACCGGCAGCCCGGATGATCCGGCGGCGTTCGAGTGCCGGGAATGATGTCACTTGGGAGTAGTGCACCCGTTGTCCGCCAAACCGAGGCAGGCCCAGGGGATTCGCCTGACCCGGGATTTGCATAAGAGGAGATCATACCGTGCCTGTAAAGTTGAGGTTAAAATGTGGTCTTAATCGCGGGAGAAGAAAAATGCGAACTGCCAGCTTCCGAATTCTGGTTTTGATTTTTGCGTTCTTAACGGTCAGCAGTCTGTATGCGCAAAATCCCGAACGCCCTGTTTACCTAAATACTTCGTTATCTCCACAGCAGCGAGCGACCGACCTGGTTCACCGCATGACCGTGGAAGAGAAAGTCTCGCAACTTGTCAATCAATCGCGCGCCATCCCGCGCTTGAATGTACCTGACTACGACTGGTGGAGCGAGGCCTTGCACGGTGTGGCGAATACCAACGGGATCACCGTATTCCCCGAGCCGGTCGGTCTGGCTGCGACCTTTGATACGGATGCCATACATCGTATGGCCATTGCGGTCGGCACCGAAGGGCGCATTAAGTATGTCCAGGGAATGAGCGACGGACACAGCGACATCTTTCAGGGGCTGGATTTCTGGGCGCCGAACGTCAATATCTTTCGCGACCCTCGTTGGGGACGCGGCCAGGAGACCTACGGCGAAGACCCGTTCCTGACCGCCCGCATGGGAGTCGCATTTGTCACCGGCATGCAAGGGGATGACCCGAAGTACTACCGCGTGATTGCGACGCCCAAGCACTATGCCGTACACAGCGGCCCCGAATCGACGCGCCATAAGGCCGATGTCAAGGTAAGCAAGCACGACCAACTCGACACCTACTTGCCGGCGTTCCGCGCGACGGTGACGGAGGGAAAGGCCGGTTCCGTGATGTGTGCCTATAACAGCATCAACGGGCAGCCTGCTTGCATAAATGAATTTTTGCTGCAGAATCAACTGCGCGGCAAGTGGAAGTTTCAAGGCTATGTGGTTTCAGATTGCGACGCCGTCGTTAACATTTTCCGGGACCATCACTTCACGAAGACTCAGCCGGAGGCTTCTGCCTTGGCCGTGCGTCGCGGTATGGACAACGAATGCATTGATTTCGCAAAGGTCAAAGACGATCACGACTACAGACCGTACCTCGACGCCTATAAGCAGGGGTTTCTGAAGGAAAGCGAGATTGATACTGCATTGATCCGGCTGTTCACCGCGCGGATGATGCTGGGCCTGTTCGATCCGCCTGAGATGGTCCCCTATTCGAAGATTGACGAAAAAGAACTGAATAGCGCCGAGCACCGCGCTCTGGCGCGTGCGATTGCCGATGCATCGATGGTGCTGCTGAAGAATGACGGCACGCTTCCGCTCAAGCAGGGCGCCGTCAAAATTGCGCTGGTCGGGCCGCTCGCCGATCAAACGAGCTACCTGCTCGGCAACTACCACGGGACTCCGACGCACACCGTCTCTGTACTGGAAGGCCTGAAGGCGGAGTTTCCCGAAGCCCAGATCACCTTTGTCCCAGGGACGCAGTTCCTGCGGCACGAGGGGGAAACCGTCCCGGCATCGGTGTTGACCACGCCGGAAGGGCAACCGGGGCTCACACTACAGGTCTCCACGGGAGACGGGTTTCAGGGCCAGGGCACCGTACTGGCGAAACGACAGGTAAGCACAGTTGATTTGAAATCGGCAGACCTTCCCCTAGAAGCTGCAGGCAAGTATCCGCTATCGGTTGAGTGGGATGGATTTCTCACCGCCAACGAAACCGGTGATTACAGCGTTGGGGTTCGGGGCAAAGGCAATTTCGCAATGGTCTCGATCAACGGCAGACCGACTGCGATGCAGTACCTGAACAGCGAACAATCGCAAACAAAGATCGCGCACGTTCACCTTGAGCAGGGCAAGAGAGTGGCGGTCAAAGTCAGATATGGACTGCGAAAACCCGGGCCCGTTGAGATGCAGTTGATCTGGTCAAAATACGATCCTAAACCCAACCCTGCGGCTGTCACTGCGGCGAAGAATGCCGATGTTGTTATTGCCGTCCTCGGCATTACCAGCGAACTTGAAGGCGAAGAGATGCCGGTCAATGAGGAGGGTTTCAAGGGCGGCGATCGCACCAGCATCGATCTTCCAAAGCCGGAAGAGGAGTTGCTGAAAGCTGTAGCGGCAACCGGAAAGCCTGTTGTGCTGGTGCTCGCCAACGGTAGCGCGCTCGCCGTGAACTGGGCTAAGGAGCACGTCAATGCGATTCTCGAATCTTGGTATGCCGGGGAAGAGGGCGGCGCGGCAATCGCGGAAACGCTTTCGGGCAAGAACAACCCCGCGGGACGGTTGCCTGTCACCTTCTACACCGGCATAGACCAGTTGCCGCCGTTTGAAGATTACGCGATGAAAGGACGTACATACCGTTATTTCGAAGGCACGCCGCTGTTTCCGTTTGGCTACGGCCTGAGCTATACGACGTTCTCGTATGGCGGCCTGACACTCCCGAAGAAGGCGATCAAAGCGGGTGATCCGCTTTTGGCGGAAGTGACGGTAACCAACACCGGAAAGCTCGAAGGCGACGAGGTGGTGCAACTTTACCTGTCGTTCCCCAGCGTGCCAGGAGCTCCCCTGCGAGCGCTGCGCGGTTTCAAGCGCGTGCATCTGAAGCCGGGCGAATCGCGGAAGGTGCGCTTTGAGCTGAAGGATCGCGATCTGAGCATGGTCTCCGAAGCGGGAACACCGGTCATTGCGAAAGGGCAGTATTCAGTGTCGATCGGGGGAGGCCAGCCGAATACGGGTGTACCGGCGGTCGCGGGGACGTTTCAGGTAAAAGGAACGAAGACGTTGCCGGAGTAGGAACGCCAAGAAGACGAATGGCGCCTAGGCGGCGATGATCGAAGCGATTGATACCAGCGTTGGTACACTGATGAAAGGACTGAAGGTGCGTGGGAGGCGTGGGCCAAACGCGCGAATGTGGATCAATGGACAGGCCCACGCTGAACGAACTGGGGCGAAGAAATAAGACCTGCGAATAAGTAACGATCAGATTCAATCATCATCAAATCACCATCAACAAATATGCAAAGACGCACTTTTCTCAAGTCAGCAGCTTACACAGGACTCGGCGCCTGGGCGGCCTCGCGGCGCAGCTTGGCCGCAGACGCCGAAATCGAATTAACGCTGGACAAACTCGGCCCAGTCATCAACCCGCACATCTACGGGCATTTCATCGAGCATCTCGGCGGGGTGATCTATGACGGCATCTGGGTGGGGCGTAATTCCAGGATTCCGAACGTGGATGGGATACGCAAGCAATTCATTGACGACATGAAGCGCATCGGCGCTCCGAATTTGCGCTGGCCGGGCGGCTGCTTCGCCGACGGTTATCACTGGCGCGACGGCATCGGCGCCGCAGCCAAACGCCCTCGCACTTACAATTACTGGGAGCGTCAGATGCCGCCGGGCACGCATGCGACGGAGAGCAATCAATTCGGCGTTCACGAATTTATGCGGCTTTGCCGCCTGATCGGAGCAGAGCCATATTTAGCGGCCAACGTCGGCTCGGGCACGCCCAGGGAGTTTCAAGATTGGGTCTCTTATTGTAATGCTCCGGTGGGGACTGTAAGCCTGGCCGACGAGCGCCTGGCCAACGGCGACAAAGAACCGTTTCGCGTGAAATATTGGGGCGTCGGCAACGAGTCCTGGGGCTGCGGCGGCGATATGAAACCAGGCGAATACGCCATCGAGTATCGCAAGTTCGTCACGCAGTTTCCCTTTTATGTGACGCCGTTCCTGGTCGCAACTGGCCCGCGCGGGCATTCACGCGATATGGACTTGGGCTGGACGGACGGATTCTTTGCGGCAATGCAGGGCGGTCACCGTAGCCCTGTGCATGGCTTCTCGCTGCACTTCTACTCCGACTTCCGCAATAACAAAACGCGGGTCGCGGATTTCAAAGCGGCGGACTGGTACGCCGTGCTACTCGAAGGGCTGCGCACGGAAGCGGTGATTGATGCGCACTGGAAAATAATGAGCAAGTACGACCCGCAGCACCGCACCAAGCTCGTAATTGATGAATGGGGCGTCTGGTATCAGCCGGGCGAAGAGATCAGGCCCGATTACATTCTGAGCCAGCCGGTCACGCTGCGTGATGCGTTGCACACGGCCATCACCTTCGACATCTTCAACCGCCACGCCGACAAGATCGAGATGGCCAACGTCGCGCAGACGGTCAACTGCATTCATTCACTCTTCCTGGCGCTCGAAGACAAGTACACTCGCACCCCGCCTTATTATGTGTTCGAGATGTATCGCCCGCATCTGGGGGCGCGCTCAGTGCCGATGCAGATTCGCGTAGATGAATTAACCGTCCCGGTGCAAGACGGCACAGCGAAAATAGCGGGACTGACCGGTTCCGCCTCACTCCGCGAGAAACGCCTGACGCTCACGCTCACCAATGCGTCTGTGGATTCGCCCATCACCGCCCGCATCCGATTTGCGAGCGGTGCGCGGGCCAGCGATGGGCGCGGCACCGTGCTCGCTCACAGCGACATGCGCGCCCGTAACACCTTCCAAAATACCAACGAAGTCAGGCCCGCTTCCTTGCCGGTCAAAATCAGCGGTGAAACCCTCGCTGTAGAAATTCCCAGGCAGGCCGTTGCGGCCATCGAGATCCAACTCGCCTGAGAAAAAAGCCCGACCTGAGATGGTAGCTGAAGAAATCTTTTCAAAGATGCAGGCTGTATAAGATTTTAGCGGTGGACTGGTCAATTAATTGGGCCCTAGCTTGAACCCTGGAAGGAAGAAGGTGTGCGTAACAATCACTCCTCAAAGAACCCTAACCAAAAGCAAAAGCCTGACGTAAGTCGGGCTTGAAGTGGTGGCGGGGGTAGGATTTGAACCTACGACCTTTGGGTTATGAGTAGAACAATTCACTCGCCTGTATCTTGTTTTCAATCGTTTAACTCGCCTGATTTACCCTGCTTTATGCCCATTTAGGACGGTTTTGTTACCTGATTTGTTACCTGAAATTTATCAATTTGCTCCCGCCTTACCGTTAGCTAAAGAGGTGGCGGCGGTGGAGGTGAAGCTGGGAACGACAGCAGGGGAGCATTTAGCCTGATCTGAAACCTGATCAGGCTTTTTTTGTAATGTTTTTCTTGTTCTGCCATTTATAAATGTAATCAAACGTAAATGACGTCAGGCAGCCTTTGTAGATTAGAAATACGCTTTATTGGTTGCCGCTGTCTCTGGTCAACTCGGATTCAGAGGAATTGGCAATTCAAATTATTTGAGTTTGGGAGGTGGCGCTAATGTCTCTGATTAACCAGCGCTTCATCAAAAGTGGCTCTCGGTTTTCATTTTGTTAACTTGTTGCCTCACTTTGCTATCGGGTTGGGCATCGAGCTTCGGGAGGTGAAGGTCATAAAATCGTTGCGGGCACCGCGAAAATTATTTGACCATACACTCACCCGACAAAGGATGTCATTTCAGCAGTGATTAAAAAACAACCAAACATTCTGCACTAAGTGCAGTTAACTGTAAGGAGGACATAAATCTATGGACGATACAATACAGCCTGAAATTCTTGAACCGTACAAAGACGAGAGCGATTTATTTGCACTCATACCAGATGAGGAACTGCCCATTGCTATGGAAAATGGAGTTCACATGCTTGGAAAAGGCGTAATCTGCACGACCGATTACCGCGCACGCAAACGATCTCCGTTAGAAATTGTTTTAGACGCAACCGAAGGGTTTATTCCGCTTTGGGCCGAAAGTCAGGTTCTTCGATGGAGATTCAATATGGCTTCGCTGAGTTTCTTCCGGCATCCTGAAGCCCTTATGTCGACGATTAGAGTATTGCTAGGTGAGGCGATTACGGCGTGGGGTGATGCGGCTCCAATTCGCTTCACGGAAAATATTGACAACTCTGACTTTGAGATTGTCGTGGAACAACGCCCAAACTGCTCACCTCTAGGGTGTACTCTCGCTCGTGCATTTTTCCCTGATGCGGGGCGGCACCAACTCTCCATCTTTCCAACAATGTTCGAACAAAGTAGAGAGGAGCAGGTCGACACCTTGACCCATGAGATTGGTCACGTATTTGGTCTGCGGCATTTTTTTGCTCCTGAAAATGAGACTCGATGGCCAAGTGTAGTCTTTGGGGAACACAACCCTTTCTCAATCATGAACTATGGCAATAATAGTCAACTCACTCCAGCCGACCTAAGAGATCTGAGGACATTATATGAGAGTGTCTGGAGTGGCCGACTTAGAGAAATCAATGGTACACCAATTAGGCTGTTTCGACCTTATCACTCCACTTAACTATGATAGCTAATCCGGGCCTTAGAAGAATTAAGTCGGATGTAGGATATTAAAAAATATAGAACGTGCTTTAAGGAGTCACCGAACAATTGCCTCAACCGGCGCGCAGCACAATTCATTGACCAAGGGCTTTCGCGCGCCCGGTTATGCAAAGTGTTAGGCACAATCTGTCACAGAAATATTCTTCGATTGACTTATATAAAAGCTATTTTATTTATGCAGCCCAGCACCTGCGGGGAGGGCGTGTGCAGAATTTTGTGTAAACGATCAGGTTAAAAATCTGGCAGCCGGTGGGCGTGTGCAGAATTTTGTGTAAACGATCAGGTTAAAAATCTGGCAGCCGGTCGCCGAACTCGATGGCAAACCGATTCAAGGCTGCTCGCCAATCTTTCACCGGCATCGTCCACCGCTCGCTAATATTTTGCAAGGCCAGATAAATCAATTTCAACGCCGCCTCATCGTTGGGAAACGAACCCCGATTCTTGATGATTTTCCGTAAACTCATATTCACTGATTCAATCGCATTGGTCGTGTAAATCACTCGCCGAATCTCTTCCGGGTAGGCGAAGAAAATTGCCACCCGCTCCCAGTTTTTTCGCCACATCTGCACCATCGGTGGATATTTTTCTCCCCATTTCTCGGCGAAGTTTTCCAACTCCAACTCCCCTTGCTCACGGGTCGCGGCTTTATAGATTTGCTTCATATCGGCAGCCACCGCTTTGCGTTCTTTATAGCCCACATAATTCAAACTATTTCTCACCAGATGGACAATGCAGAGTTGCACTTGGGTTTGGGCATAGACGGTTTCGATGGCTTCGGGCAAGCCTTTCAACCCATCGACACAGGCGATAAACACATCCTGCAGCCCGCGATTCTTTAATTCGGTGACCACCGCAAGCCAGAATTTCGCCCCTTCGGTTTGCGCAATCCATAAGCCCAGCACTTCTTTTATGCCGTCGCGATTAATGGCAATCGCTAAATAGACGGCTTTGTTTTTGATGTGGGCGCCATCACGAATTTTCACCATCAAACAATCAAAATAGACAATCGGATAAACCGCTTCGAGGGGACGCGATTGCCAAGCTCGTACTTCATCAATGATCGCATCGGTGACCGAAGAGATCAGCGACGGGGAAATTTCTACCTGATAGATTTCTTCGAGGTGTTGTTGAATTTGTCGGGTGGTCAGGCCACGGGCATAGAGCGAGAGAATCTTGTCGTCGAACCCGGCAAAGCGGGTTTCGCCTTTGGGAACAATCTGCGGTTCAAAGCTTGAGTTGCGATCCCGCGGCACGTCGATGGGCAGATGGCCGAAATCGCCTTTCAGGGTTTTCTTGGACTTGCCGTTGCGCGAGTTGCCGGAGTTTTTACCCTTTAAAGAATGTTTTTCATAACCGAGATGATGCGTGAGTTCGGCTTGCATGGCGCGTTCTAAAACCGCTTTGGTGAGTTGTTTGAGCAAGCCAT
>JBIOWC010000625.1:0-7073 GCA_044868105.1 Blastocatellia bacterium
CCCGCGTTTTATTGGAAAAATAATTTCAGCAATCAGTTTATTAGGCGCGCTTGCTCTCGCGTTTATTTCCCGCCGTAAAAAAAATTCTGCTGTAAAAAGTGTACACAACCAAACGCCTGTGCTATAAAATTGGCATCAGTTGATGCCCCTCTCATCAATCCGATAAATTCGTAAAAGTTCAATGCAGGCAAAGCAGGTTGCCCTTACGCGCGCGCCAAACTCAAGCCCAAACCACAGCGTGCCTTTAGCTCCCGGAAACAGATGAGGTTGTACAATGTTCGGAAAAGGGAACGGGATACTGTCTATCAAGGAAATCAAAAATCTTTATTCAAACGAATGGGTCGCTTTAGCCATTGCCGAAACCGATGCCGATGGATTTGCTTCGTCAGGTGAAGTCATTATGCACGATAGCGACGAACGGTTCGTCTGGACGGCAATTAAACTGCGGGAAGTCGAAGAGCCGATTTACGTTTTTCACACCGGCTCACAACGCTTATTCAGAAACGTCGCTTAATAGCCTGCGCACGACCATCAACCGTCATTAATTTCGGCTACTGACTATCTCTGTGAAGAGCTCGAGGGTGATATTTCGCCCGCTTACCACGGCCACAATTTTTTGCCCGGCGATTTGCCTTGAATGCAAAGCCGCCAAGCTTACGGCGGCAGCACCTTCAATCATGAGGTGTTCGTCGTGTGCAAATCCGGAAAGCGCTTTTTTAATCTCGCCTTCGCTTACGGTTATGACTTCATCAACCAGTTGTTGAATGATTGGAAAGGTTATCGAACCCGGCTCAATGTTTCCCGCCAGCCCGTCAGCCAGGGTTTCATCTTCCTGGATTTCGACGATGCGCCCGGCTTTCAACGCGGCACGCATCGTCGGCGTCGCTTCAGGTTCTGCGCCGTAGATTTTGATTTGCGGGTTGAGAGCTTTGGCGGCAAGCGCGATACCGGCAATCAGCCCGCCGCCACCTATCGGAATCACTATCGCGTCAACCTGCGGGGCGGCTTCTAAAATTTCTAAAGCGATGGTTCCCTGCCCGGCAATGACTTCAATATCATTGTATGGTGAAACGAAGGTCTTCAGGGTTTCGCTTTCCATCGCGCGCGCGGCGCGTTCAGCTTCGTCATAATTTGCGCCGCGTTCAACGAGCGTCACCGGATAACCGCCGATGGCTTCAACTTTGGCGCGCGATGCCGTTGTCGGAACCACGATGGTGGCGTTGATATTCAAAGCCGCAGCGCCGTAGGCGACCGCCAGCCCGTGATTGCCGGCTGAAACGGTAAGCACACCCCGCGCTTTTTCCTCTTCAGTGAGCGCCGTGAGCTTGGCCATTGCGCCGCGAAGTTTGAACGAGCCGGTCAGTTGAAAGCATTCGAGTTTGAGAAAAACTTCGCGCTGTAAAGTTTTGGAAAGTGAACGCGAATATTCAAGCGGCGTCAGTCGCGCGCTGTTAGCGATGCGCTGCCTTGCTTGTTCGATGTGTTCGAGGGTGACTGGGTTCATCTCTTTATGAAGTTCTCCGTTGTTCATCAACACGCCTGCGGACAATGATATGATGGCCGTCTGCCAGGCAATTTAATTGTGGGTCGCATCGCATCCCACCTGTCAGGCAGTTAATACGGATGAATAGGCCATCAAAAAAATTAATAGACATCCAGGTCGCGCCCGGAAACGACTTGGCCTTTGTAATTCGCCTGCACCTCTTTAACCAACTCCTCTTCGCTGGTTCCCCAAAACAACTGATGATACAAAATCAGCAACCCCGGTTTTGCCCTTGTTGCAATCTCTGCAAGCTGGCGTGAAGAGGTATGAAAATTTGAATGATACTTTTGCCATTCCGGCGGTCGTTTTGCAAAGCCTGTGGTCGAATAAACTTCGTGAATCAACACATCACAGCCGTTGCAATTTTGCACGATATTTTCATCAGGCGTGCAATCACCTGAAACGACGATGATTTTATCCGGCGTTTCAAACCGATAGCCGTAAGCTTCGCGCCATGACCCATGCTTAACGGGAAAAGCTTTCACCGTGACATTCGCATCTTTGTAAATCACCCCCGCTTTAATTTCATAAGCCTTGACTCGATAGCCGGTTTTATTCGATGGTTCCAACCCGTTGGTGCGAATTTCAATATCTTCCTTATAAGCTTCGAGCACATGATGGGTCATCGCCTGCAAGCCGCGCGGCCCGAAAACCTGTAGCGGTTCTGTGCGTTCAAGCGTCCAGGGCGTAAAGATTAAATCGGCATAGCCGACCGTGTGGTCTGAATGCAGATGGGTGACGAAAGCGGTTTTGAGTTTATTTACAGTAAGCCCTTCGATGCCTTTTTTATTTGCTGCCGCCGCGCGCCGCACCACACCAGCTCCGAAATCTACCAGGTAGGGCGTGTCATTTACGACAATCGCAACCGCTGGTCCCGAACGCTCAGGGTCAGCGTTGGGCGTTCCGGTTCCAAGTAGAACAATTTGCGTTCTGTGCGAAGAGACGCCTTGCGGTGTTAACGCTTGCTGGATTCTCTTCGCAGCGGGATTGGAAAACATGGCTGATGAAACGAGCAAAATAAAGCTCAATACAACCAATAACCTTGTGTGTCTCACAAGTGAAACCTCCGAAACAACGCGCCAGGCCGGATTAATCAACTCTCTCTATCACAGCAGCGAAAAAACCATCCGTATGATGTCTGTGCGGAAAGGTTCTAACAAATCCCTCGCCGGTTACGCAATCAATCGGCGCATTCGGTTTGCGCAAGCGAAAGCCTTTATTCGCCTCAAGAAATCTTTGGGCGACAGCTTCATTCTCTTCGCGTTCAAGCGAGCAAGTCGAATAGACCAATCGTCCGCCAATCGCCAGCACCCTTGCAGCGTGCTGGAGTAAAGTTGATTGAATTTCAGCAAGTCGCTTAATGTCTTTCGCCTCAAGTCGCCATTTGATTTCCGGGTTACGTCTGAGCGTCCCGGTGCCTGAACATGGCGCATCCAACAAAACCCGGTCAAACAGTTTGGCAGATTCAACAAACGGCAATTCTTCGGTGGCGTCTAAAGCGATAGCTTCAACCGAGGTTGCCCCCAATCGTTTGCAGGTGGTTAATAAGGTCAATAACCGATGCGCATGTAAATCCGTCGCGATAATTTCTGCTTGATTTTCGGTGAGCGCAGCAAGCTGTGAAGTTTTCGAGCCGGGCGCCGCGCATAAATCAAGCAGGCGCTCATGGGCTTGCGCTTCAAGCAGGAGCGCGACCAGTTGCGAAGCTTCGTCTTGAATATAGACCCGCCCCGCCTCGGCAGCTCGAACGATGGTTGCCATCGAACCGCCGTGCAGCGTGAAGGCGCCCCTGGCAATTATGGATTCGTGTACGGTCACGCCGCTTGTTGCAAATTCGCCAATCACCTCTTGAGGTGTTGCGCGCAGCGGGTTCACGCGAAAAGCGACCACAGGCGTTTGGTTGTTGGCTAGCGCCAGTCGGCGCGCTTCATCTTCGCCAAAGGCCTTCACCCAGCGTTCCAGCATCCATCGCGGATGAGAAACTTCAACAGCCATTCTGGCAAATGGATCGCGAATCTCTTCGCCTAGGTGAGCCTCAAGGTGCTTTGCGGCCTGGCGCAGCGTTGCATTGACCAGCGACGCAGCGCTCATTTTCCTGGCAAATTTGACCAGATTGACCGATTCATTGACGGCCGCAGATTGCGGAATGCGGGTCAAATAACGCAATTGATAAAGCCCTAAACGAAGCGCGAGTAAGACCGCCAAATCGAATTTCTCAATTTTGCGTTTGGTGTATTTTACGATGAGGTAATCAAGCGTCTGTTGATGACGCAACACGCCTAAAACCAGCTCTTGCGCCAGCCCGTGGTCTTCGCGCGAAAGATTCATCTCTGAGGCGAGCAAGACCGCCGCATAAGCGTTTTCGGAAACGACTCGATGAAGAATCGTGAAGGCCGCGCGCCGCGCCGGAGTGATTGAAATAGGTTTGCTGGGCGGCGGGAATTTTTTTTGCTGCTCAGGCTTCATTGTGGTCTTCGATTATACAGCAATCCAGGTCAACCCGGCTGGCCATAGCAATTTCATCCGTCATGCCAAATAGCGCTTTAACCGAACTGTTCGCTTGCCACGGATTCCATTTATCTTCTGTTGTTTGTCAGAAACGGCGGGGATTGAATAAACCAGAAGCAATTAATTTGCGGGTGCTTCAACCGCCTTTATCGTCCATTCGATTTCAATCTCTTCCGGTTGATGTGCTCGCTCGTAAGCTTTGCAACGCGCCGCGAGTGACGCGGAGATTCCGGCAAGAAAGCAAAAGATTGGGGAATAGGCGTGTGAAAGCAAGGCGCCGGATACGATAAAGCCGATGAAACTGACCTGGACGGCCGCGCCAATCCAGGCTATTCCTTCATCCGCTGGGGCCTCACGCGCCAGGCGTCGGGCTTTTCGCGCATATCCAAACGCCGTGAGAATAATTGCCAAAAACAGCGTCATACCGGGAAGCCCAAGTTCAGCGGTAATCTGTACGAAAGAGTTGTGTGGCGCAATGTGGATTTTGGAATTTGAAAAATAGCCATGGGCAATGGGAAACGCGCCAATGCCCACCCCGACCAAGGGATGCGCCGCTAACATCTTCACCCCGTTCTCCCAAACCTGCTTTCGCCCGCTCCGATCTTTCATGTTGTAGTCTTGTTCTAACGCAAACATGGTGTTGATGCGATTTAAAAAGGCTTCCGGCGCAGTAGCCATAACTAAGGGCGCGCCCACGAGCAGCGCAATCAAGGTATAGGCGCGCGCTTTGCCCGAAGCGCGAATCAACAGAAAGAGGCTGATGGCAACTAACCCCAGAAAGCCTCCGCGCGAAGCGGTTTTGACGATGCCCATTAACATCAAGGCAATCGCGCCTATCAGTAAGATGCGATGAAAAATCTTGGCGTCTTTAATCAGGAAAAAGGCAAAAGGAATCGTCACGACAAACAACAAAGCCAGGTCGTTTACGTCATACGTGCCGCCAATCATCATACGGTTTTCGGCTTCAAAAACCGAGATTTCGGGTCCGAATCCGATTAAGATGGCGATGACAATCAACACGCAACCCGTAACCAGTGACCCGGCAATCCAGCGCGTTGAACGGTTGTCTTTTGCGCCTTGAGCCAACAGGTAAGCGAAGACGACGTTTTTGAAAAAGGTCTGGGTGAAAAATCCAAAGCTGCCTTCACGCCAATAGGAAAGCGGCAAAGTAGCGGCCGCAAACAGCAGAATAAATAGCAGGTATTTGAATGGCGGGAGGTCGCGAAGTCGCCAGCGATTGGCAATCAAATGCGGAGTCGTTATAAAGATAACTGTAGCTAACCCGACGATAATTTTTACCAGCGGCAAGCCATCGAGTTTAGGAAAAAGCTGCATGAATTGGGTGACGAAAAAGAGCGTCAATATGGCTACGCCAAAAACAAAGACTGACGGTCTCGCTTTTGTTGAATCCTGGTCAACCAATGCGGTTACGTTGAATTCAAGTGCAGTATGTTCGGGCAATTCAACTTCTTCGTAAGTCTTGCTCATCGTTCACCAACTTTCACAAGTTATTCGCTGCGTACCCAAATATTGCGTTTACCGAATACAAAATAGAACAACCCGACCAGCGCGGCGGCGTTCATCACTGAAAAGACATATGCGACATTGAAAAGTTTTATCCGTTTGTCGGTCTTCGCCAGGAGCCATCCGCATAACACACTCAAATAGAAAATGATTTGCAACCCGAAACCCGCCATATAAAAGGTCGGTTCATATAGATTTTCAGCGGTCGCGACCAGGGAAAAATTGGCGCCAAGTAAAGCCAGCAGAAAAATCGGCGCCGCCAGTCGCAGGAGTTTGTGCGACCAGAATTGCCATAACAGCATCTGGTTTGGAAACAGCAAACGCGGCATCAACTGACAGAGCTGATAATTTCCGGTCAAGGTTCGCGCTTTGCGGGCAAATTCCCGCCCTGCCGATTTCGCCATGCGGTCGTGGGCAATCGCCTTCTGCTCAAAGACGACGCGCTTTCCACTGAGCGCAATGTGCATCGGCGTGTAAACGTCGTCGAGAATAGTTTCTGTAGGCAAGCTCTTCCAAAGCGTTTTGCGTATGGCATAAATTGCGCCGGTAGCGCCGACGATGGAATTAAAAAGCCCTTCATTTTTGCGAATCCAGGATTCGTATTGCCAATAAAATCCTACGCCTTCAACCACCGTTGAGCCGCCCGCTTTGCTCATCACATACGAACCCGAGACGGCGCCCACCGTTGCATCGGCAAAGTTTGCGACCAACTCTTTGATGGCCTTTGGCTCAAATGCTTGTCGCGCATCTGTGAACACGATAATTTCGCCCCTCGCATTTTCCACACCGATATTTAAGGCCTGCGGTTTGCCACGGCGCTTGGGATAATGGAAAACGCACACCCCAGCGTCGGCGTAACAGTTGGCGATTTTAACCGTTTGATCGGTCGAACCATCCGACACAATAAGGATTTCTAAATGTTCCTGCGGATAATCGCTCTGCAAGAGATTGTTGATGCGGGCTTCGATGTTCTGCGCTTCGTTAAAGCAGGCAATAACCACCGAAACCTTAGGCGTGATGGGCTGACGCACAGGTTTACGCCCGCGAAAACGCGCCAGCAACCACACCCCTACGGGATAGCCGGCATAGGTGTAGAGCAAAGCCGCAAGGGATAACCAGAAGATGTATTTTGCCATTATTTGAGTCACTAAACTTAAATGCGCCAGCGCGCTCCTTACGAGGAAAATAGATAAACCATCGCCATTTCCCGATTTTGATTAAGAGAATTGGAATAGCTGACGGATTGTTTATTTATTTTTTATCGGAGACTTGCAGCTTTATAAGGCGAACCTCCTTCGCAAACCATATGACCCAGAGAGCGGCTCCCGAAAATCTTTTTTCTGATATTAAGCAACGTGCGGTACAGGCCGTCAGCGTAGCGGTTCTTGACGACCAGGCTTCTTTGATTGAAGACCAAGCTGCCAGAGCCCCATTGAATAAGCAGTCAATTCACCGGCAGCTTGTACTGGGCAGCCTTTGCATTGCGCTTTTTACAAGC
>JBIOWC010000626.1:0-17810 GCA_044868105.1 Blastocatellia bacterium
ATCATTTCTTTATTAGTGGAAAAAGTAAATCTCAGTCAGGAAAAAGCCGAGCAGGTATTTGAAATTGCAATGAACTATATTAACGAACATCCGCATCAACTTTTGATCTATATCAACAAATTGAGAACCGGCAATACGGCCGGTGAATTGAGAAGTTTTTTTAATTGAACCGATGACGTAGGTTGCACCTGCGCTGCGCCAGCAAGAGAGCTTCGGCAATCTTGACGTTAATGGGAGGGGAACCATTAATCACCTGAGCGTAGTTGCGAGGCGTGGCTGTAACCGAACGCAGCCACGCCGAAAATAATAAACAGAAAATCTCCCCCCCCCTTTAAGGATAATAATAATGAATATGGTTAGCGAAACAGATCAATATTGCAGTCTGCATCATATCGAGTTCGAGGATATTCATAGCGCAGAAGAGATTGTCATCGAAACCCAGAATAGCCTTTACCGATTTTGCGTAACCGATGCCGGGCACTGTCACGGTTACTTATCGGGCGGTTCACTCGGTGAGCAAAAGCAGAAAGCGATTTTGCTGGGCACAATCTTCAAGCAAGGAGATAGTTATACGACTGACCCCAAGGGGTTGAAGACTGATGCGCGCGCCATTTTTTACCTTGAGACCGAGTCCGGCATGAAGCATTTGGTTACTTCACGCATTACCAAACTCACTCAGGTAAAATATATCGAAGAACAAAAATATCTCTTTTAGTTCTTACCCAGCATTACAGGTTTCACTCCCCGATACTCAAATGGACGGCCGTTAAAGATTCATTATGAAAGAAGGGAAATATATGAAAGTTTTATTAGTTGAAGACGATCCGCTGTCGCGTCATCTGTTGCAGCAGATGTTACACAATCTGGGCTATGAAGTCATCGCTTGCGAAGATGGCAAAGCCGCCTGGGAAGCCTTCACCAGCCAGGAATTTCATCTCGTGGTTTCCGATTGGTTAATGCCAAATCTGGACGGTCTGGAGTTATGTAAAAAGATTCGCACCTGTGACAAAAGCTATTATTCATATTTCATTTTGCAAACCTCCTGCGCCGAGAAGGAATCGCTCGTGAGCGCCATTACCTCAGGGGTGGATGACTATCTGCTGAAACCTTATGATGTGATTAAGTTGCAAACCAAATTAGAGATTGCGCAAAAATTCTTTGAAATAGAAGCGCAAACTCAGGCTTCACCGGAACTTCTCGAAGCCATTAAAAAGCTTTTATAAATCGCCATTTTGAACTGGCACCCCCCCTCGGTGCGACCAAGCGGCAGTCGGCGCAGGTGACCAACTGCCAGTGAAAAAATTTTACCCCCTCTTCTTCCTTCAATAGACGGTTTTGTTCATCCCCCTTCTTCCACCGACTCTCTCAATTCGTATATTTTGATTCCTCATCCTTGTGTTATAGTCTTTGCTCGCAGAACGTCCCCCAATAATTTCCTGGCTTTGTTTAGCCTAGAATCTGCTTGCTAGAGCACAAGGAGCAAACCCGTGCCTGCTACAAAGAGCAAACAATCTATCGCCAAATCAAAAGCGAAAATCACGGTCTCTGGAAAACCAGCAAAGAACAATTCATCGCTAAGGAGTAAACCGACACTTATGGCTGAGGAAAGAAAACCACTTGACGGTAAGGCGCCGGCTGCGACTGCCGAAGGCGCAGGAAGCCTGGATAAAGTCCGGGAAATCCTCTTCGGCTCGCAGGCGCGGGATTATGAAAAGAGATTTGCCAAGCTCGAAGACCGCTTGATTAAAGAATCAAACGACCTGAAAGATGAAGTGCGCCGTCGTTTCGATTCGCTTGAGACCTATATCAAAAAAGAGCTTGATGCCCTATCCGACAAACTGAAAGCCGAACACGGCGAACGTAAAGAATCGGATAACCAAATTGCCCGCGACCTCAAAGATTTAACCAAAACTTTCGAAAAAAAGAGTTCGCAACTCGACGACCAAATCACCAAAAACCAGCGCGACATCCGCGAACAGCTCTTAGACCAATCGAAAAAGCTTTCCGAGGATATTCGCCAAAAACATGCAGAGGCTTTGGATTCGCTGGAACGGGAGTCGCAGGAACTGCGTTTTGAAAAGACCGATCGCGCTACGCTCGCCGCCATGTTTACCGAGCTAGCCATGCGCCTCAATAACGAATTTACCATTCCGGGCGCGGAGGATTTAGGCAATGATTGAACTCTCTCTTCAGGAAAACGAAAAACCTGATGAGACAGTTAAGGAACCCCATTCGCAAACTTTTGATGAGTTTGCCGAGTTGCGCGAGTTGCTCCTGTCAGATGACCGCGAGCAACTCGCCGAACTCAAAGCCCGCCTTGAAAATCCCCAACGCCTCGCTGAAGATGTCAGCAACATCTTGCCCGCCAGCATTCTGCTGCGCGCCAAAAAAGATAAAGCGCTCACCAAAGCCTTAACGCCTACGGTTGAAGCCTCGCTCAATGCCTCGGTCAAACGAAATCCGCGCGCCATTGCCGATGCCATCTTTCCGATTATCGGTCCGGCCATTCGCAAAGCCATCTCCAGCGCCATGCGCGAACTGGTGCAATCCATCAATCAAGCGCTTGAATACAGCCTTTCCGTAAAAGGCTTGCGGTGGCGCGTGGAAGCCTTGCGCTCCGGCAAATCTTTTGCCGAAGTGGTGCTCAGTCACACCTTGCTTTACCGGGTCGAACAAGTCTTCCTGATTCACAAAGAGACCGGGCTTTTACTGCAACACGTCGCCGCCGCTCACACCATCACGCAAGATGCTGATATGGTTTCGGGAATGCTCACCGCGATTCAGGATTTCGTCCGCGATTCGTTCGGCGCGCCCAGCAGCGATGCGCTTGAAGCGCTCGAAGTCGGCGACCTTCAGGTTTGGATTGAGCAGGGACCAAAAGCCATTTTAGCAGCGGTCATTCGCGGCAATGCGCCGCAGGAGTATCGCGCCATGTTACAGGACGCGATTGAAACCGTTCACCTTGAACAGGCCAACGCGCTGAGTAATTTTCAAGGCGACGCGGCGGCCTTTGAAGCCAGCCGCCCGACGCTCGAAAGCTGTTTACAAATGCAGCTCGAAGAACCGCAAGCTAAAAAACAGCCGTCGCCTTTACTCTGGTGGCTCGCCAGCGTCGTGATTCTGGCCGTTGCGGCGTGGTTATTTTTTTCACTGCGCAGCCAGTGGCGTTGGGACGAGTATCTCTACCAGTTGAACGCTGAACCGGGAATCATTGTGGTTTCTCAGGAAAAACGTGGCGGCAAGTATCACATCACGGGACTGCGCGACCCGTTGGCCGCAGACCCCTTGGAGATTTTGAAAACCACCAAGCTTGAGGCCCAAGATGTCATCAGTCGCTGGGAGAGTTATCAATCAACCTATCCCGATTTCGTGTTGCAACGCGCCAGCGATTTGCTGCGTCCGCCGCAGGGGGTGTCTTTGAAATTTGCCGACGGCGTGTTGCAGGCAAACGGTAACGCCCCACTCGTCTGGACAGACGAAGCGCAACGACTCGCAAAACTGATTGCCGGGGTGAGCGAGTTCAGAACCGACACCTTTGAGCAGGCCAAGGAACGTTTGGAAAAGAGCGCCCTTCATTTCCGTCCCGGTTCAGCGGAAATCGCCGGCGACCAGCAATCAACTATCGAAAAACTGGTTGAAGATATTGGCGCGCTCGCCAATTCAGCAAGCCTATCGGGGAAGACGTTGCGCATCGAAATCTCAGGCTTTACGGACGCTTCGGGAACCGAGACCCTAAATCAAAGGCTCAAACAAGAGCGCGCCGAAAGTGCCATCGCCGCATTGACCGCCAGAGGAATAAACGCCAATATTTTTTCGGCCGTCAAAAATCAGCCGGACAATCAACTTGTTGGTCGCCAGGTCACCTTTAAGGTTGCCGTCGCCGAGTAACCCGTATCGTAAAGACGCAAGGGGCCGAGGTTCCATGTTACAGAAAAAAATCTGCACCCTGGGAGCATACGCGGTTGGCAAAACCAGCCTGCTGTCGCGTTTCGTCAAAAGCCTCTTTTCGGAAAAATATCTCACCACCATCGGCGTGAAGGTGGATAAAAAGCTGGTGAAAATCGCCGAACAAGAGGTGACCTTGATGTTGTGGGATTTGGCCGGTGAGGACGATTACCTGCAACTTAAAACCTCTTACCTGCGCGGCGCTTCCGGGTACCTGCTGGTGATTGATAGAACCCGCCCGCAGACCTTTGAAACGGCGATGGGTTTGAAACAGCGGGTGGACAGTGAAATTGGCGAACTGCCCTTTATTCTGCTCTTCAATAAATCGGATTTACTGGATGAATTGAAAATCGCCCAAAGCGATATAGAGAAAATCGCCCAACAGGGTTTTGCGGTTTTTGAAACCAGCGCGAAGACCGGTCAAGGCGTTGAAACGGCGTTTCTGTCTTTGACCAAAATCATGCTCAGTCAATGACCGTACCGTGTACGGTTCCGGCAAGTTTCTCTTAATTGAAATCTTTGATGTCTCAAGAAATTTTCCATTCCGATATTTTCACAGCGCTCGAGGTCGCGGCCTTCGAGCGCATCGGAGACCGTTTATTTAAATTGCTCGCCGCGCCGCCCGCCTGGTTTGTCGCGCTTTACCCTGAGTGTAGCGCCTCACCTGAAGCCGTCAATCTGACGGAGAAATTTCCGTTCATCGAATATTTTTTAATCGAAGCAGAACCGTTTTGGCACACCCACGCACAGGGGCGCTTAAATTCCGGCCCCTTTGCGGAAGATGATTCGGCAAACAATTTGATTCAACTGGAAGCCTTCGCTTTGTGCGCGAGCGACAAAAAAATTTTACTCATCGAACGCCTGCGACTGGATTACGAAGAGGTGCAAACGCTGGCGCAAAAAGCCCGAGATAAGAGTCTGGCTTTTGAAAAGCTCGAAGAGGCCGAACGGGCGCTGCGCAAAAGCGAAAAACGCTACCGGGATCTGGTTGAAAACAGTTTGGGGTTGATTTGCGCCCATGATTTAAGCGGCAATTTGTTGATGGCCAATCCGGCGGCGGCGCGTTCGCTCGGTTATGAACCAACCGATTGGGTCGGTAAAAATTTAGCCGAATTTCTGGCTCCGGTTGCAAAACCTTTATTCACTCAGTATCTGCAGTTGATTCGGGAAAAGCGGATTGCCACAGGGTTTATGGTTTTACTCACCAAAAGCGGCGAAGAGCGCATCTGGCAATATCATAATATCCGCCAGGACGACGGCGCCGACGAATCCTATGTGCTGGGGCACGCGCAAGACATCACGGAGCGCAAACAATTAGAGCGCGATTTAATTGCCGCCCGTGAAGCGGCCTTAGATGCCAGTCAGGCAAAATCGGCTTTTCTTGCCAAGATGAGCCACGAAATCCGCACCCCGATGAACGGCATCATCGGCATGACCGGACTTTTGTTAAAGACCGAGTTGACCACCGAACAACGGAAGATGGCCGACGCCATAGAGTTCAGCGCCAATGCCTTGCTGGCCATCATCAATGACATTTTGGATTTTTCCAAGATTGAATCCGGCAAATTGATTTTAGAAAACGTCGCTTTCGATTTGCGCGCCATTGTTGAAGGTGTCGTTGAACTCTTTGCCGAACAGGCGCAAAAGCAACGGGTCGAACTGGCATCCCTGGTCTATAACGATGTCCCTGAAATCCTGCGCGGCGACCCCTTGCGTTTGCGGCAAGTGATTTCCAATCTGGTCAGCAACGCCGTTAAATTTACCGAAGCCGGCGAAGTCATTGTGCGAGTAACTAAAGTGCGTAGCAGTAATGTTCACCTCAGCTTCCGCTCGACCCAGGAGCGCAATAGCTACGCTCACGTCAGATTGCGCTTTGAAGTGAAAGACACCGGCATCGGCATGCCCAGAGAGGTTCAGCAGAATCTTTTTCAAGCCTTTTCGCAAGCCGATAGTTCGACAACGCGCAAATACGGCGGCACCGGTCTGGGGCTGGTGATTTCAAAACAACTTGTCGAATTGATGGGCGGCGAACTCGGGGTTCAGAGCCAACCCGGCCACGGTTCAATCTTCTGGTTTACCGTGCCTTTTGAGGCTCAAGACCTCGAAGGGTTCGCACCCGAATTGAAAAAATCTTCGCTGGAAAACTTACGGTTGTTGGTGGTTGATGATAATGAAACCAACCGGGCGATTCTCGGTCATTATATTGATTCGTGGCGGATGCGTTATAGCACAGCCGGAAGCGCCAAAGACGCCTTGCAGTTATTGCGCAGCGCCGCCCGTTCGGGCGACCCTTTCGGACTGGCGATTCTCGATATGCAGATGCCCGAACTCGACGGACTCACGCTGGCGCAACAAATCAAAGCTGACCCCTTGACCGATTCCACGCTGATTATTGTGATGTCGGCCCTCGGCAGAATAAATGACGAAAAGGCAAAGCATAAATCGGAAATCGAAGCTTTTATCAGCAAGCCTGTGAAGCAATCGGAATTGTTTGATTGTCTGGTTAATACCATCACCGGAACCAAAGATCTGGGGGCTAACGTTTCGGTCGCGCCTGCCCAAACCGCAAGCGGGTCAACAAACAACCATCAACTCAACAACCGGGTGCGCATTCTGCTCGCCGAAGACAACCGCGTGAACCGCGAGGTGGCCATTTTGCAACTGCGAAGTCTCGGGTATAACCCGGACACCGTCACCAACGGACGCGAAGCCATCGAAGCGCTGACGGGCCGCGATTACGACATTATTTTAATGGATTGTCAGATGCCGGAGATGGATGGCTATGAAGCAACGGCCGAGATACGCCGCCGCGAAGGCGAAGGCCAACATTCCATCATTATTGCGTTGACGGCCAACGCGCTCGATGGTGACGCGGAAAAATGTTTCGCCGCCGGCATGGATGATTATTTGAGCAAACCGATTCAGCCGGAACATCTCGAAACGACAATTAACAAATGGGTTAAAAACGAGCCGACATCAACTTTGGCAACGCTTAGCGAGCCGCAAGGCGAAGCGCGTTTTTCTCAGTCGTTAGACCTGACGGCGCTGGCCAAGATGCGCAAGGCTTTCGGCGAAAAAAGTCGGGAGCTTATTCCGCATTTGATTGATTTATTCTGTGCCGATACGGCGCCAAGATTGGTAGCGATGCAAAGAGCCCTCGACGAACAGGACGCGGGCGCGCTCAGGACTATCGCCCACGCTTTGAAAGGCAGTTGCGCAAACCTCGGCGCCAAACGCATGGCGGGACTCAGCGAGATGCTTGAAGAAAAAGGACGTGCCAATTCCCTGCAAGGCGCGGAATTCTTTCTTGAGTTATTGAATGAAGAGTTCAAGGCGGTTAAAAGTGCGCTTGAGGCGGAGCGAACAAAACCCTGACCGCGTTGGGGCGTTCGGTTGGCGCTTTGCTGGCGAAAACTGAGTGCCCCTTTTAAGCAAGGGTTATTTCCCGGCCCCGATGACCAGGAAACGCGACCAGTAAAACGGTTGCGAATGCGGTCCTTTGAGCATGACGCGCGCCGCCTGTTGCAAGGCTTTTGCCGGCGCCAGAGGTTGTTTGAGTTGACGATGTAATTCAAGTATAAAATCGGGATTGCCGCTTTCACTGCTCCATTGATTTAAAACCAAACTTGAGCTTCCGGCAACAAACCAGCTCCAGGCCATCGTCGTCAACCCATCGCCATTGCTTGCTGAGGGCAATTCACAGGCGGTCATCACGATCACCTCGCTCAACGAATTTAACTGAAGAAGTTCCCAGGCCTGCAACAGCCCATCCTGTTTTTTATCCGTTTCAGTTTGCGCCAACAGAATTGACGAATAGAGCGGACTGTTATCACTGAGCAGGGCGCGGGCGGCAATCTGCACCACGCGCGCCCTGGCAATTTCGGCTTTTGATTTTTCTTCGCTTGCCTCTGCGCCTGTGAAAACACGGCTCGCCTCACCATAGAGTTGGCTTAACATCTTCAACTCATTCTCAATATCAACTGCGGGAGCAAAGCTTTGTTCTTTGTTAAAGAGCCGAGCCCGCTCTTTAGTCTCCTCACTCAGTAGGGGGTTAGCGAAAGCGAGCAATGAAATGGCGGGCGGACGGGTTGTTGCGCGCGGTCTATTCATCTCCTGATAAGCCGCTAGTGAGGGCGCATAAACCAGGGCGGCATCTTCAACCAAATAACGATCGTCGGCACTCTGTAAAGCCTGAAACGGCACGTTCCATAAAACATCGTCAGGCACCACAACAAGATAATCTTTGCCGCTCAGTTGCGCGTTGGCCGGTTTCAATAGCACTTCGTATAACTCGCGGGCAAGCGGTTTGACTTGCTCAGTTTGCCCGACAATCGCCGTTTTGAACTGCCCGCTGCGCTCTGTGAGTTCCGGGCGACCGATATTTAAAACATAGGCTTTCAAATTGAGGACTGGCGCGCTGCGAGGGGCGCCTGCTGGTGGCTCTTTTGAGAGGACGAAGAGATAAGTTTTCGCATTCGTGACCACGAATTCAAGCCAGGCGCTGCGCGTATCGAGCAAGCGACTCGTATCTTCAAGGCTTGTGGCTGAAAGGCTAATGGCTGTGAGCCTCATGGCTGAAAGGCTCATGGCTGTGAGCCCCATGGCTGAGGCTTCGCCGCGCAAGGTTTTCAACTGTGGATGCGCGGTATAAAGTTTGGTTTTGAAGGCTTCAACATCCTGTCGCGCTTTTTCCAAGCGCGCCGTTAAGCTGAGGATTCGCGTTTCACCCGGCTTTTCGCGTAACTGTTCACGGTCAAATTGTCGTTTCAAGGCAATGAGCCCTCGGTTGAGCTTTGGTTCCTGCTCCATTTCAGGCGCCGTCATGGTCTTGGTTATCTTGAGCCTCACCTTATGCAACAAATCCCAAAGCCTGTGGACTTTGATGAGTTCGCTAAAGGCAAAAGCCTCTACGGATTTGTTTTGCGCGAGCAGTAATTCCATCATCACCACATAAGGCGCCGTCTTGTCTTGATAGAAAGCTTGCGCTTGTTCGTCATCAATCCATTGCGTCCGCATCGTTTCGATGGTGGCAATAGATTCTTCAACCGCCTTGCGCGCCTCTTCAAATTGGCCGAGTCCGCGATAAGCGTTTGCGGCTGTGTAGCGCGATTGCCAAACGATAGGTTGATTGTTGATTTGTTTAGCCAGCCGCGTGGCGCGGTCGGCAAAGTCGAGCCCTTTGGCAAAGTCGCTTCGTGAATAATGAACCGAGGCAAGGCGGTCAAAGGTAAAGGCTATCTCATCTTTGTCGCCCAGCGATTCATAAAGCGCGAGCGCTTTTTGATAGCCTTCCAAGGCCGCATCTAAATTATTTCGCGCATAATAAACCGTCGCGATACCTTTGTGAGCCGCCGCAATGCCAGCGGATTCCTGCAAGGCTCCAAAGTAAGCAAGCGCCTGGTGGTAACGCCCCAGGGCCAGGTCATATTTATCTTGCGTGTATAAAATGTTGCCGATTTCAATTACTAAGGTTGCCGCCTGGAGCTTGTAGGCTTTGTCGGTTTGCTCTTCGTAAAGCTTCAGACATTTCAAATAAGCCTCGAGCGCGAGGTCATAATTTTGCCGGCGCAAGTGCGTCAGCCCCAGGCTGCGAAGCGTCGGAGGCATTCTTTCCCGATTGCCCAGGCGTTCAAGAATAGCGAAGTTTTTGTTTAAGGCATCGAGCGCCAGGCCAAAATCGCCGCGCACATATTGCACAAGCCCGAGGCCGAAGAGCGAGGTTGCCGCTGTGTATTTATTGTTTAACTCCTCAGCCCGCGCTAAGGCCTTCTCGTAAGCTTCCAGCGCCATATCATAGTTGCCCTGCGCGTAATAGGCGCTGCCCAGATTGTTCAGGGTTTCGGCGATTGCCAGTTTGTCATTGTTGGCTTCAAAACCCGGAATCGCTTTCTGGTAATATTCAATCGCCGTTTCATAATTCTCTTGATGGTAATAGGTATTACCCATGTTATTGAGGGTTGCCGAAACCTCAACCTTCTTGCCCGCTGCCTCACGCAGTTTTAACGCTTTTTCAAAAAATTCGAGGGCTTGCGGGTATTTCTTCTCTTCGTAATAGACGCTGCCAAGCTCTTCGTTGGCGTCGGCAATTCCCGTGCGATGATTGAGCGCCGTGTAAACCGCAAGCGCCCGTTTATAGCTTTCCAACGCTCGTTCAAAATCCCGTTGCTCTAAATAAATCGTGCCGAGGCTGTCATAGGCTTTTGCGACTTGCGCTTGCTCATTAAGCTCGGCAAATTGCGCGGCGACTTTTTCAAACAGGGTTAAGGCCGCGGGGTAATTTCGCGATTGCCGATGCAGTTCAGCCTGACCGAGTCGGGCGCGCGCCGCGCCGGGCTGATCGCCAAGCCGTTCGGCAAGGATTTCCGCGAGGCGAAACCCTTCCAAAACTTTTGCGGCGCTTGACGGCGCGTGAAAAGCTTCGCTCTTTTTGAGCAGGGCTTTGACGAGCGCCGCCGTCATCAGCTCTTGATTTTCGGCAAGCAAGGTGTCGCGGTCGGTGGGGCTGGCTTCAAATAATGCATCGGCAAATTGTTCTTCTACGGGTCGGCTGGTGGAGGTTTTCCATTCCGCGCCTTTCTTTAAAAATGCTTCGACATTCTGGGTTGCCGGAACTTCCCACCAGATGCGCCAATTCCCTTCCTCTTTCAACAGGGCAAAGTTACGCGCCAGATGCTGCTTGCGACTCTCCCCAGTTGCGGTTTGGGTGATGGCAACCTCGGCTTCAACGCGAAGCGTAGCGCGAACAGTGACGATTTTAATATTCGATATCGTAAGGTTTGTAAAAACATAAGCTTCGCTTTCCAGGTTCTGTTGAATTTTTTCAAGGTGGGGAATGGCCTCCGGGGAGCGCAACGTCCAGCTCCCCATTATCTTGATAATGTTCTTTGTGGCTTGCGCTTCAACATATTGCTCAATGAGCGCGCGCAGCGCCGCCTCTTCGCTAGCTGGCGCCAACGATTGAGCTTGAATTGCAGTGCTGATGAGTAAGCCGAAGACCAGGAAAGCTATCAAACATGGAAGGCGCTGTGTTCGGGTCATCATTAGGTTTAGACACCGATACAGTGGGGGTTGTTCCGAATTAAAGCTAAAGCATCGCCGGAATTAAAAAGCACCGGTAAATTCAACAGCGATGCTTTAATTCACTAGGCCGCTTTCTTGATTGAGCTATCAAAACATGGAGCGCACCAACCATAGAGAAAACCTTCAATGAGGTGATAGGCAATGGTGTCACTCGCTTCAATCATCCCGTGACATTCTTTGCACTCCCATTGTCTGGGCTGGGTTTCCTGTATTTGTTCGTTCGTCTTTGCCATTTTTTTCTGCGAACTCGCGGGTTCGCTTTCTCCTTCTTAAAATTTCTCTACTTAAAAGAGCATCAATCGTTCAAATTGATACCCTAAAAACGAGGGAGGTTATTATTTGTTCCAATGAAATATGATTTTGTTGATTTATGCCAGACTAATTTTTTTCAGTTAATTAATTTCGGCTCGTCGGTAGGTTCAAAGGCTTGGGTTTCTTCTTCAAGTGACCAGATTTCAAACAGTTCGCGGGCTACTTCAGTGACAAAGCGCGACGGTTTTTGAATCACCGTCTGTCGCGAATAATCGGTGACGACCAGCGGGTAGCAGACATAGAGTTCATCTTTGGCGCGGGTGATAGCGACGTAAAAAAGCCGGCGTTCTTCTTCTTCCTGTTCCGCGTCGCGCAAAGATCTTGCCGACGGGAATTTGCCGTCCGCCGCCCAAATCAAAAAGACCACGCGCCATTCCAAACCTTTCGCCTGATGAACCGAACTTAAGACCAATTGTTCGTCTTCATCGCCTCCGGCGACGACATCTTCGGCGGTCGTGCCCTGCGGCGTGGCAAAGCGTTCGGTGTTGATTAACGCCAGCTCGGATAAAAACTCTTCGGTGGAAGCGAAGCGCGCCGCGTAATTAGCCAGTTGGCGTAAATCCTCTGCGCGAAGGTCGGCATTTTCATAAGTGTTTTCGAGATGGGTTTCGTAACCCGACGACAAAATTAAAGCGATCTGTTTGGCGGGTTGGTCGAGGTATTCGGGGCTGACCAGTTGTTCAATCAATTTCACAAACTCTGTCCAGCCTTCGCGAAATCGGGGTTGGGTATCAAAATCCGTGCGGCGCACTAAAGCGAGTGGCTCTTCGGCAAAAGCCAGACGTTCCCAGATGCGATTTGCGGTGGCGTTGCCGATTTGCGGGATGAGTTTCAAGACGCGCTTCCAGGCGATTTCATCACGCGGGTTCACCAGCAGTCGTAAATACGAGACCACGTCTTTGATATGCGCTTGCTCGAAAAAACGGATTCCTGAACGCACCACAAAGGGAATATCGCGGCGCGTCAATTCAAGTTGCAGTTCAAGCGCGTGATAATGGCTACGATAAAGCACAGCGATTTCATCAAGCCCGATACCCTCTTCACGCAGTTCAAGGATGCGGCTGGCAACAAAAGCGGCTTGCTGGTCGAGGTCGTGCGTCGGAATCAGCGCCGGCGCCACCCCCGAAGATGAGCGAATGGCGCGGAGGTTTTTCGGAAACTGCTTGCGATTATTTTTTATCGAAGCGTTGGCCAGCATGACGATTTCCGGGCGCGAACGATAGTTGGCGTCGAGATGAAACTCCTGCGCGTCGGGGTAGCGGTCTTTGAATTCGTAGATGTTTTGAAAATGCGCCCCGCGCCAGCCGAAGATAGATTGCGCATCATCGCCTACGACCATCACATTGCGATGTTTAACGGCGAGCAGGTCAACGATTTCAGCCTGTACTTTGTTGGTGTCCTGATATTCATCAACCAGGATGTATTCAAATTGCTCAGCCCAGTAATCGCTCACCTCTTTGCACTCGATTAATAGTTTTTTCCAATTGAGCAGCAGGTCGTCATAGTCCATGGCGTTGCGCTCCAGTTTGCGGGCTTGATAGAGGCGGTCAACGCGTTCGATTTGCGTGGCGAGGGGTTCGAATTGCGGATAGAGGCGAACGATGCAATCGCGAATCGGCGTGTCGGTGTCGTTGGCGTAACTGATAATGCCGTGAACCACTTCGGCTTTCGGAAAGCGCCGCGCTTTGGTGTCAATCCCGGCTTCTTGAATGGCGGCGGCAACCAAGTCTTTCGCGTCTTCGGTATCAAGAATGGTGAAATTTGTTTGATAACCGATTGACCCGGCGTGACGCCGCAAGATGCGATTGGCGATGGAATGAAACGTGCCGCCCCAGATTTTTCGAACGTCAGCCTGGACTAAGCCTTCGACGCGATGGAGCATTTCGCGCGCCGCTTTGTTCGTAAAGGTGACAAGCAAAATGCGTGAAGGAGCAATGCCGGATTCAATCAACCGCGTGACGCGATAGGTTACGGTGCGCGTTTTGCCGGAACCGGCGCCGGCGATGACCAACAAAGGTCCTTTGCCGGCCGTCACGACGGCATACTGTTCTTCATTAAGTTCAGCTTTGTAATTGACGAGATAGCGGCGCGGCACTTCGCGCTTAATCACATATCGCTTCGTTGGTTCCATAATCGTGGAAAATTATAAACCACTCGCGCACCTTTGGTCGCCGTCACTTTGCCTGAATGAAACCCGCTTTAAAAGGAAAAAGGGGTGAGCTTGAAAGTTCAAACCCACACCTTAAAAATTTCTCGTTGAATGACAATCTATTTCAGGAACTGCCCGATTAAATCCATCGGTAAGTTGCCAACAATTTTCACGTCCACATCGGTAGCGGTGACGCTCAAGGATTTAAGCGCCTCGCCTATTGAAGCCGTCTTCGGGTCGGTGGAGGCGGCAAGAAATCCTTTTGCCATAGTCAGCAAACCATTCAACTGGTCGGCCATCGCCTTGGCGTGTTCAGCGGTATCGCTGCGCAGCGTCGCATTGAGCCCGACACCATTCGTGAGTTCGACGGCTCCGAAAATCATCTTCAAACTTTCCAGGTTCGGCAGTGGCAGGCTATCGTTCGAAAGTCCCTTGGCCATCCCTTCGTCCATCTTCAAGGCAAAGTTAATCGGCGCGGTGCTGTTTTGCGAGAGCGCCCCCATGAGTTCCGCGTTCTTTGCCAGACTTGGACGGTCGCCGCTGCGCACATCAATCGCCGCGCGAACACTGATGGATGAACCGACAACCGCCGTATTGGCATCCAGGAAAGCAAAGGCGGTTTTGTTATTCAAGGTCGTTTTGCCGCTGGCGTCGGGTTTACTGGTTTCACTTACTCTTTGAATATCGAAGCCTTTGTATTTTTCGGTTTCGACTTTGACGTTTTGTTTGTCGCGAAGTTGAGCCAGGATGTTGTTTTGATTGAGCGTGCCACTGATGGCCACCACCGGGTCGCTAAATTTTGAGGTCGGGAATGAAAGCGCAATCGCCTGGATGTCGGAAATTTTCACGCCCATTTGTGAAGTTTCGTTTTGCGCTTTGTCGAGCAGATTTTTCAATTTCTCCTGCGAGAACAGGTTGCTCGAAATCACGCGTTGAACATCAATGATAATCGCGGCTTTGCCATCGGGCAGGGTGTTTAATAATTCCGCTCCACTTTGCGGCGCTGGCTGGGCGGCTCGGTTTACGACCGCCGCGCTGATTGCCATCAGTAATGCCATCGCCAATATTGTAATCTTTTTCATAGAAACTCCTTGAACTTTTAATCGTTCCTCTCCACCTGAATATTTGATTATAAGCTTGCCGGGTGCTTTCTTGAAATCACCTATGCGCAAATCTTTAGAACGACGACAGAGCGCATTTGGTTTACCGGAATTTATTTTTCAAGAAATTTTCTGCGAACCGTTACGAAATATAAGCCTTTAACCGCCCGGAAAATTCTTAACAGCCGCCTACAAATCATCTTCGATAAAGAGGCTTTCTTACAAATATCACTATCAAACCATAAATACGAACCAGATGAGCCGAGCGGGTGCAAACTATTTTTGCTCAAGTTATCAGGTGAGACGGATTAGATTTATGCCTTTACCGAAAGGCGGGTAAGTCCGCTTTTTAAGAGAGCGCTTCTGATTCAGATTATTTTCTTGAAGATAAGACGGGCAAGCTGAGCGCCAGGCAGGCAATATTCTAGGCCTTCTAAGCGCCTCTCGTATCCAAGACTTGCTTGCATCGTTTGCGGCCTGTTGCTTAGAATGGCTGTTCTAATAAATTGAAAATATTTGAATAGATTGAAAGTATTTGCGGCTGTCTTTCATCAAATAATTCCCGCAGCTCCGCACTCAAAAGGCGAATGTCAAAACCAAATTCCACGATTAGCAAAATCAAAGCGTCAACCAAATCGTCTGTTGTATCGGTTAACCAGGTCAACGAATCCGTCGAATCTTCATCGGCTGTTTCAACCGCCTCCCGGTTCGCCAACCTGCAGCGTTTCAGCAGGTTTTTACCGGTGGCGCTGGCGCTGCTCTTTTCAGTCAACACGCTGTGGCTGGATTTCGCCTGTGATGACCAGCAACAGGTTTTAAATAATGCCGGCATCAGAGATCTCAGGAATCTGCCGCTGGCCTTTACATCAACGGTCTGGGGATTCGTCAACCTTGACACCGCAACCACCGCACAGCCTTATTACCGACCGCTGTTCAGCCTCTGGTCCATGCTTAACTATGCCCTGTTCGGAACCCACGCCTGGGGTTGGCATTTGATGAACGTGTTGATTCATATGCTGGCAACCTGGTTAGTCTTTGTGGTGTGCAGAGAGTTCACCGGGCGCAAACAACTGGCGCTCATTACCGCCAGTCTATTCGCCGTCCATCCGGTTCACACGGAATCGGTGGCCTGGATTTCGGGAATCACAGACCCGATTATGTCGGTCTTTCTGCTTTTATCCTTTTATTTCTATCTGCAGTTTAGAAAGACCGGCAGTATCCCGAAGCTGGCAGCAATGCTTGGTACTTATTTACTGGCCTTATGGTCTAAGGAGACGGCGCTGGCTCTGCCGCTGATTATCATTTATCTGGAGCTCTTTTATTTCAACGAATCCGAATCTTTTAATCAACGATTGGTTAAATCAGCCAAGCTCATCGGGGCCTTCCTCGCGCCCATCCTGATTTTCTTTTTGATGCGGCGCGTGGCTCTCGGAACCTTCTTTCTGCTTGAAGAGTTGCGTTATCCGTTAAGCGTAGCGCTACTCACCATGCCGCTTGCCACCTTGAAATATCTGGCGCTATGCGTGGTGCCTTACGGGTACAGTTATCAACATTACACCGATTTCATCACCACAGTGACCAATCTCGCGTTCCTGGTGCCGCTCGTTGCACTGGCGTTGCTGGCTTGCCTGATTGTTTTGAAAGGTTCGCGCGTCGGCAAATTTGCCAGCCTGTGGTTTATCGTTTTTTTATTGCCCTCGCTTGCCGCCATCAGGAATTTCGACCCCGAATATCTGGTACAGGAGCGCTACCTTTACCTGCCTTCAATGGGCTTTTGCCTGGTGCTGGGGCTGGCTATCGAATGGCTGGCCGCGCAAAGGTTTTTTGCCAATTACAAAGCCACGCCGGTCGCGATCACGGCAGCGCTGGTTTTGCTCTTCGGGGCGGCGCAAATCCGCTATAGCCTTTTCTGGCAGGATACCTTGAGCGTCTTTCAACGATGTGTTGCCGTCGCGCCCACCTCTGCCGCCGCCTATTCCTCGCTATCGAATATCTATTATCCAATGGGTAAACCGCGCGAAGCCGAAGCCGCCGTGCGAACCGCCCTTCAACTTGACCCCCAATTAAACAGCGCTTATTTGAATTTGAGTTATATGAGCAAACAAGCGGGCAAGCTCGACCAGGCAATTGACTATCTTGAAGAGGCAAAAACCAACATCCCGGTGACCCCGATAACCCGCACCGCGCTGGCTACTACGCTACTTAATCTCGGACTGCTGTACGGGGAGAAAAAAGATTTTGAGCGAGCCGACGAAAATCTCCGGCAATCGCTGGCGCTGTGGGAACGCGCCAATGCTTATTACAACATCGGACAATACTACCTCTCGCAAAATAAGTTTGAAGAAGCGTTACCTTATTTTGAAAAAACCGCCACGTTGTTGCCGCCCGGAAGCGCGCTGATTCACGTAACCTTAGGCTCGCTTTACGAAAAACTCAGACAAACGGACAAAGCACTCGCGGAATACAATCGCTATCTTGAATATGCATCGGCGGGCTCGCCCGGTCGCCAGGAAATTTCGCAGCGCATCACGCAGTTACAAACGCCGAACCGAAAGCGCAATGAGTGAAGAAGATTGTCTACTCTCAAATCTTATTTGCGATTATTATATTTTTGGAGGAACGAGTGATTAACAAAATCGGAGTGCTCGGCTCGGGAACCATGGGCAACGGGATTGCCCAGGTTGCTGCGCGAGCCGGTTTTCAAGTAGTGATGCGGGATTTGCAGGATGAATTTTTGCAGCGCGGGCTCGCCACCATAGATAAAAGTCTGCAACGCGATGTTGATAAGGCGAGGCTTTCGGCCGATGAAAAACAGACCATTTTATCGCGCATCGAAGCGCGCACCGAACTTGACGCGCTGCTGGAAGCTGATTTCGTTATCGAAGCGGTCAATGAAGATTTTGCTGTCAAATCGGAAATCTTTAAACATCTCGACAACCTGGTACGCCCGGAAGTCATTTTGGCAAGCAACACCAGTTCGATTTCCATCACCAAACTGGCGGCCGTCACCAGGCGCCCGGAGCAATTTATCGGCATGCATTTTTTCAATCCCGTGCCGGTGATGAAACTTGTTGAAATCGTGCGCGGCATCGCCACCTCGAATGAAAGCTTTTCCATCACCAAAGGGCTTGCCGAAAAGCTGGGTAAGACGCCGGTTGAAGTCAACGATTCGCCGGGGTTTGTCTCTAATCGGGTACTCTTGCCGATGATTAACGAAGCGGTTT
>JBIOWC010000627.1:0-8991 GCA_044868105.1 Blastocatellia bacterium
TGCGCCCGTTGCTTCTGAGGGTGCACAACACGAAGCAACTTCTACGCTCATAGCCTTCTTGGTCTCTGGTAAATTGTCCTCAAGCACTACAAAGGCTTCCCACATATTGCCATCTGGGTCTTGCACCCAGGTCTTATCCTGCACCGCGTAGCAACAACTCGTCTGCATTTCGTCGCGGGTGACCAGACCTTGTTCAACCCATTTCTCGCGCAACGCCAGTACATCACCGGTCGAAGCGACTTGAATCCCTAAATGCGATAGTGCGCCGCGCTCGTTAAACGCCCCTTGATTAAGCGTCAGGTTCAAGGGCGGATTCTGTACGTCGAACTTGGCGTAGCCAATTCTTACCTTGCAGGGCTCAATACCCAGCATCTTTTTGTAAAATTCAATACTCTGCTCAATATTTCTCACGTTCAAAGCGAGGTGCGCTTTTAATGTCTGAATCGGTTGTGTTGTCTGTTCCATACTCATCTCCTAATAAATATATTCTTCAAAAACATATTCGCTTAAACGAATGTGTTGGAGTATAGTTTCATGGAAAATGAAATTCAAGCAATTTTTTATTTTCCTGGCGTGGTTTTACTTTTCATCATTTTTGACCGTGAGGTAAATTACATAGATGCAAGCTCAAGCTGACGTTTCAAGAGAATTGCTATTTAGTGAACTGGCGATTGACCTGAAAAAGTTTATTGCCCGTCGCGTTCCCAACAGCGCCGACGTTGAAGACGTGTTGCAAGAGACTTTAGTCAAAATACACCGCTCGATTAGCTGTCTTTCGCCAAACAGCAATCTGTATGCGTGGGTGTATAAAGTGACGCGCAACGCGATTGTTGACCACTACCGCAAGCAACAATCTAACAGCAACTTCGACGCGATAGACAATATCTCCGAAAATTTCGCCCAAAAGACGGTATCAAGAGATGTGTTGAGCGAAATTGCTCCCTGTCTTCGTCCAATGCTCGATGCTTTGCCGGAAAAGTATGGCGAGGCGGTCAGGCTGTCGGACCTTGAAGGGATTACGCAAGCCGAATTAGCCAAGCGCCTGGGGCTGTCGTTGTCAGGAGCGAAGTCGAGAGTACAACGTGGTAGGGAACAATTGAAAGCCTTGCTGACCGAGTGCTGCCGGTTCGAGTTTGATTGTCGGGGTCGAATTATTGACTATAAATGCAACAAAACTTACCCCTGCTAAATAAAATATAAAATTTTTGCTGAACTCTTGCGTCCTTTTTAAACCTCTTCCGTTTGTCAGCGCAGAAGCCGCTATGAAAAGGTTTCTATACTAAAAGAGGAAGGACAATAAGAATGAAGATATTTTCACTCGCAGCAATTCTCTGTTTATTTACCTTCATCGTCCCGGCGCAAGACCCATTAAAAGTCGCTCCCCAGGCCTACAAACTTTTATTTGAAAATGAATATGTGAAGGTGGTTCGCGTTCACTATGCGCCACGCGAGAAGGTAATTGCCCACGAACATACGCCAACTGCCTCCGCCTATGTTTATTTGAATGACGGCGGCCCGGTAATCTTTAACCACCTGGATAAAGATTACGGGGCCGTAACCCGCCCCTCGACGAAAGCGGGCAGCTTCCGCGTCTATAAAGGCATTCAGGAGGTTCACGAGGTCGAAAATAAAGCCGATGTGCCGAGCGATTTTCTGCGGGTTGAGTTCAAAACCGACCCGGTTGATGAACAGACCTTGAGAGGGAAATTTTTCCGCGAAGTGTATCCGCCAGGTGAGAACTTCCAAAAGGTGCAGTTTGAAAATCAGCAAATTCGTATTACCCGAGTGGTTTGGGCAAAAGGTAAAAAACTTGACATTTCTACAAACGGAAGTGAACCAAGTTTGTTGATTGCTTTATCTCCGGCAGACTTCAAAGTAAGCGGCACTAAAGACACAGGTAAAAAAATTACCCTTAATTTGGGAGACCCGGAATGGGTAGGCGTTAATCAGCAAGCGGTATTTGAAAATGTTGGTAATGCAGCGGTGGAGATGTTGCGGTTTGATTTCAAAACCAGACTACTTACTCAAGAGGAACTAGAAAAAAATAAGAAACACGACCATCCAAAACAATAACCAAGGGTTAATTGAATCAGGTTGCTGTTGGCGCAAGGGTTGATAGTTTCCAGATTCGTGCCTCGCCTGTATTGAATGCCAGCTAGGCCTGATTCTGAGGCCTCTATAGCGATTGGCGATTGAACGTAGGGTCAGGGTGAGTAAGTGTACTCATGAGTAAGTGTACTCACTCACCCTGCCCCTACGTTCATTTGCAAACGGCTCTAGATATATGGATTTAGTTGTTGGCGTGGTACGCTGGGATAGCCCAACTCTATGACTGACCAAACTGCCCAATAGACTTATGGCGCTGTGACAAATTCAAGTAACAGCTTCAGCAAGAATGTGACCGCAGAATCGGACCGCGAAGATGATTTTGAAGGTCAGGTAACAACCGATGGGGCAGATACCACGACAATAGATGTCTATTCCGATTTAAGGGTTGATTTTATTGAGAATGAATAGGCTCGAGCGGAATTGAACCGCTGACCCCTACCGTGTAAAAGACAAGTGGAAATAACACGGAATACTATAGAACGATTGCAATCTGTGACGTCTGCCCTCAACCTGCCTGCCCCAGTGTTGATGCTCTACTCAATACCGCAAGCCTTACGTTTTTTTTGATTCGCCGCCCCGAGCGACCGACTCACGCAACACCGTAACAAAAACGCTTGGCGCTCTCAGCATCGGCGAAACCCGGCTCAGTCCAACCGTGTTGGAGCGTCCTGCCGTTCGGAATGTTGTCGCGGCTCAGGGTTTGCCATTGGCAGTCTGTAGGCCGGCGCACACCGCAATCGCTTCAAAGAGTTCTTTATTCTTGATGGGCTTGGCGACATAGTTATCCATCCCTGCCGCCAAACAGCGCTCCCGATCTCCTTTCATTGCGTGCGCTGTCATGGCGATGATGGGGATGTGTCCGCCGATGGCTTTCTCTTTTTCGCGGATACTCGCCGTCGCTTCGTAGCCATTCATCTCCGGCATTTGTACATCCATCAGGATTAGGTCGAAATTTTCTTTCTCGAAGGCGGCGACTGCCTCAAGGCCATTACTTGCAATGACCACCGAGTGCCCGGCTTTCTCCAACAACCGCCCGGCCAGCCTCTGGTTGACTCGGTTATCTTCGGCTAACAAAATCTGATAGCCCTCCCGGTTTTCTCGTAATGAATGACGGGTGATGAGTTGCGGCCCGCGCTGCTTTGCGGTTGACGCCCCTAACAAGGCCAGGATGGCAGAAAACAGCTCTGACTGTTTGACGGGTTTAGTCAGATAAGCCGCAATTCCTAATTCGCGGCAGCGCAAGGCATCGCCGCGTTGTCCCGCTGACGAGAGCATCATAATTGTCGCTCCTGCCAGACGGGAATCATCTTTAATCTGTTGGGCTAAACTGAAACCATCCATATCTGGCATCTGCGCGTCTAGCAGCACCACCGGGAAAGGGACGCCGGTCTCTTTTGCCTGTTCGAGCGCAACGAGAGCCTGTTGTCCGCCTTCAACGGCTGTCGGATTCATCTGCCAGTTGGTGAGGACGTCTTTAAGGATGCGGCGGTTGGTGGCATTATCATCAACGATCAGCACCGGCAGGTGATGCCAATTGATCTCGGGTTTCTCCTGAGCTGTTTCGGTGCCTTCTTTCTGTACCCCGAAGCGGGCGGTGAAATGAAAAACACTCCCCCTTCCCGGCAGACTTTCGACGCTCATCTCTCCGCCCATAATCTCAACCAACTGAGAGGAGATAGCCAGCCCTAAGCCTGTCCCTCCGTAGCGTCGCGTCGTCGAACCATCGGCCTGCGAGAAGGCTTCGAAGATGACTTGCTGTTTATCAAGCGGTATGCCGATCCCAGTATCCGCGACGGTAAAATGCAGCAGCGTATCTTCAAGGTCTTGCGTTTGGACAGCGACACGGACGACGACTTCGCCCTCGCCGGTGAATTTGATGGCATTGCCGACCAGGTTGATGATGATTTGGCGGAGTCGTCCGGGGTCGCCAATCAAAGCATCCGGGACATCTGGCAAGACGTGGCAAGCCAGTTCAAGACCTTTCTGATGGGCACGCAGAGCCAGCCCTTTCAGAGCATCGTCAAGGCTGTCACGCAACTTGAAATGAATCGGGTCGAGATCGAATTTACCGGCCTCGATTTTCGAGAAGTCGAGAATGTCGTTGATGACGGAAAGCAAGGAATCGGCAGAATCTTTCACCATGGTGAGATATTCTCGTTGTTCGGGAACCAGATCGGTATCGAGTGTCAGTTCGGTCAGGCCGATGATGCCATTCATCGGGGTGCGAATCTCGTGGCTCATATTGGCAAGGAATTCACTCTTGGCACGATTGGCGTCTTCAGCGGTCTCTTTGGCTCGCTGCATCGCAATGGCGGCTTGCTTCTGCAAGGTGATGTCGGTCGCTACCCCCAGGGATTGCTGCGCTTCTCCATCTGCCGAGATGAGCGGGATTTTAATGACCTGCATCCAGCGCGAATTCCCATCATTGCCAATGAATTCAACTTCAGGAATGAACTTTTCGGTTTTGGAATCGAGGACTTGCAGATCTTCCTGGCGAAACCCCTCTGCCTGTTCTTTATGTAGGCTAAAATCCGCATCCGTCCTGCCGATCAGCTTATCTACGGTTGTGCCATAGGCTTCAGCTATCGTTCGGTTGGCCAGCGTGTATCGGCCTTGCCGGTCTTTGGCGAAGATGAAGCTGGGGTTGAGATCAATGATCTTGCGCAAAAAGGTCCGCTGCTCCTGCAACTCACCTGTGCGCTGCTCCACCAACTGACCGAGCTTAAGTTCGTGCGCCCGCAATTGCCGCACCCGTACCCTGTGGGCGCCGATGACCAGCAGCCCCAGCGCCCCGAAACAGATGCCATAAAACCAATTTGTCTGATAGTAATGGGGCGCTAAGTAGATCGTGAAAGCAGCGCCCTCTTCATTCCAGATGCCGTCGCTATTGGCCGCGATGACGCGGAAGGTGTAGGTGCCGGGCGGGATATTGCTGTAAAAGGCGGCACGCCGGTCACCGGCATCGACCCAGTCCCGGTCATAGCCCTCAAGCCGGTATTTGAAGCGCACCTTCTCGGGTGCAAAGAAGCTCAGACCGCTATAGCGAAAGATCAGGTCGCCGCGTCCCGGCTCAGCCTCAGCCGACTGATGCAAATCAAAACTACGTTGGTCAACGCTGATCTCTTCGATATGCACAGGAGGCGGCAGGGTGTTGATCGAGAGGTTCCGTGGATCAACAACGGAGACGCCTTTGAGCGTCGCAAACCAGACTCTGCCGTCTGTGGTCTTATAGGCGACCGGGCAATAGGCAACGACAGCTACGGTGCTGTTGAGGCCGTGCTCAAGACCATAAGCAACAGAAGTCACTTCCTTGATCTTACCGTCGGCAAAATCATCCAACTGCTGCTTGACGACCCGGAAGATGCCCATACTGCAACTCATCCATAAGTTGCCCCGGTTGTCTTCGACAAAACTGTAGACGAAGTTGGAGACCAACCCGTCATTTACCGTGATGGCGGTAAACTTGCCGTCCTTGAGCCGGTTAATACCCTGGCGGGTAGCAATCCAGAGGGCGTTCTGGCGGTCCCTGTAGAGCCCCTGAACGCCGTCATTGATCAGGCCATCCTTCTGCGTATAGACGGTAAACCTCCCGTCCTTGAAGCGGTTGAGCCCACCGCCCTTGGTGGCAATCCATAGAGCGCCATCTGCATCCTCGTTGAGACCTCGGATGGCATTATGGGAAAGTCCGTCTTTGGTTGTGTAGGTAGTAAATTGACCTTTCTGATACTTGACGAGCCCCTCAAGTTGCGTCCCGATCCAAATCGCTCCCTCCCGACCCACATAGATCACTTTGATATCCAGTTTCGGTACGGCATCGTTCATCTGAGAGATGAACTCCGGTGCGCATCGTCCGCCGGCACAGGCGCTGTCGTATTTGAGTTGATAGAGGCTATCCATGGTACCAACCCATAAATTCCCGTCTGCGTCTTCGGAGATGGCATTAATGTAGTTGCTCAGTGAGGGGTCTTTCACATTATAAGTTGTGAGTTTTCCGCCTCTGAGAAGGTTGAGTCCTTTCGGTGTGCCGATCCAGATATTGCCCTTGTGATCCTGAAAGACCGCGGTGGCGGAGACATCGGCCAGTCCGTCGGCCAGGGTATAGTTGGTGAAAAGCCCCTGGCGGAAACGGGCCAATCCTTCGCGCCCATTTCCTACCCAGAGGCTTCCCTCACGATCACTGCTGATGGCACCGACAATGTCTCCGGATTGAACATTCATGAAAGCGTCCTGGTCGCGGCTATATTTATCCAGTCCACTTAAAGTTGCCACCCAGAGATTTCCCTGGGGATCTTCATGTACCTGCACCCCCTCGTTGGAAGACAGGCCTTGGTCGGTCGTGTAGTGAGTGACGGTGCCTTCTTTGAGCCGGAATAGCCCTTTTGTTGTCGCAACCCAGAGGGCTTGCTCCCAGTCACGGCAGATTGACATAACCCTCATGGTCGAATCCAGGCCAGTCAGCGTCAGTGAGGAAATCTTTCCGTTCTGAAAACGATTGAGCCCCCCCTTGGTTGTGCCGATCAGGACGCTGCCATCACGGTCCAGATACAATGTCCGGACGCTATTGCTGACCAGCCCATCCTTGATCGTATAAGTTGTAAAGCCGCCGTCCTTGAAGCGGTTTAACCCCAAATCGGTGGCAATCCAGATATTTCCTTCCCTATCTTTGCACAGGTCCGTTACGAAGTCAGTCGCCAGCCCGTCTTTGGTGTTGTAAATGGTAAATTGTCCATCCTTGAGCCGGCTCACTCCGCCGCCGTAGGTGCCTATCCAGAGACTGCCATCGTCGCCTTCAACCAGCGCCCACACTTCATTTTCTCGTAGTTGATTTTGGTTACGATCATCAAAGGTCGTGAAGCGGACGCCATCAAACCTGGCGAGACCTCCTTTCGTTCCGATCCACATATACCCGTCGTGCGTTTGCAAGATTGCCCTGACCGAGTTTTGCGGTAAGCCTTGTGTCTGTCGCCAGATATTCATAGCCTGCCATTTGGTCTCTTCCCGGTGATCGTGCGTCACAGCTCGACTCCTTATAGGCATCAGCAGCAAGAGCAGCAGCGCAGCAAGTACAATGGACTTTGGCATTCTTGAAAAACAAATAATCATGATGAGTCTCTTCTTCGGCAGGCTCGCTGGTTATCTCTGAAGAGATGGCAAAGGAGCCGAGACCGGGACGAATGGTCAAAGAAGAATTTTTATAGCCCGGATCATCTTCCCGATCTGGTGCAAATGTATCTACTGATACATTTAGAATTTGGAGAAAAATTCAACGGGAAATCTCAGGTAGGGGAGAGGCTTTCTCTTAAAGCCAGTCGTTGAAATAATAAGTTAAGGGCATATGAATCGCAATAATAATTCCGCAGCAAGATACCTTGGCACGGCTAGGGGGCGAAACCTTACGATAGATTTTCATGTCAGAATTTTGCCGATAATCAAAGAGAGACGAGCAGTCAGGCGGATCAAAACCGATAATGAGTTGGCGAACCGCCTGGCGCACCTAAACCCAAAAAGGTAAGTTGCCTGGGCTAAGGTTTCACGATTAGCGCCATACAGTGATTATCAAGCTTCTTTAGTCCGGCGCTCCTGAATGGGTGATTATGGCAATAGTCGGTCACGTTGATCGAAGGATGCTAGACCGCTACGGGCACATTCGGATGCAAGCCAAAAGAGCGGCAATTGAATTTCTTTCGCAAACAGATATTCCACAAGATACTGCGCATAACGAAGCAAAATCTAATAGTCAGGTCACAGTCGAGCCTGAAATTCCGGTTTATACGGATTTAAGTGTAGAAGATAAAGGGAGGGAAGGAATAGGCTCGAGCGGATTTGAACCGCTGACCCCTACCGTGTCAAGGTAGTGCTCTACCCCTGAGCTACGAGCCTAAAATTCAAACCTTGAAAGTACCAGAGCCTCGCAAAGGGTGTCAAATCTTTCAAATTAAATGCGGCGAAGCTTTTGAAAATTTCTCAAGCTTCGCCGTTTATTGACGACAATCAAAGATTGCCGAAAAAATTAGCTTGGTTCGCCCTACTGCGCCATTGCCGAACCATCAAGGAAGGCTTTCAACCGGCGCGAACGTGTCGGGTGACGCAACTTCGCCAGCGCCTTGGCTTCAATCTGACGAATGCGTTCACGGGTGACGTTGAAATGTTTGCCGACCTCTTCAAGAGTGCGCTCTTCGCCCGATTGATCCAAGCCAAATCGCATCTTGATAATCTCTTTCTCACGCGGCGTAAGCGTTGATAGTACATCTTCGGTCAACTCGCGCAGGTTATTGGTTATGGCCGTATCCGCAGGATTGGCTGAGCGTCGGTCTTCGATAAAACTGGCTATCGTGGTTTCGCCATCATCGCCAATCGGGGTTTCGAGCGAAATCGGCTGTTGGGCAATCTTCAACGCTTTGCGAACTTTCCAAGCCGGCATATCTACGCGACGCGCCAACTCATCATGTGTGGGTTCGCGTCCGAGTTCCTGTACCATCAAGCGCTGAGTACGAAGAATTTTGTTGATTACTTCAACCATATGAACCGGCACGCGAATCGTGCGCCCCTGGTCGGCGATGGCACGAGTGACGGCTTGGCGAATCCACCAGGTTGCATAGGTCGAAAACTTATAGCCCCGTCGCCAATCAAATTTTTCAACTGCCCGCATCAAACCGATGTTGCCTTCTTGAATCAAATCCAAAAAGTGCAAACCGCGATTGATGTAGTTTTTGGCGATTGAAATAACCAAACGCAGATTCGCTTCAATCATCTCGCGCTTTGCCTGTTCGACTTCGGCTTCGGCAATCACCATCGTTTGCAGTGTCCGTTTAATTTCAACAGCCGACTTGGCGTAATGTTTCTCAATATCCCGTACGGTTTTGCGAGCCGCACGTTTGAGGC
>JBIOWC010000628.1:0-17619 GCA_044868105.1 Blastocatellia bacterium
GAAGAGGTTCGACACGCGGGCATCTTTTTCTTTATCAACCGTGCTTTTAACCCAGACCGCCCAGCGCCCGTCAGGCGACACCTGTAGGCCACCGGCGCGTTCATCCGAAATCGCATCTTCGGCAGTCCATTTCGCGTCCTGTTGCGCGGAGGCTGTAAAGAATGAGATGACCGTTAATGAGATAAAAATGATGGCCGTAAAACTGAGGACCAAAAATCTTTGCATGAATAATTTCTCCTGAGGTTTTTTTGTTAAAGTGAAGCGTGATTTTATAGATTCGTTGTGGCCTTGAAAAGTGAATTAACTGCAGTTAATTCGCGGCTCCGGTTGCTTAGTCCCAGGCCTTACCAAGCCTGTAGAGTTGGTCTTTATATTCGATGCGCTCTAGCCAATCCTGACTCCATACTTCAAGCCCAAGATGGGCGCCGACGAAGGCGCCGGTAAGACAGGCAATGGAATCCGAATCGCCCGAAGTTAGCGCTGCACGTTGTAAAGCCCTTACGGGTTCGCCAATAAAAAATAGAAAGCAGAGTAATCCGGTAACCAAAGCCTCTTCGGCAATCCAGCCCTCACCGGTTTGCAAACAAGGATCGGTTTCATAAGCTGGTGATTTCAACGCCCTATCCAGCCGGTCAAGCACGAGTAAGCATTCCTGCCAACCTCTTTCAATAAAGCTTTCGGGCGAATCAATAAAGGCGCGTTGCCACAGGGAGCCAAGCCACTCTTCGTGATAAACCTTGCGTTGTGAATGCGCATAATCGCGGAGAAAGCCGGTTAGTTTCTGTGGCGCTTCGCCGCGAACAAGATAAGCAATCGTTGCAGACGTAAGGTCTGAAGCTGCAAGCGCCGTCGGATGTCCGTGAGTGAGCGCGGCTTGAAATTGGGCAATCGCGGCGCGGCGATTTTCGTTGATGCCGAACGCCCCGGATTTCAATAAACCGACCGGCGCGACCCGCATATTCGCGCCGCACCCTTTCGATGACCCTGAAGTGGCTGCTTGCCAAGGCCATCCTTTTTCGAGCTGACGGCAAGCCGTCAGACAGGTCATCCCCGGCGCGCGGTTATTTTCAGGGCTATTCAACCATTCAACATATTTGGCTCTTAAGGATGTTTCAAGATTCACAGGCGCGAAGTTGCCTACCTGCGCCGATTCAAGTAACGCTTCACCGACGGCAAGCGCCATTTGTGTATCGTCGGTTACCCGAGCAGGATTACCTTGCGGCGATTGAATCCCTAGCGGCGGATATCGTTGCAGCATTTCAGGGATGCTGAGAAATTCAACCGGCGCGCCCATCGCATCGCCAAAAGCCAAGCCGAATAAACAGCCGGAAGCGCGGTTCAAGGTCATAGTTGAAAGCTAGCACATCAAGATTTTGTGCAAAACCTTCGCCGATAAATTTTTCGTCAACAAGAGCGTCAAAAAGTCTTCGTGTCTTTCCGGCTCTTCGTGGTAAAAAATCCGTTTGCAGAACCACAGCCTTAAAAATACGCGAGACGTAATCATCATCGGCGGCGGCGCGGCAGGACTCTTTTGTGCAATCCATGCGGGCCAACGTCGTCGCCGGGTTTTGCTCATCGAACATAATGCCAATATCGGTAAGAAGATTTTGATATCCGGCGGCGGGCGCTGCAATTTTACCAACCTCTACACCACGGATAAAAATTTTCTTTCCGCGAATCCTTACTTTTGCAAATCAGCACTAGCGCGCTTCACGCCGCAGGATTTCATCGCGCTTGTAGAAAAACATCGCATCGCCTATCACGAAAAGAAACTCGGACAGTTATTTTGTGATGGCAGTGCGCAACAGATTATCAATATGCTGATGGATGAAGGCCGCGCCACAGGCGTTGAAATCCGCAGCGGTTGTCGGGTCAGCAAAGTAGAAAAGCAGGCGAATTCCTTTCTTGTTGAAACCGGTCAGGGAAACTTTGAATGCGAGTCTTTGGTCATTGCCACCGGCGGGTTGTCGATTCCGAAAATCGGCGCGAGTGATTTTGGCTACCGGGTGGCGCGTGAGTTTGGACTGCCTATTCAAACGACCCGGCCCGCGCTGGTGCCGTTTACCTTCGCGCCGCAAAAGCTAGAAGCCTTGAAAGCCTTGAGCGGCGTTTCAGTTGATGCGCGGGTGAGTTGTCAGGACGCCGAGTTCAGAGAAAACATTCTCATTACCCACAGAGGGCTCAGTGGTCCTGCGGTTTTGCAAATCTCTTCTTACTGGAAGTCGGGCGATACGATATCCATGAATTTGCTTCCTGATCTGGATGCCGAGGCCTTTTTATTCGACGCGCGCGCCAGTGACACGCATCTGGCGAATCTGTTAAGCGACCACTTGCCGCGCCGCTTTGCGCATACCTGGTGCGAGATGTTTGCGCCATCGCGAGCCCTGAAGAATTATTCAAACGATGAACTCAAAGTGATTGCTCATCGGCTCACGCATTGGCAACTCGCGCCGGACGGAACTGAAGGCTACAAGAAAGCCGAAGTCACAGCGGGCGGCGTGGATACGGATGAGCTTTCATCGAAGACCATGGAGGCGCGAAAAGTTGCCGGGCTTTATTTTATTGGCGAGGTCGTGGACGTGACGGGACACCTGGGCGGCTACAATTTTCAATGGGCCTGGGCCTCGGGCTTTGCCGCCGGTCAGTATGCGTGATGCTTTTCACTGACGAGCCGCTTGTTTGGATGATTTTTTCCAGTCGCTTAATAGCTTTTCAACAATTTTCTTCGCAGCAAATTCATTATCCTCCTTAAAAGTTGGCTTGCTGACGAATTTGATGGTGCTTTTCCATACAACTTCTTTGTTCCTTAAAACCAGTTGATATTTATAGACGGATTTATTGGGTACGCTGCCATCGCCATCCAAAATCACTTCTGCGTTTATTTCTCCACGCAAGATGGCATCTGCGTTGGCAGCCTCGTGAACCAGGATGAATCCCGCATGGGCGAACTCTTTTTCGAGAAAGGGTTCGATTTTTTCGACCTTCTCCCAGCCTTGAACTTCTTCAAGGAAAATTTTTTTAACTAAATAAAGCCTGGGCGATTTGTCCTGTAAATAGGCGGGGTTTACCGGGCAACTACTCAAAGCGCAAAAAAATAAAATGGCAAGGGTGAGCGCTTTCATAAAAATATTAATTCTTGAGCAAGGATGACGGGCAGAGTTTTTCGAGCACGCAACGGTCGCACTGCGGGCGGCGAGCGATGCAGACGGCGCGTCCGTGATAAATCAAGAGGTGCGAAAAATCTAGCCAATCTTTTTTCGGCACCCGTTCAATTAAGTCTTGTTCTATCTTTTCCGGCGTCGTCTGTTCCGTGAGTTTTAATAATTGCGTGAGGCGAGAAACGTGCGTATCAACAACGACACCAGAGGCAACCCCGAAGGCATTGCCCATGACGACATTTGCGGTTTTACGGGCAACGCCGGGCAAGGTCAACAACTCATCGAAAGTTTCCGGTACCTGCCCGCCAAATTGTTCAACAATCAATTTACAAGCGCCTTGAATGGATTTGGCTTTGTTGCGATAAAAACCGGTTGACCGAATATCCTGTTCGAGTTCGGTGATGGGCACTCCTAAATAATCTTCGGGCTGGCGATATTTGCGAAATAAATCGGCAGTAACCAGATTGACGCGCTCGTCCGTGCATTGCGCCGACAAGATAGTGGCAATCAAGAGTTCAAGCGGATTTGCAAAATTCAAACTGCATTTCACATCGGGGTAGGCTTTTCTGAGCAAATTGATGATTTTTTTCGTTCGTTGTTTTTCTTCGACGGTGGTCAAATCAGCTCTCCATAAATTCAGCGTAGCAGGTACGCTGAACCAACCTTCAATTTTTATTCATCAGGCTTTCGATTTCTTCTAGGGTTTTCGGGACGCGCGCCGACAGGACTTCCGCGCCTTCGGAGGTAACCAGCACATCGTCTTCGATGCGAATGCCAATTCCCAGGTAACGGGCCTCAACCTCCTCTAAATCTTCGGCGATGTAAAGACCGGGTTCAATGGTGAGCACCATTCCGGGCTCCAGCACGCGCCATTCATCGGCGACTTTGTAAGGGCCGACATCGTGGACATCCATGCCGAGCCAGTGACTGGTGCGGTGCATATAGAATTTTTCAAAAGGCTTTTTCTCTTCGATGATTTTTTCGGCGTCGCCGGTGAGCAGTCCGAGTTTGAGCAGACCTTCGACGAGCCTGCGAACCGCCGCGTTGTGCGCGTCAACAAAGGTTGCGCCGGGTTTGACGGCTTGGATGGCCTCAAGCTGCGCGTCTAAGACGACTTGATAAATCTCGGCCTGGGCTTTTGTAAAACGTCCGCTTGCGGGCAGGGTTCGCGTAACATCACCGGTGAAATAACCGTACTCCGCGCCGGCATCAATCAACAGCAAATCGCCATCTTTGATGAAGGCATTGTTGGTGATGTAGTGAAGCACCGTCGCATTGGCGCCGGCGCCGACAATGGGCGCGTAACCGTGACGCGGGCTGCCGTGTTTGCGAAAGACATAACGCAACACGGCTTCGATTTCGTATTCGTACATTCCCGGCTTCAAGGCATGCATGGCGGCGATGTGCCCTTCGCTGGTGATGTCAATGGCGCGCCGCAGCAATTGCAAATCCGCAGCGCTCTTTACAAGTCGCAAATCGTGCAGGAGTTCAGCCGGGTCAACAATGGCTTTCGGACCAAACCCGTTGCGCTGGCGTTCGCGTTGAAACCGGCGCATCAGCGAGGCGATGCGCTCATCGAAGGCGACATCGCCAAAGCGATAATATAAGGTGTCGGCTTTCGCCAGGAGTTTCGGCAGTTCTTCATCGAGCTTATCTATGGTGAAGGCGGCGTCGGCAAAGTAATCGCGCGTGGCGCCTTCTTCACCGGCACGCCAGCCTGTCCAGACCTCTTTGGCGCGGTCTTTCGGTTGCACGAAAAGCACAAATCGGGTCTCCGCGTGGTCAGGGACCAAGACCGCCACCGCGTTTGGTTCTTCAAAGCCCGTAAGCGAATAAAAATCCGAATCCTGACGATATTCGTGTTCGACATCGCCGTTGCGCAAGAACATCGAAGCAGCGGGAAAGATTGCCGCGCCCCCCCCGATTCGTTGCATAAATTGTTCGCGGCGCTGTTTGGCTAGCTTAATAGCGGTAGTTGAATCGTTGTTCATTTTTAGTTAATTGGTGACAATCAAAGTTGCATCATAAGCTTCGGGCGGTATGGGCTGCCCGTATTTTCGATTTGGAGCCAGTCCGGTCAATTGAATCTTAAAACCGCGAAATTCTGTTTCTCTCGGTAGCGAATAGAGGTTGATTTTAATCTTGGCGCTCTCTTTGGCTTTTAATTTGAATTTAAGTTTTGCATTGCCTGCTGTACCGCAAAAGACATCTTCAGGGCAGCGTGTGTCTTCAGGCACCGCAATAAAGGTAATTTTCAGTTTGGTGTCTTTAATAGCGACCTGCTCACCAATTCTGATATGGAAGGCTTCGCCCAAAGCAACCTCTCTTGGCGTCGCCGTTTCCTGACCAAAACCTGTAAAAGCCAATAGCAAGAAGGCAATCAACAACCGTTTCATAATTCACCTCTATGAACAAAATCGAATTGCTCATCGGCTGGTACGATGTAACAATTTCCACTATAAAGGAATGCGGAATCAATGAGCAACTTGCCGGTCAATTTGATAACTACACCTGAGGCGCTTGAAGCCGCAGTTCGCCATCTCGCGGGAGTTTCGGTCATCGGCGTGGATACGGAAACCACCGGGCTTGACCCATTCGTGAGCGATGTGCGGTTAGCGCAAATCGCGACGGCGGAGCAGAGCTTTGTCATCGATCTATTTGAGATTGATGCCTTCAATAATCCTGAACTTCGCGAAATGTTCACGGCCGCTCATCCCATCAAAATTTTTCATAACGCCAAATTTGATTTGAAGATGTTATTGCATCACTTCAATCTGGAAGTTTACGGCCTCTTCGATACCATGCTGGCCAGCCAGTTAATCAGCGCCGGGCGCAGCGAAGGCGGTAACAGTCTGGCTGCAGTTGTTGCTCGTTACCTCAATCAAGAGTTGGATAAATCCCTGCAACTGAGCGACTGGTCGGGCAAATTGACCAACGCGCAATACGAATATGCCGCCCTGGATGTCAAGGTGCTGCTGCCGCTGCGCGAGCAGATGGCGCAAAAGCTGGTTGATCTCAAGATGACCGAAGTCGCCAAGCTGGAATTCGATTGTGTGTTGCCGCTGGCGGCAATGGAGTTGGCGGGAATGTATTTGGACGCCGGGTGCTGGCGTAAACTGGTCGCGGAAAAAGAGCGCGAACATCAAACGATTTCTGCGGATTTGAAACGCCAGCTGGCCGCCGGCATCGAACAGCTTTCATTATTCGATGAGCCGACGATTAACCTCGACAGCCCAACGCAAGTCACCGACGCTTTAGGGCGTATGGGCATCAAAGTTGAAGGCACGCGAAGCTGGCAACTGCAACCGCTTGTAAAAGAGCACAAGGTTATTGAAAAACTTCTTGAATACCGGCACGTGCAAAAAGCGCTGTCGAGTTACGGCGAAAACTTTTTAAATCACATTCATTCGGTTACCGGCCGCGTCCATCCGGATTTCAAACAAATCGGCGCCATGGGCGGGCGCATGGCTTGCTCGGAACCCAACCTCCAGCAAGTGCCAAATACCAGAGACTACCGTTCCTGTTTTCAAGCCCCCAAAGGTCGCAAGCTGTGCATTGCCGATTATTCGCAGATTGAAATCCGCATTCTTGCCGACTGGTCCCAGGACACGGCGCTGGTAAAAGCCTTGCTGTCGGGCGAAGATTTGCACCGCGTCACGGCCAGTCAAATGTTCAACGTCGCGCTCGACGCCGTGACCAAAGATCAACGCGCCGCCGCCAAACAACTCAACTACGGCATTATGTATGGACTGGGCGCGCCGGGGCTGGCGGCACGCATTGATTGCTCAGCTTCCGAAGCGGAAAACTTTATTAAAAAATATTTCGCGGCCTATAAAGGCGTAGATGATTTTCTGCGCGAAGCCGCAAGCCGCGCCGTACAGGAGCGCGAAAGTCGCACACGGTCCGGGCGTTTGGTCACTTTCAGTTTCGATGCCAATGACCGGTCGCAAATCGCTGCCACTCAGCGTTTCGGCAAAAATGCGCCCATACAGGGTTCGAGCGCCGACATTACCAAACGCGCTTTGGCGTTAATCTATGAAGCGCTCAAGCCGTTTGATGCCCGAATGGTTAATTGTATTCACGATGAAATCGTCATTGAAGTTGCTGAAGCCGAAGCCTCGGAATGTACAGAGGTATTGGAGCGCGAAATGGTCGCCGCGGCGCGCGAATATATCCGTAGCGTTCCGGTCACGGTTGATGTGGCAATTGCCGATGCCTGGTTGAAATAAACTTAAGCAAATCTTGATTATAGATTTGTGACCCAAAAACAGTGGAGCCATAATCTAGGTCTAAACACGAACCCATTCCAACATCAGGAGAGTTTTTATGAAAAAAAGTCTTGCTCTGGTCGGCGTGACAATTCTTTTTATGACTTGTCTCGCAATCGCGAAAGCCATCTCACTCAAAGCGGAACCGCCAGCCCCCGCTTATACATCGGTTTATGATTTCACGATGAAGAGTATTGATGGCAAAGATGTAAAGCTTAATGCCTATAAAGGCAAAGTCGTAATGCTGGTCAATGTCGCCAGCAAATGTGGCTACACGCCGCAATATGAAGGGTTGCAGAAAATTTACACGCAATACAAAGACCAAGGATTTGTCATTTTGGGATTTCCCGCCAATAACTTTATGGGGCAGGAACCGGGAACCAATGAAGAGATCAAACAGTTTTGCTCGCTCAAATATGGCGTGACCTTCCCAATGTTTGAGAAGATTTCCGTCAAAGGCGAAGACAAACACCCGCTTTATAAATTCCTCACCGAACCGGCTACCAATCCGCAATTCGCCGGTGAGATTACCTGGAATTTCAACAAATTTCTAATCGGCAAAGACGGTAAAATTATTAATCGTTTCAGCACCAAAGATAAGCCCGAAGACGAAAAAGTTATTCAGGCTATCGAGCAGGCTTTGAAGTAAATCAAGCGGTCGCCTGGCTGAGGCGTGTGGAAAGTCGTACGCGTTCATCCAACGCGCACGACTTTTTTGATTGCGCTTGAATGCCGAAACCCTTGCTTTGCGGGGTTACAGCGCCACAGGTTGCCAGCAACCACCGTTGGCCAAACTCAGCGCTGGGATTCGTCGTCCTGGATTAACCGAATAATCTTATCAGTCAGTTTTTGCGCATCGGTGTTAGACACGGGTTCGGCTTCAAGAGGTTCGGAAGCGATCTTCGAGAACATAATCAATAGTTCAACACATTTGTCGCAATCGGCCAGATGCTTTTCAATTTGCGCGCGTCTCGGCGCCGGAATGTTGCTTTCATAATAAGCGGCAATCTCTATTTCATTCAGGCATTCCTTACTATCCCCACCAGGCGCCGCCTCAGCGCGTTCATTCGCTTTCTGGTCGTTTTCTATTAGTTCGAGAATTCTTTTTAAATTCATCCTTCTGCTTCTTACATGGAATTATCTGCCAGTAGGTTCTTTGAGGGGATAAGTCAAAGAACTACGGAATTAAGGCTGTTGTTGAGCCATAAATATATAAAAGTATTAGGGCTTCAATTGCCTATAGACGTAAAGTAGAAAAAATACGATGCAAAAAAATCCGCTGAACGGAAAAAAGCGACCCGCTCGCGTCTTCATACTTTATAACCATTTATATTCAAACCCCAAATGAGTTAACCCTATTTAGAAAATCTACCTTCAGAGAGGAAACTTTCTTTTATCATTCAAGGCTTCGCCATTCAATTTATCTACCTTTTTCCTGCCGCTCTTTTTCAAGTAGCGGTTTTAGATATTTGTAGATGGTTTCAACAACTATCTTGGTGCCTTCCGGGTTCGGGTGTATGCCGTCTTGCTGATTGAAGGTTTGCATACCGGCAACGCCTTCGAGAAAAAACGGAATCAAGACCACATTATGCGCTTTTGCCAGTTCGGGAAAGGCGTCGTGCGCCGCCCGACGATACTCTACACCCGAATTGGTCGGCGCTTCCATTCCGGCAAGCAACACGGTCGCCCCCTGGGCTTTTGCCCGCTCAATGATATCGCTTAAATTTTTCTTCATTGCGGCAATCGGTTGCCCGCGCAGAATGTCATTGGCGCCGAGTTCAACAATGACATATTTCACCTGCCCGCCTTCGAGCGACCAGTCAATCCGCCGCACCCCGCCGGCCGAGGTATCCCCCGAAATTCCCGCGTTGATGACTTCATACTCGAACCCATCGGCGTTAAGCTTTTGCTGCAGAAGCGACGGGTAACTTTGTTGCGGTGAAAGTCCAAAACCTGCGGTCAAGCTATCGCCGAACGCCACTATCTTCGCTAAACTTTTCTGTGGCGCAGTCGTAATCGCTGTTGAGTTGCGATTGGCGCCCGACGAAGCATTCGGCGCATTGTTGTTAGCGGTAGATTCTTTGCCGCTATTTTGACAAGCAGCAAAGCTCAATATAGAAAAGACCAGAAGGCATAGAATTTTTCTCATATGATTGAATTATACAAAGTCACCAAGCAGGTTGCCTCCGGCAGTGAAACTTTAACAATATTAAACGAACTCAGTTTGATTATTCCCGACGGTCAATTCGTTGCCATTGTCGGGCCCTCGGGCAGCGGCAAATCAACCTTGCTTGGACTGATTGCCGGTTTGGATGCGCCGACTTCGGGGAAAATTCTCATTGACGGCGTTTCCATTAACAGTTTGAACGAGGATGCCCTTGCCGAATTGCGCGGCAGCAAGGTCGGCATCGTTTTTCAATCGTTTCATCTGATTCCTTCGCTCACGGCATTTGAAAATATTCTGGTGCCGATGGAGATTGCCGGCGCCAAAAATGCTGTTCGCCACGCCAAAGAGTTGCTTGAAGATGTAGATTTAACGGCGCGCGCCCATCATTATCCCTCGCAACTGTCGGGTGGCGAACAACAGCGCGTCGCCGTGGCTAGGGCTTTTGCCAATAACCCGTCCATACTTTTGGCCGATGAACCGACCGGCAATCTCGACTCCAAAAATGGCCGGCACATCCTGGATCTCATGGTGCAACTCAATCGCAAACGCAAAACCACGCTCGTCTTAATCACGCACGATCGCGAAATTGCGGCGACGGCTGATCGCTTGATTTCGCTGCGCGATGGTCGGGTGGTTGGCGATAGCGAAATGGGCGATAAAAAGATTGCCGATTTGGATAGCGTTTCTGAACCCGTAGCCATCGAAGACCGGCGCTGAATTTGCACATAACCATTCGGTAAGCCTATTTAAGCAAGTGGACTTAATTATGAACTTCATCTTTCAAATGGCGCTTAGGGAATTGCGTTCATCCTGGCGCAGATTATTGTTCTTCTTCATCTGCATCGCCATCGGCGTGTGCGCCATCGTCGCGCTGCGTTCAATGATTCAAAATGTCAATCTCGCAATTGCCGGGGATGCGCGCGCCATCTTAACCGCCGATGTGCAAGTGGACTCGGACCGCCCCTGGACAGATGAACAACTCACGATCATCAATCAGGTGATGCAAGCGCCGCGCGTGACCAGTCGCACGGAAACCATCGAATCGCCGACCATGGCGCGCCCCGCCGATACGGCGAATGAAGCGGTGATGATGATTGAACTCAAAGGCATCGAAGCGAATTATCCCTTGGTCGGCGAGTTCAAATTGCAAGATGGGCAGGCGTTCGATTACTCGTTGGTTGATCAATTCGGCGCAGTCGTTTCACCGGCGATGCTTGACCGCTTGAATTTGCAGGTCGGTGATTCGATAAAGATTGGCGAAGCAACTTTTCAAATTCGCGGCGTGGTAGATAAAGAGCCGGGCGTAGGGGGCGGCGGTTTTCGCCTCGGGCCCCGCGTCTTTATCGCCCGCGGCGATGTTGAAGCCACCGGGCTCACAGGTTTTGGCAGCCGCGCCCGTCGCAAAATTCAATTCATCACCCTTGCCGGGCAAGCCGAAGGGCTGACCAAACAACTGAAAGCTGAGCTTAAAAATCAACTGGTGAATGCCCGCTCGTATCGGGATTCCCAGGAAAATTTAAATAACTCCTTGCAACGCGCCGAAGACTATTTATCGCTCACCGGCCTGGTCGTGCTGGTTTTAGGCGGCATCGGCATTTCCAATGTCACAAGGGTTTTTGTTGAGCAGAAGAAAAAATCTATTGCCGTACTCAAATGTATTGGCGCAACCGGCAACCGCGTCACCATCGCTTATCTTGCTCAAGTTCTGGCGCTCGGTTTTGCCGGCAGCGTGCTTGGCGTAGCGCTCGCTCGCCTCGTGCTCGCCCTGGTCAAGTGGCAATTCGCCGACCTCTTGCCTGAAAATCTCAGTTATGCGTTGCGCCCATACGCGGTCTTGCAAGGCCTGGGGGTTGGCGTACTGATTTCGCTTCTCTTCTCGGCTCTCCCCTTGCTGCGCATTCGCAAAATTAAACCGAATCTTTTGTTGCGCGATGATGTGGCACACGTTAAACAACGATTCGATTTGACGCGCTGGGCCACCGGTGTGGTGGTTACCGCAGGGCTTATTGCGCTGGTTTCCTGGCAAGCGGGGTCGCTGCGCGTTGGCTTTTTCTTTCTGCTGGGCATCACCGTAACCGCCGGCTTGCTCTACTTGGCCGCGAGCCTGCTGATCGCGCTCGTTCGGCGCACCAAAAATGTTCAATCGTTCGCCTTTCGACAAGCCATCAACAGCCTCTATCGGCCGGGCAATCAAACCCGCGTCATTGTTATGGTGGTTGGGCTCGGAGTCTTTTTGGTGATTGCCATTCAGTCGCTGCAACAAAACCTGATGCGCGATTTGGATTTCGGCAAACGCTCGAATATGCCGAATATGTTTCTGATTGACATACAAAAAGATCAGGAAGCGCCGCTGAGCGAACTCATCAAACAGGAGACCGGCGAAGAGCCGCTATTGGTGCCGACGATTCGCGCCCGCATCACCGCCATCAATGGACGCGATATTGATTTCGAGCAGGAAGAGATACGCCGCGAACGTGGAAGACTCGGGCGCGAATATGTGACGACTTACCGAGCCAACCTTGAATACAACGAGCGCGTTCTGAAAGGTCAGTTCTGGGAATCTACCCCTTCCGCAGAGCCGGAAATTTCTATCGAAGAGAGTATGCAGGGACTCTTGGGGCTTGATGTCGGCGGCCAGGTTACGTTTGATATTCAAGGACGCAAGCTGACGGCGCAAGTGACCAGCATTCGCAAAGTGGATTGGCGCAATTCGCGCACCGGTTTTATGGTCCTATTTCGCCCGGGCACTTTAGAGAACGCGCCGCAGATGATGGTCGGCGCGATTAATGGGCCGACGGATGAGGTCGAAAAATCGCGCTTTGAAAAACGCTTGCTCGACCAGTTTCCAAATCTTTCCGTCATTGATGTGACGGAAATCGTGCGCTCCATCACGCGGATCATCAACAATGTCACGCTGACGGTTTCGTTCACCGGACTGTTTGTTTTCTTAAGCGGCGTGTTGATTTTGGTCGGTTCAATTGCGATAACCAAATTCCAGCGCATCTATGAAGCGGCGGTCTTAAAGACGCTCGGCGCAAAACGGAAAACCTTGCTGATCATCCTGCTCGCGGAATATGGCTTACTCGGTCTGGTTTCCGGGCTCATCGGCGCCTTTGCTGCCGAAGGGTTGTCTTATGCAACCTCGAAATACATCTTTGAAATCGAATGGCTATTTACGCCACAAATCAATATCATCGGGGTCTTCGCAACCATTTTGTTAGTAACTGTCGTCGGCGCAATTTCAACCCTTGATGTGTTAACCCAAAAACCGCTCGGCATCCTGCGGACGCAATGAAACAGGTGGGCAAGAAGGTTGCAATATAGTTCAAAGCAACCTACGGACAATCATTGGGTCAGCCGCGCAAGGTAGGTTTCCCAGCGGATCGGGCGGAGGCGGCGAATTCGCGCAGAGAATCCGCGCTAATCTGCTCAGTCCGCGGTATCTGCAGGGCATTCACCTTTAGCTAGCGGGCGGGTAGCCTTTCAACAACCTACTTGGCTACAGAACGGGATTAACCCAAAACCACTGGGCCTCTTGCGGACGCAATAATTATGAAAACACTTCTTGCTTTTTCGCTCTGCTGCATTCTCGCCTGCGCTCAAGTTGTCGCATCAAATCAAAAGCCGGCCGCACCGTTTCATGAGGCCGAGATCATCTTCCCGCTTGAGCATTGGCACAACCATGCGTCCTGCATAGTCGAATGTCCGAACGGTGATTTGCTAGTCTGCTGGTTTCACGGTTCGGGCGAACGCACCGCCGATGATGTGAAGATTGAAGGCGCCAGGCTTCGCAAGGGTTCAAAAACCTGGAGTCCGCGATTTACCATGGCCGACACGCCCGGCTACCCCGACACCAACTGCACGATGTTCATTGACCCGCAAGCCCGCCTGTGGCTGATGTATCCGACTATCTTAGCCAACCAATGGGAAACGGCCCTGATGAAGTACAAAATCGCGGCCGATTATCAAAAAGACGGCGTGCCGCGTTGGCTAGTAAACGACGTTTTGCACGTTACCCCGGGCGCAGAGTTCGAGCAAACGGTGAGCGAATTTATTAAAGACTTTGAACCGCAAATCAAGGCCCTGCCCGAAGCCCTGCAAACGCGCGCCCGCGGTTTTATCGAAGCGACTAAAACCCACGCCGCCGACAAATATTTTCGTAGACTCGGTTGGATGACCCGCGCGCATCCCTTCGTACTTGACGGCAAACGCCTCATCGTGCCGCTCTATTCCGATGGCTTTTCCTTTTCATTAATGGCTATCACCGACGACTGGGGGGCGACCTGGAAGACCAGCACGCCGCTCGTCGGACTCGGCAATATTCAACCGAGCATCGTTAAAAGACGCGACGGCTCGCTCTACACGTTGATGCGCGACAATGGTCCCGCGCCGAAACGTTTGCATCAGGCGACCTCGACCAATGGCGGCCTCACGTGGAGCAAAGTCACCGATTCGGAAATTCCCAATCCCGGCGCCGGCGCCGAGATTATCAATCTGCGCAACGGCCACTGGGCGCTCATCTACAATGACACCGAAGCGACTCGCAACAGTCTCGCCGTCGCCATCTCGGACGACGAAGGCAAGACCTGGAAGTGGAAACGCCATCTCGAATACGACGCGCCGGGCGCAGAAGCCGGCGCTTATCATTATCCGTCTATTATTCAAGCACGCGATGGCTCGCTGCACGCTTCGTACAGTTATCACCTGAACAAAAAAGATGTCGGCAAAGACACGGATGGTCAACCGGCAAGAAAAGCGATCAAACACGCGCATTTTAATGAAGCCTGGGTGATGGCGGGCGACGCCAAGTAAGAAGGGGAGAAAGGGAGATGGGGAGAAAGGGAGACAAAAATCTACGACCTTTCTCCGTAATTGAAAGGGATTCAATTATGAGTGAAAAAATTGTCAGACATCAGGATTTAGAGGTATACAAAAAGTCCTTTGAAGTATCAATGAGGATTTTTGAGTTGAGCAAAAAATTTCCTAAAGAAGAAACCTATTCACTTACGGACCAAATTCGTAGATCATCGCGTTCAGTGTGCGCCAATTTAGCTGAAGCTTGGAGAAAACGGCGATATGAGGCTGCTTTTGTAAGCAAGTTAAATGATTCAGAGGCGGAGTCCGCTGAAACACAAACTTGGCTTGAGTTTGCTGTTCGTTGTGAATATTTAGATAGAGAAATCGCTATATCTTTGTTCAAAACCTATGAGGAGATTATTTCAATTCTTGTAGCGATGATAAATACCCCTGCTTCATGGGTTCTTCCATCAGGAAGAAGATAATTTCTGGTATCTCCCCTTCTCCCCATCTCCCTTTCTCCCCTTCTTTATTTCCCGTGCCGTTCCTGCCAGGCTTTTAAATACTTCGCGGCTTTCGGGTTCGCGTCGTTCCACTTCGGGGCTTGCGGGTTATTGGCAATCGTGACCAAAGCGAGGGCGACCATGCGATTGACTTTGGCGAGGTTGTCAAAGTCAACCTTGTCCCAGTGGTCGCTGACTTTGTGGTAATCGGGAAAGATGAAGGCCGTGCAGATGGTGTGCGCCGGAACGCCACGGTCGGCCATCGCCTGGTTATCGCTGGCGCCAAAAAACTGATCCGAGTTGCGCGGATGTTTATAAACCCGAATGCCGGTTAGCTCTCCTGCTTTAAGTAAAATCGTACCGACATCCGAATAATCCATGCCGGTCACGCTGGCGCTGTTTTTCTGTTCGCCTTCCACATCATCCGTGCGCCCCATGTGTTCGAGGTTGATGTCGGCGACGGTCTTTTCAATCGGAAAAATCGGATGCTCGCCATAATAGCGCGAACCGACCAGCCCGCGTTCTTCGCCGTAAAAGGTCATAAAGACGAGACTGCGTTTCGGGCGCGTCTTCATTGAAGCGAGCGCCGCCGCCAGTTCCATCACCGAAACGGTGCCGCTGCCGTCATCGTTGGCGCCGTTAAAAATTTTGTCGCCTTCCAGATTTTCACGAATACCTAAATGGTCGTAGTGTGCCGTGACCAGAATGTAGGTATCTTTCAAAACCGGGTCGGAACCCCGCAAGAGGCCTATGACATTACGAACTTTCACGGGCGGCGCATTGGTTGGTTGAGTGGGTTCGGGATTATTGTTGCGTCGCGGTTGCACCCAATCGGCGGTTTGGAAATAGCCGTCGTCGCCCGCGGGTTCAAGCCCGGCGCGACGAAATTGCGCGGCGATATACTGAGCCGCCAGGTCAAGCCCGCGCGACGGCGTGCCGCGCCCTTCGAGCAAATCCGAAGCGATGAACGACAGATGACCGCGTAAAGAGTCCGCTGAAATTTTGTCCATGACGGCTTGCACATCGGGCGCAATCGCCGGAGCCGCTTTTTTCCGGGCGGCTTTCTGTGCCGCAACCGGCGCAAGTGTGAAAGCAAAAATCGTGATAAGGCAAACGAGTTGTTTGATTGAGCGTAAGTAAAATCGCATTCGCTTGATTAGCCTCCGAATATTTATATGCCGGGTTTGAGAATTTTCATTTAAAGAAAATATCCACGTAGTCGGTCACCGAATCGCAAGGGTTGTCCATCTCCTGCATGCGCCAGTATTTTCGATTGCCGGTTATTTTGAAGGTCAACTCGCCTTCGCGCGGACAAGCTTTCCCCTCCGCATTATGACTCACGCGCATATCAACCTTGCCGACAAACTTGAACTCTTTGGCCGATACTTCCGTAATGCGTCCGTCAATTCGGACGTAATCACTGCCGCCACGTTGCCGCTGTTCGCCTTTGATGAAAAGCACGCCGGTTTTTTCCGAAACCACCGCTTTGCCGAAATAATCCCAGCTGATCCATTGCAGCGAAAAACGGTGCGCGCCCAAAAGCATCTGCTTCGCCTTGGAGTCATTAATCACGGTCTTTTGCGGTTTATCCTGAGCCGTCACCAGAAAGCTGAAGGTTAAAACGAAAAGTAGGGTTAAAGGCCAATTAGTTTTCCGCGCCCTCATTGAATGACTCCATAAAATTTCCAACTGGTTTTGTAATCGCGTGTGAGTTTCGCGTTCATTAAACTGGCTCTGACCATTTCAATCGGCATACTGTTGTTTTTGAGTATGGCATCGTGAAACTGGCGATTGGTCATCTTGCCAGATTCGACCAACTCTTTCCTCAAGGATTTAATCTGCATGCCGCCAAGCAGGTAAGCCGCTTGGTAGAGCGGCCCGTAATCGCCGGCAAACGAGCGCCGCACTTCGGCTGTCGCGTTATCAAGTTCGTGACCGACGCGGTTGACGAGCAAGTCAATGCACTCTTGTGGCGACATCTTTTCAAGGTGAAAGCTCAGCGAAAAAATGATGCGCGCGCAACGGTGCATGCGCCAGAACAGCATGCCAATCTTGTTTTCCGCAGTCTTCGGAAAATTCATGTCCCACAAAATCAACTCCCAGTAGAGCGCCCAGCCTTCGCCCCAAAATGGCGTGTTGAAAATGCCGCGATAGGGGTGGTAGCGGTCGCGCATGAAACCTTGCAGGTGGTGGCCGGGAATCAATTCGTGAAAAACTGTCGCCCGCGAAAAATGGATATTATTGCCGCGCATGCTCATCATCTTGGCTTCGTGCGTCATGCCATTTGTTGGATAGGAGACCTGAATCATTTCGCCGCCGAGAAAGAAGGGATTCACCAGTTGTCTTTCAGGCGACATCATCTCCATGCGCCAGGTCTCTTTGGCAAGTGGCGGCACCGTGACCAGATCATTTTTTTCGACATAATCAATCGCTTCGAGCGCCAGTTGCTTAATCAGTTCCGGCTGTTTGCCCGGCTCAACATAGAGCGTCTTCACATACTCCAAAGCCTTGTGCCAGTCGTCGCCGTAACCAAGTTCGCGGGCGGCTTTTTTCATCTCATTTTCGCACCAATCCAACTCTTTTTTCGCAATGGTGATTAACTCTTCAGGCGTATAGGGAATCATCTCAAATTCGAGTTCGCTCATTAAAGCGTCACGGCCGATGGGGTCGCCGATGATGGCTTCTTTATCGTCGGGCTTTACGCCGACGATTTTTTCGCGCAGAAA
>JBIOWC010000629.1:0-3452 GCA_044868105.1 Blastocatellia bacterium
ATGTTTGGAAACCAAAAATTTCAAAGCCGTCATGCCATCCATCCTCGGCATATCCACATCGAGGGTCACGACATCGGGTTTCAACTGGTCAACTTTGCTGACCGCGAAATCACCATCAATCGCCGTGGCAACGACCTCGATATCTTTATCGCGTTCCAACAGACTGGAGATCAGCTTGCGCATGACGGCTGAATCATCCACAACCACGACGCGAATTTTTTTTCCCTCATCCCGCATTAACCCTCTTCTCGATTCCCCGATTTCGCTCAAACCTGATGACTTTACGGAACATCATCTCGGCATCCATGATTAACGCCACCCGCCCGTCGCCCAGCACCGACGCGCCCGCCAGCGCTTCATTCTGCACCCAGCGGTTATCGAGCGGTTTGATAACCAACTCCTGATCGCCGATTAAATCATCGGCAACCACGCCATATTTTTTCGCGCCGACATTCAACACGATCAGGAAGAAATGATTCGTCGATTTTCGCAATGGATTGCCGCTGCCACCTTTGCGCCGTTCAAACCCGAGCACCACGCCGGGTCGCACCAGCGAGACAAATTCATCACGCAATCGGTAGGTTTCAAAGCCGTCCAGGAACAACACGCCGCCCGGTTCGGCGCGCGCAATCTCTTTGATGGAGAGCAGCGGTAAAGCGAATAACTGTCCGGCCGACAGAAAGAGCATGGCGCGAATGATGGCCAGCGTCAGCGGCATCCTGAGCGTAAAGGTCGTCCCCTGCCCGGCTTCGCTTTTCACGCTCACCGTGCCGCGCATCTGTTCAATCGAAGCTTTGACAGCCGCCATGCCAACGCCTCTGCCGGAGATGTGGGTGATTTCCTGAGCCGTCGAAAATCCTTGTCTAAAGATCAACGCAAAAGTATCTTCATCGTTCAGCAGTTCGGCCTCTTTCTCGGTAACGAGCCCCAGCGAAATCGCTTTGGCCTTCAAGGCTTCCTGATTAATGCCGCGTCCATCGTCACTGACTTCGACGACCACCTGGTTGCCTTCGTGATAGGCATCCAGGCGAATTTTGGCGACTTCGGGTTTGCCCACGGCCAGCCGCTCTTCAACGGTTTCAATGCCGTGGTCAACGGCATTTCGCAAAAGATGCAGCATCGGCTCATAAAGCAGATCGGTCAGCGCGCGGTCGAGTTCGGTTTCGCCGCCATTCATTTCCAGTTCAACCTGTTTGGCGTGCTCGCCGGCGAGCTCGCGCATCGGTCTGGCAAAGCGTTTAAAGACCTGGTCAATGGTGACCATTCGCATCTTCAAAACGCTCTTATGCAGTTCGCCAATCAGCTTGCCCATTTGCGAACTGGCATTGCCGAACTGGTCAACCATTTCATTCTGTTTGAGCGTCTGCGCCAGTTGCGGCTCGATTTGATTGATCACCGACCGGGCAATCACCATTTCACCCGCGAGGTTCAACAACTCATCAATCTTCGTCACTTCAACGCGCACATATTCGCGTCGGGATTTGCCGTTGGCTTGCTGAACAAGGCTCTTGGTATCGGCGCCGCCATCTTCCTCTTTGGCTTCGCTATCGCTTAGCTCTTCAAATTCTATCGCCTCAGGCGCTTTGCCGGATTCAGCAAAGCTATGCAGAATTCGGCTGACCGATTCCGCTTGCAAATCGGCGATGTCATCACTGCTTAAGGCATCGCGAATCTCATCGAGCGCTTGTAAGATCAAATCCACGGCGCGGGCTTCAATCTTGTGTCCGCCCTCAATCACCGTATCCATAAAATCTTCGATTTTGTGAGCAACTTCGGTGACCCCGTCCAATCCGATACAGGCGGCATCGCCTTTGATGGTGTGGGCGCCCCGGCGCAAACGCGCCAGGCTTTCCGGGGCTTCGCCTTTGGCTTCGAGAATCAACAGGTCTTGCGACATTTCATCAAGAATGTGCAAGGATTGATCGCGAAAGACGGCTATCAATTGCTCCAATTCATCTTTGTTGAAATCATCCATACCCATTGGTTCCCTTATTCGTCAAAGCGATAGGCAATCCCTTTATCTTTATGCAGCATGACGAATCTCTCCGATAGTCCGCGCATGCTCTCGGCGTGCCCGATAAATAAATGACCGCCCGGCAGCAGACAATTGCTAAAGCGTTCAATCAATCTTTTCTGCTCTTCAAAATCGAAATAGATCATGACATTGCGACAGAAAATCACGTCGAGATTTCGCAGTCCGTTATCGTTTTTCAGGTTGTGATAATCGAATATCACACGCCGTTTCACGACCTCTTTGATGTGATAGGTCTCGCCCTCCCGGGTGAAATATTTTGATAACAGTTCCGGCTCAATATTTTTGACCTGCGCCGGGTTGTAAAGGCCTTGTTGAGCGCGTTCCAAGGCGGTAAACGACAAATCCGAAGCAAAGACCCGCACTGCCCAGGTATCCGGTTCCGCCAGATTTTCCAAAATCGTCATGGCCAGACTGTAGGGTTCTTGACCCGTCGAACAGCCGGCGCTCCAGACCCGCAAGAGGCGCGAGCCCAGCTTCTCTTTTTTGGCCAGCAACTCCGGCAAAACAAATTTGCTGAAGAGGTCAAACTGCGGGCGGTTTCTAAAAAACGAGGTTTCGCCAATCGTCAGGACATCAAACAACGAAGGCAATTCCTGAGCTTTATTTTTGGAAACCGACACCAGATGAAAATATTCGCTCATGCTGTTGATGCCCAGTTCAAACATCCGTTTTTTCAACCGCGATTCGAGAAAGACGCGTTTCTCTTTGCTCAAACTAATACCGCACTCTTTATAGATGAGGTCGCGGAAGAGATTGAACTCTTCTTCGGTGAGCGCGCCGATTTTCGCGATTGCTGTATGGTATGGAGTTGAATCCGTCAATGTGTTGTGCATCAACTGTCTCCTGAATTACGCCAGATGAATTTGCGCCACGTCGCCCGTTTGCCGGCTCAGGACATTCATCACTTCGTCGAGGTCGCTGATAATCTCAGCCGAAAGCGCTTTGTTGATATCGAGCAGGGTAATAAATCGGCCGTTGACATTGACAATCCCGGCAATGTAATCAATGCCGAGTTCGCCAATCACATCGGGCGGCGGTTCAATCGCCTCATCCGTGACCTTGATAACTTCAGACGCTTCATCAACAATCAAGCCGATAAATTTGCCTTCAAGTTTGGCAATGATGATACGCTCGTGTCGAGTACCGCCCGCTTTACTTGCCCGTAAACGCTTTTTCAAATCAATAACCGGAACCAGATTGCCGCGCAGGTTCATCACGCCTTCAACATAATCTTCGGTTTCCGGCACCGGGGTAATGTTGCTCATAACGACAATCTCTTTTGAATGCAGAATGTCTATGGCAAATTCTTCTACCCCGACCTTGAAAATAATCAGTTGTCGCATCATGTGTGAACCGTCCTCCCCTCATCACCCGTTATAGCGTGTCGTTGGTCTGAACCCGCCGCCTAAATTGCCCG
>JBIOWC010000630.1:0-4932 GCA_044868105.1 Blastocatellia bacterium
TCCATCGGGGAGTGCTAGGAGAGAGTGGAGCGGCCAAGAAGGCGCGGATGACGAAAGGCGAAGCGTTGCGGCAAGCGGCGTTAAAGATTCTGAAACAGCCGGCAACCCAGCATCCGTTTTACTGGGCCGGGTTTGTTCTGATTGGGGATGGAACGTAATCCAGATTGCCATTGCCGCCGAGAGCAAAGAGTTGATGCTGTGCCATCATTGGCTGCGGCGGCGCAGGGCCTGAACCTGCGTGAGCAAGCGACGCGCAATCTCTGAGTCAGGATTAGCTTTTTGCAGCAGACGCAATTCCTGTTCGGCCTCCTTCAGCAGACCCGCTTCGGCATACAACAGCCCCAGCATCAGATGCGATGATGGATAAACTTGCCTGGCTTTTGCCAGTTCATTGGCTTTGGCCTGGTCAACAATGCGGAATTTCGCTTGCGGCGCGGGCGGACGCGGCGATTTGAATTCCTGTCCCTCTTTGCTGGCTTTCACCTGCCAGGAATAGACTTTGCCGCGCCCCAGAGCCGGCGACATCCACGACGTGTTGGTCAATTCAGGGCTGGTGGTTACGAGATTGAATTTGCTGTCATAAATCTCCACAACATAACCGGTCGCGCCTTCCATCGCCGACCAGCGAAACGTCGGGCGCGCCGTCAACAGCACAATGCCGGCCGGCTCGATTACCGAAAACTCGGCTTTCTCCTTGTCCGGGCTCATCAGCGAACTGGGCGGTCGCGCAAGTCCGTTGAGTTCAGGTGACCTTTCGATGCGCCGTGTGGTGAGCGCATCTTTCAACATTGCCTGATAAGTTGTTGGCAAATCGTCAATCCCCGAAAGCTTGCCTTCCTGGTCTAAGGTTAATTGACCTTCGCCATCCCTGAGTTGCGCGACCAGCGCTGCAGGCGGCGAGGTTGGAACCGGTTGCGGCGTGGGAGCCGGCGGTGAAACTGGCGCGGGAGCGGGCGTTTCGACAATCTCCGGTTGGTTTTTTGGTGGGGTTCGCCAAATCAACCAGGCGGTCACGGCTAACAAGAGAATCATCAGCGCCGCGCCAAATGCCAGTCCCGGTGAACGGCGAAAGAGAACCGGCAAAGTCGCAACCATTCGTTGCCACCAGCTTTCAGTTGGCGAGGCGACCGTTGCCGGACGATAGGCGCGCTCAAGGGTGGGCGCAACCGCAGCTTTGAATGCTTGCAGGTCATCCGCGGCCAGCCCGCAGGGCTCGCAATGGGTCAAATGATCGGTGACGAATTGAAGGTCGTCGCCCGATAGTTTTTCATCAACATAATCCGCAAGCTGTTCTGTCGTCAGGTGCAGTGAAGTGGTCTCGGCCGCTTCGCCAAAAGCCGCAAAGCGCAGAGCAAAGAATGCTGCGTCGCCATTCATCGCATATTCGAGCTGTTGCCGACAAGCAGCACACTCGCCGACATGGTCAGAGACCGCGAGTAGGTCGGCAACCTCTAGTCGTTGCAGACAATAATCCTCTACCTGTTTTTGATTCAAGTGTTCGCCCAAGTCTATTTAATCCCCTCGACCGGAACGCCGGTCAATCTATTCACCTGAATAAGTTGCTGAAAGATGTTGCGTATTAGCATCGAGATTTAAATAAATCCTTTTAACCGGCGCGTCAACCGCTCGCGCCCCGATTTACGCGCATTGATAACCTGCTGACGCGTCAGCCCCAGAATCTCTGCAACGCTTGTGTCTTCGAGCGGTAACTCGTTCCATAAGCGGGCAAAACGCTCCGCATCCATCTCCAGCGCCTCAGCCAGTTGACGTAGCGTCGCTATTCCGGTTGCCGGAAACAGCGCAATGCAACCGCGCCCTTCCGCGTCTTTCAAATTCAGCAACAAGGCCGCGCGCTGATTGCGCGGAAGGGCTTGCAATTCTTCCCACAGCCGTTGCAAAAAGATGCGCTTTTCGACCTGCCATGCCGGGTCCGGTTCGGCGGCAGCGGCTTGAAACACCCCCGCATCTTCGTGCTCATCGAGCGATTCAATGGGTTGATCTCGAATGCGCAAGAGGGCGGCCAGCACGCTCACCAGCTCGTCGAATTCAACCGGGCTGCCGAGATGGTTGAAAATCGCCGCCAGCGCGTCGCTGAGTTCCTGCGGTTTGCCGCTCTTAAGCATTTGAATGGGGGTCTGCAGTTTCTCATTTTCTGCAAGCTCACTGAGTCGCCTGGCACTCGCGGTTCGCTTCTCTTCCTGCCACACGGCAAAGCCCGCTACCAGCTTTCGGTCTTCGTCCTGCCAAAGCGCCAATCCCCGCTGGCGCGTCAACAGGTATTGAAGCCGATTTTTGAGCGCGTGCCGTTCAGGAAATTGCCGTCGCATCCAGCGTGAACAGGTGCGATGGGCAATGACCGCCGCCATGCCCCGTACATCTGTGATGGGATGCTCATCGGGCTGTTTGCGAAGTTGCTGCAATTCCGCCAGCAGTTGCAGCAGCACATCCTGATAAATGTCGTCGGCTTCGGCGCGCTGGCTTGTTTGATGAGAACTGAGATGGAGTTTATAGCGGATAATCCCTTTGATTACCGGCTCGGCATGAAGCGTAATCAAGCGTGCGAGGAGCTCGTCAGCCTGTTCGTCGCTGGTCTCCAGCAATAGCGGTTCGAGCAGGGTGTCAATCTTAGCCGACCACTTTTTCACAATTTATTCATTGCCGCCTTATTCAGGAGTGCGTACAGTTGGGTGCGTTTGTTTGCAGGCCAGGAGACCTTCATGCCGACCTCTCGCCCTGCAAAATCATCGCTGATGGCAGCAACAATTTAAACCAGCACCGGGAAATCAGCAATCCGAAATCACTGAAAGCTGGCCGTCCTGAGCCTTAAGAGCTGAGCTTCGGTTGGCGATAAAAAATTGCTGCTTTGCCCGGGCGCAAATTGAGTTTGCGATTGAGCGCGTCGAGCGCATCGCCTCAGCGGGAGTCGGAAAAGCCCCCGAGGGATGACCGCTTGGAAGCCTGGGGCTACTTAACCTGAATTGTCCCGCGCCTCATTTCAAATAACCTGATAGCGATTTGCAAAACCGGAGAATTAAATTAAAGTTCGTTTTCCTTTAATTTTCCCGAAGGAGCTGACACCATGGCTTTCGGCTTTTCAAGCATACGAGTTCCGTTGGCAAAAACCCTAACGGTTCTTCCGGTCTTCTATTTACTTGTTTGCTGCACCGTATTTGCCGCAGATTATCCCGCGCACCCGCTTGACCCTTTAAGCCGCGAAGAGATTACCGCGACGGTTGACCTCTTGAAAGCGGCGGGGAAAGTCAGTGAACAGAGCCGCTTTTCCACCATCGTTTTGCAAGAACCGCCGAAAACCGAGGTGTTAAATTTTAAACCGGGCGATCCGTTCAGGCGCGAAGCCTTCGTTATTGTTTATGAACGCGCCGCGAATAAAACTTTTGAAGCGGTGGTTGATCTCAACAAAAAATCTGTCGCCTCGTGGAAAGAAATCCCCGGCGTCCAACCGATGTTTTTGATTGAAGATTTTTTGCTCACCCAGCAAATCGTCATGAATGACCCCGAGTGGCAGGCGGCGATGCGAAAACGCGGCATTTCGGATTTTCAACATGTTCAGATAGATGCCTGGGCCGCCGGTTTTTTCGGAACCGACGAAGCCAAAGATGCGCGGGTGGCGCGCGCGGTTTCCTATTACAACGCCGGTACGAAAAACGCTTATGCGCGTCCGATTGAAGGGTTGATTGCCTATGTCAATCTCAATACCAAACGGGTCTATAAACTGGTTGACGAAGGCGTGGTGCCGGTTCCCAAAGCGACCGGCGAGATGGATATGAAATCCATCGGCAATCTTCGCGAGCCGCCCAAGCCCTTGCAAATCCTGCAACCCGAAGGCGCAAGTTTTCAAGTATCGGGTAACGAAGTGCGCTGGCAGAAATGGCGTTTTCGTTTTGCCCTGCACCCGCGTGAAGGACTGGTGCTTTATACGGTGGGTTACGAAGACGGCGGCAAAGTGCGCCCGATTCTCTATCGCGCGGGACTTTCGGAAATGGTTGTGCCTTATGGCGACCCGCGCGCCGGTTGGTTTTTTCGCAACGCCGTTGATGAGGGCGAATATGGCATCGGGCGACTGGCGCTGTCGCTTGAACCGAAGATTGATTACCCGGAAAATGCCACGCTTTTTAACGCCGTCTTCGCGCAGGAAAATGGCGCTGCGCTCCCTCTGCCGCGCGCCGTCGCTTTATATGAACGCGATGGCGGCGTGTTATGGAAACACGTTGATTACACGACCCTGCCGTTCATTCATAATGAATCGCGGCGCGCCCGCCAGCTGGTGATGTCCTGGTTTGCCAATGTCGGCAATTACGAATACGGCTTCAACTGGGTCTTTCATCAGGACGGTGTATTGGAACTGGAGACTCAGTTGACGGGCATTATGGCGGCGCGCGGCATTGCCGAAGACGAAAACACCCCGCACCATTTCACCCACGGGCACAAAGTCGCGCCGCAAGTCGAAGCCGTCCATCATCAGCACTTCTTCAATTTTCGTTTGGATTTTGATGTAGATGGAACCGAAAACCGCCTGGTTGAGATGAATACGCAGGCCCTGCCTGCCGGAAAGCACAATCCGTATAACAATGCTTTTACCATGCAAGAGACGGTGTTGCGCACGGAAGCGCAAGCCCAGCGCCAACTGAATCTCGCATCGAGCCGCAAGTGGAAGGTGATTAACCCGACCAGTAAAAATGCGCTTGGCGAACCGACCGGTTATTTACTCTTTCCGGGCGAAAATTCTGTTCCTTATGCGGCGCCGACTTCCTCTGTGAGAAAACGCGCGGGCTTTATGAACGCCCACCTGTGGGGCACGGCTTATGCGCCGGACGAACTCTATGCTGCAGGGCTGTACATCAATCAGAGCAAAGGTGGCGAGGGGCTGACGAAATGGACCAAAGCCAATCGTTCACTGGATAACAAAGATGT
>JBIOWC010000631.1:0-7641 GCA_044868105.1 Blastocatellia bacterium
TTGGCAAAAAAAAATCTCTGTTCAGGCAAATGAATTCGCCAGTTCGATAATCTCTATGGGGGGTGATGGTTTTTCGGCTCGGCAACGCAAACGCTGGGGGGCGGCGCTTACGCAAACTGCTCAACCTCCGGCAAGGGTTCTGGGAACCCGTTCTGAACACACTGACACAGATGAAGGACCATCTTTTTACGTGACGGCGAGTAAAAACCTGAAGCGCGAAACCCGGCTTCCGATTGCGCCATACGGCGGTCTGGCTTACGGGACGAAGGTGGACAGCTGGCGCCCGATTGGCGGGTTGAACATCAACTTTACGCGGGATTTATCTTCAACCGTGATTTTCGACGGCGTCCCTGTGCATCCATCGTTGAACTATGTCCGACAGGCCTTCTCATTATTGATGGTCAAAGGTCGCGAACCGGGCTACAGCATTTCTTTTTAAAGTGCTGAGTGCTGCGGACTGAGAAGAAACGATGAACGCTGAACGCGGAACGATGAAGTAAGAGGAAGTCTCTGGTTCATCATTCATCATTCATACTTCATCGTTTCTTCTCAGTCCTACTTTTTCGGTTTCAAATCCTTGGTGAAGAGTTGTTCGTAAGCGCGATAATTGCACAAAACTTTGGCAACGTAATCTTTGGTTTCTGGTAAAGCAATCTCGGCAAACAGGCGGTCAACATCTTCGGATTTAGCGCGGAAAATCCAGCGCTCGACCCCTTGTTCGCCGGAATTGTAAGATGCGGCGATGGCTTGCGGGTTATTGGGAAACAGGGTTTGCAAATCATAGACGTAGCGCACCGCCAGACGCACGGCGATTTCAGGTTCATAGACATCATCCAGTTCAAACCCGGCAAGCTTTTCTTCGTTCGCCAACTTTTCGGCGGTCTCGGCAATAAATTGCAACAGACCTCGCGCCGCGGCAAAACTTTTCACGCCCGGATTGAAACGGCTCTCCTGTCTCGCCAGTCCCAAAACCAGTCGCGGGTCAACATTCAGTTTCGTCGCATAGCGGTTCAAAGCGTCTTTGTAAGGCGCGGGATACATCATCTCCACCAAATCACGCGGCATCAGTTCAACCCGGTAATCTTTCGGAATAGAACCAAAGAGCGGCTCGGCATAATTGATGGCATAGTTGGATTGGTCGCCGCGATTGCTGTAGACCGCCATTGAATACGAATAATCGCCCGCCGGTTTTTGCGTCGTGGTAGCGGCCGCTACGGCCGATTTGATAGTTGAATTGCCGGGCGGCGCAAGCGGCGCATTCGCATCAGTCATCAACGGCGCAGCGGTTTCGCTGGCGCCATTTATTTTTTGCATACTGCTGAAGCCGCCGAGTCGCAATTCGGTTACCCCTTCATCGTACAGGCCGAAAAATAACAGTTCAGCGGCAAGCGCCGAATTGGACGCATCGCCGCGTTGGTTTGCGGTAACGGCGTCACGACCAACAGGAATCAACGGTTTCCAAACCGAATTGTATCCGGCGAGATTGCTGTAACAAGCGCGCAGGATGGTGAGCAAATCGCGTTCGACACTTTCATCGCTCGTCAACCTGAGGGCTTGTGTCGCGGCATTTTTCGCCTCACTATAACGCCCACCCGCCAGCGCCGATTTGGCTTGCGAGCGGTATTCATTCAAAAGCGCGGTGATAATCGAACGCCCCTCTTTTGAGGCGCCCAGCCTCTTGAGTCTGGCGGTGGCGCGTTGCCCGAAATAGTTGTCGCGTTCATCCGGTATCGCTAAATATAAGCGCGCCGCTTCGTTCAGGCGGTTCATCTCTTCGATGGCCAGAACGCGCAAAAAATTCGCCTCGCCGCGAATGTTGCCGCTTGCCAGTTTCGGCGCAACCGGCAGGGCTTGTACCCGCGTGAGCAATATGAGCGCCGCTTCCCAACGACCACGCGCCATTTCAATTCGCGCTTCGTTATAGACGGCTACGGTTTGCAAAGGTTTGTTGGCATAGACTTCACCCATCTTGCGCGTCCATTGAATTGCCTCTTCGTATTTGCCGGCGTAACGAAAGCTGTCAACGATGTTGCGATAGGCGCCCTCAATGCGGTCGCTATCGGGATAAGCCGAAAGAAAATCAATGTAACGTCGGGCCGCTTCATCGTAGCGCTGGGCTTTTTGCAGCGCGGTAGCAACGAAGTAATAGCCTTCCGACCCTTCTTTCTTTTGCGGGAATTCTTTATAGACCTGCTCGAACCATTTAATTGATTCCGGGTAGTTGTCTTCGCGATAAAAAGCAAAGCCGATTTGATAAAGCGCTTCGGGGCGATTCGGACTTTCAGGAAAATTGTTGACGATGTAGAGCAGATGTTTTCGCGCTTCTGCCCAGTGACGATTGGTTAAATAAATACGGGCGCGTCTGAGGGCTTCAAATTCATTCGGCGCATTGCGGTCTATCTGGTCCAGCCCTTGGCAAGCCGCCAGCGCGTAATCGTCGCGGGTGCTGGTGAGTTGGTCAAAATAATTTCGCGCCGTCGCCCCGTCGCCGGTCTTTAAATAGGCTTCGCCGAGTTGCGCCATCGCTTTACGTCCCGCAACACCATTGGTTGAAGCCACCGGGCGAAGCCAGGCAATCGTCGGGCGATAATCGCCGCTATCGCGTAGGCTGTCAATCATCCGATCTTTGGCTTTACGCGCCGGGACACTGGCAGGGTAAGCCGCCGTTAAGCGCGTCAGATGTTGGCGCTCCATCGCCAGGTCGCCCGTCGCCCGCGCCAGGGTTGCCAGATGCCAGAGCGCATAAGGCGCAAGCAGGGAATTGCGATTTAAGACGGCCGAGTAAAGCGCCTGCGCTTCCGTGTGCGCCCCCTTGCGTTCGGCGAGTCGGCCCAACAAATAATCGTAATTGTTTGCAATGAAGGCTTGTTGATTTGCGGCGCGCAATTCTCTGGTTAACGATTCAGCGCGTTCAAAATCCCGCCCATCCATCGCCGCGCGAATCTCGTTGGCTTTCGATTGTATATTCTGGGCTTTGGTTTCCAGCGCACAAACGCCGAAGGTAACCAGAAGAATCAAAGTAAAGAGACGAAACATTCTTACCTCTTAATCAACCATTTTTTCGATTATCACATTCTGTGATTGAAGGCGGCAAGAATGCGTTGCTCAAATGCCACACAAAATTGGCAACCAGGGAAGAATCAGGATTGCAGAGAAAAAACCGGGGCTTTGCAATCGAGGGTTCAGCGAAACCTTTTGACCAGGGGTCAGGGCAACTTACTGCTGTTTCTGCCGTACGCCTCTTTTTACAAAGCCCCGGCTGCACAGGGGCTTTTATGATTCTTTGAAGGTTCCTTACTTTTATTCTGGAACAGCTTCAATAATGCTGTAGGGCGACGGGGTTGATATGATGCGCGTCAACCGAAAACCAGCGGCGGCAAAAAGTTCGCGATACTCTTCCGCGGTGCGTTCGACGCCGCCAGGCGACACCAGCATTTCAAGGTCTAACAATTTGCTGTAATGCGGTTCATTGCCAAAAGGAACGACCGTTTCAATCAGCAAAACTTTTCCGTCTGCGTTAATGCCTTTGCGAATATTTCGCAAAATCGTGAGCGATTGTTCATCATCCCAGTCGTGAATGATGTGTTTCATGAGGTAGGCATCAGCGTTTGCCGGAACCTGCTTGAAGAAATCTCCGGCGACGGTTTCAACACGCCCGCTCACCCCTTCCTGCTCAAGCAAAGCGGGGGCTCCGGCAATCACCGACGGCACATCAAACAAAACACCGTTTAACTGCGGATGGGCTTTGAGGATTTGCGCCAGCAGATAACCGTGACCCCCAGCTATGTCAACCAGCGTCTTAACGGCGGAAAAATCATAAGCTTCGACGACGACGGGGGCGGTGCTAACGGACATATCGGTCATCGCTCGATTGAAAATCTCTGATTCTTGTGAATGACCGGCAAAATAATCAAAGACCTCTGCGCCGTGTACCTGTGACCATGAGGGCTTGCCGGTTTTTACACTGTTTAAGAGCTCTCCCCAGACATTCCAATGCCAGGTTTCGCCCATAAATATGATGCCATTGCGCATGGAGTTGAGGGCATCGGTGCGCAGGGGTTCGGCATAAGGGGTGAGGGCAAAAACCTTTGGTTCGGTCTCTTGAAAAACCTTGATGCTAGCGAGCGAGCGCAAGATGCGGTAGAGGGCGCGCTCGTGCGTCTTTGTGGCACTTGCCAGTTGACTGATGGTTTGCGGTTTTTCCGCCAGCAGATCGGCAATACCCAATTTGGCGGCAACATAGAGCGCCTGGGTCAACAGGGCGCTGAATGCGACTTGGATTAAAAAGCCTTCGGCCGGGATTTCCGATGGGTTAAATTTTTCGTTTGGTGTGTCCACTATTTCTCCCTCGTTTCAAGAATGCTAAAAACCGGAGTTTGATTTATGACTCCTTATTTGTGCTTCATACCTTAACGCGGGAAATCAGGAGAAAATGAATCACTGAAAATTTAAATCATAAATTTTTTTTTGCGGGTACTTGTAATCGGGAAGAGTAAAAAGCTAGGTTGTCTGAACAGCCGGATGCCATTCAATAGCCTGGGGCTGCAGCCCCAGGAACCGCGGGCCGCCGCTTCACCAGCCCTGCAAGGGCGCCATAATCGTGTGTATTGCGCCCTTTCAGGGCTGCGGCCTCAAGGGTCGCTCTACCCGGCGCACCGCGCCGGGCTATTGAAGTGCGCCCCTGCGGGGCTTTCATAGACCTTTCAGACAACCTCTAACTAACTTGGATTTAATCCGGTTGCTTTAATTTGGTGAATATAAGAATAAAAAGAATCACGGATGCCACAATGCATACGAAACCCATAAATCGCATCCCTCTAGTTTCCCAAAGGGATGGTTTATATTCTTTTATTCTATAAAAATCATTGGGCCAAAATAGCACCAATATGCCAGCAACTAAAAATACACAGGCTAATAAATACTCTCCTATTCCAACCATCAGACTATCCGAAGAAATAGGCTTCGAGGGTTTCGGCGTAGAGTACCGAGCCCAGGACCAACTCATCTATCTTGACGAATTCATTGGGAACATGGGCGAGTTTTTCGTCACCCGGATAATGGACAACCGAGGTGATACCTGCGAAGAAGAGATTCTTGGCGACCGTGTTGCCGCCGAAGGTTTCGTAATTCATCGGCAAATTTAACCGTTTAGCCGCGGCGTCGAAACTGCGAATGATGATGGAATTTTTATCCGACAGGTGGGGTTCGGTCTCGTGCAACACTTTCATACTTAACTCGGCTTCGGGCGAACGCTGGCGCACGAGGGCCGCTTTCTCCTCAAGCTGAGCGAGCACGTCGGGTTTGGCAATGCCGGCGGGCAGGCGGAAATCAATGGTCGCGCGGGCGACTGAAGGAATCGTATTCGTCGAAGAGCCGCCTTGAATGGTGCCGATATTCATGGTCCAACCATCAAAGGCGCGGTCATAATTTGCGCCTAAATCGAGCGCCTTGATTTCGCTAATCCACTCGGCCAGCGGCACGATGGCATTGCGTCCAAGATGCGGCGTTGACCCGTGCGCCTGAATGCCGCGACTTTCGAGTTCAACCCAGAGAATGCCTTTCTCGCCATAGATAGATAAATCCATGCGCCCGCCATCGGGGATAATCGCTACGTCGAATTTTACGCCGCACGCTTCAACCAGATAAATAATGCCGAGTTCCGAGCCCATCTCTTCATCGGCGGCGGCAATCAAATAGATGGTGCCGTCGAAATTCGGGTGTTCGGCGAGAAAGGCTTTGCAAGCCGAATAGGCGCAGGCAAAAGAACCTTTGTCGTCGAGCGTGCCGCGCCCGAAAATCTGGTCATCTATGATGGTCGGTTCAAAGGGCGGCGTGTGCCATTGGTCTAATTCACCGGGCGGCACCACATCCATATGCGAAACAAAGCCGATGGATTTTTTGCCCGCGCCAATCTTGCCGACAATGTTTGTGCGTCCCGGTTCCTTTTCATAGGTAGCGATGTCCATGCCGAGAGCCGTCATACAGGCTGTGACAATCTCTTTGCAGCGGTATTCGTTGCCGGGCGGGTTGACGGTATCGAGACGAACCAGCTCACAAACGATGCGGACAATCTCATCGCGACTGACGTGGGGTGCAAATTTTGAGTCCATGATATGCTCCAATTATTTTCCGAGTTAGGGAGATGATACCTTTACCGGTTACGCCACATCAAGAAAAGCCAATAAAATCGCGGGAATTTTCATATAAAACCTTTACAACAAAAACTGTTGTCAGGGGTTTGACGCTATGTTATAACGAAGCTACCCTCGTATATGCCCCTTCCAGGTCACAGAAACAAGTTCTGGATTTCGCAACAGTTTATGCCGGAGTGGAATGAAATTGCTGTTGCAGCCTGAAGCGTTAACCGAGGCACAAATCCGGCAAAGTCCCAAATACAAATTGAACTGATTGAGGAGCAGCGATGACGACTCCTGTCGTAATGTACGAAGAAGAGTACGCACAGTTAAAAAATGTAATCTCTCGTCTGTGCGTAGACGCGAATTCAAAATTCGTCTTTCTGGTTGACAAGAATGGACAGCAAATCGCTTCCTATGGCGAGATGACCAACCTTGACACCACCAGCCTAGCCAGCTTGACTGCCGGTAATGTCGCTGCAACAGATGGGCTGGCTAATCTAATCGGAGAACGCGGATTCCCGGTGCTTTCACACGAAGGCGAAAAAGAAAACATTCACATCTCCATTGTCGCCGGACGGGTCATCCTGGTGGTGATCTTTGACGAGCGTTCCAGCCTGGGGCTTGTCCGCCTCCGGGTGAAACGCGCGACCGGTGAAATGAGCACGATTTTTGAAACCATTGACAACAAAGTGGCGCGCGAACGCGATATGGGTTTTGCCTTCGATTCGCCGTTTGCAGAAATTACCGAAGATGACATTGACGCTCTATTCAATTGAGACCCGCGACAGCTCATTGCCCCTGATAAAGAAAATTTGATTACCCCATAGAGAATAAGGAAGACAGCCGTGACGTTCATCAATTACGCATCCAGAGAAATTAATTGCAAAATTGTCTATTATGGTCCGGGTTTAGGCGGCAAAACCACCAACCTGCAATACATTTATGATTCCACTGCCGCGCAATCAAAAGGCAAACTCATCAGCCTGGCAACCGAAACCGATCGCACCTTATTTTTTGATTTTCTGCCGCTGGATTTAGGCACGGTGCGCGGTTTCAAAACCCGCTTTCATTTATATACCGTTCCCGGACAGGTCTTTTATGATGCCAGCCGCAAACTCATCCTCAAGGGCGTTGACGGCGTCGTCTTCGTTGCCGATTCCCAACGCGAACGCATGGATGCCAATGTCGAATCTTTGTATAACCTCGAAGATAACCTCAAACAACATGGCTACGAGTTAATGAAGGTTCCTTATGTGCTGCAATTCAACAAACGCGATTTGCCGAACGCCGTGACTTACGATGAACTCAGAAAAGAGTTGTTGCGCAAGGACGAACCGATATTTGAAGCCGTCGCCAATAAAGGCGTCGGCGTCTTCGACACCTTGAAGGCGGTCGCCAAACAGGTGCTCATGGAACTCCGAAAAGGCAGCGGCGGTTAGAACGCCGGCCAGCGATGAACGATCTCCTAAACCCGTGTTCACAAAAAATAAAGAGGCGACCCTTG
>JBIOWC010000632.1:0-20762 GCA_044868105.1 Blastocatellia bacterium
ACCCGCGACTGACGACCGAGATTGGCAAATTCAACATCGAGGCCAACCTGTCGCCACAACGCTTTCAAGGAGGTTGCCTGCGCACGCTCGAGCAAGAGCTTGAGGAAGTAATCGCCCTGGCCAGAAACAGCGCACAGGCGTTTGGCGCAGATATTGTCTTAACGGGAATTTTGCCGACCATTCATCAAGCGGATTTGGGTATTGAAAATCTTTCGCCCAATCCGCGCTACGCCGAACTCAATCGCGCCGTCAATCAACTGCGCGGTGACTCGTTCAATGTCTATATCAAGGGACTGGATTCGTTGCGACTGACGCACGACAACGTGCTGCTTGAAGCCTGCTGTACGAGTTTTCAAGTTCATCTGCAAGTCAGCGCCGAAGCTTTCGTCAAGCTCTATAACCTGGCGCAAGCGATAACCGCTCCGGTACTGGCTGCGGCAACCAATTCGCCTTTGTTATTCGGTTATCGTTTGTGGCACGAAACGCGAATCGCCCTTTTTCAGCATTCGGTTGATGAGCGTTCTAATGCGCGTTATGCGCGCGGGCATCCGGCGCGCGTCACCTTCGGCAGCGACTGGTTACAGCAATCGGTGCTGGAGATTTTTCGCGAACAGGTGGCGCGCTATCGCGTCATTTTGACCAAGCACATTGAAGAGGATTCGCTGGCAACCTTAGCGCGCGGCGAGTTGCCGGAACTGTATGCTTTGCGTTTACACAACGGGACGGTCTGGCGTTGGAATCGCCCGTGTTACGGCATTCTCGAAGGCCGTGCGCATCTGCGAATTGAAAACCGCGTCATTCCTTCGGGACCGACAACGGTTGACGAAGTGGCGAACGCCGCGTTCTTTCTAGGGCTGATGCAGGCGCTGCCGGATGAATACGGCGATGTTCGACAGATGATGACCTTTGATGACGCCAAGGATAATTTTTTCTCGGCGGCGCGTCACGGCTTAAAAGCCCAATTTACCTGGGTAAACGGGCGCAGAATTCCGGCGCCGGAATTGATACTTGAACATTTATTGCCGCTCGCTCATCAAGGGTTGGAAAAAGCCGAGGTGCCCGCCGAAGACCGCGAGCATTATCTGGGAACCATAGAAGAGCGTATACGTCGCGACCAGAATGGTTCCCTGTGGATGTTGCGCTCACTTGCAGCAATGGACGGACAAGGGACGCGGGAACAACGCCATCAGGCCTTGGTAGCAACGATGTTAAAAGAACAACAACAAAATCATCCGGTGCATCATTGGGAACTGGCAACGCTGTCGGGCTTTCGCGATTGGGCGAATAGTTTCCGCACCCTCGGCCAGTTCATGACGACCGATCTGTTTACTTTAAGGCCCGATGATTTAATTGATCTGGCGGCTTCGGTGATGAATTGGCGGCACATTCGCCACATTCCTGTCGAAGACAACGACGGTCATCTTATCGGCTTGCTGTCGCACAGAAACTTACTCAGGTTGTTATCGCAACGCATCGCCGATAAAAAATCTCCGCCGGTCAAAGTCAAAGAGATCATGAAGACCGACCCGTTGACGGCGACGCCGGACACTTCCATAATCGAAGCGATAGAACTGATGCGCGAACATCGCGTCGGCTGTTTGCCGATAGTTGATGAAAATCGTTTAGTTGGAATTATCACCGCTTACGACTTTCTTGCAATCTCAGCCGATTTAATCAGAAAAATTTTTTCGGAGTTTGAAACCGACAAACCCGATTCCGACACCAAATGATAAAAGCGAGAATTTATGATTCACATCCCAGTACTGAGAAAAGGCCGACCCTATAAAAGCATTGACGTTTCGACAACTCTGCATCACCGCACTCGCGAACCGTTCGTGGAAATCTCTCAGGCCAATGGCGGGCTGATTCGCCGCGATTTGCTCACCCAGCAGGAGAGCAAACAGGGGCTCGCGAAATTTTCAACCGAAGACCTTTTGGCAATTTCCAAACAGGCGGCGGAATATTTTCTAAATGACGCGTTGCCGCTTGGTGACCAGGCGCAATCGCCGCAGGATTATGTCGAACAATTGTCGGCAACCACCGGCATGCCTTTTGTGATGGTGCGCAAAAATATGCGCAAGATTTATAACGCGCTTGCCGAAATGCGCAGCGTTATTGACGGACTCACACGCGGACTGGATTTACAAATTCTTGATAGCGGGTTTGGCACCCACGAAGGTCACGCAGTCGGCTTCTATCCGCGCGGCGATACGCTTGGCGTGGTGCTGCCGAGCAATTCACCCGGCGTGCATTCATTATGGATTCCGGCAATCGCCCTTAAAACAGCGCTGGTCTTAAAACCCGGCGCCGCCGAACCGTGGTCGCCCTATCGCATCATTCAAGCGTTCATTAAAGCGGGTATTCCGCGTGAAGCCTTCTATTTCTATCCGACTTCACACGCGGGCGCTGCGGAAATTCTGCGAATGAGCGGGCGCGGCATGATGTTCGGCGATATCGCGGCGGTCGGCAAATTCAAAAATGACCCGCGCATCGAACTGCACGGCCCCGGCTACAGCAAAGTCGTCATCGGCGAAGATTGCATCGCCGAATGGGAAAACTATATTGACATCATCGCCTCTTCGATTTTGGAAAACGGCGGGCGTTCGTGCATCAACGCCTCGGGCGTTTGGGTCACGCGCCATGCCGATAAGATTGCCGAAGCTTTAGCCGAACGCTTCGCCAAAGTCGTGCCGCGCGCTGCCGACGACGAGGCCGCACAAATCGCGCCTTTTGCCGACGGCGCGGTCGGCGAACGCATCTCGGCAATGGTTGATGCGGGGTTAAGAGACGAAGGCGCCCGCGACATCACCGCAGCGCATCGCGGCGGCGAACGGGTGGCGCATTTCGATGGTTGCACCTACCTGTTGCCGACCGTGGTTTTGTGCGAGTCGCCCGACCACACCTTGGCGAATAAAGAGTTCCTCTTCCCGTTTGCGAGCGTCGTTCAAGTCAGCCAGGACGAGATACCCGAACGCCTCGGTCCGACGCTGGTGATGACGGCCATCACGCGAGATGAAAACTTGATTCAGCGGCTCATCACCTCGCCCCTTGTAGACCGTCTAAACATCGGCGCAATTCCAACGTGGCAAATCGGCTGGGATCAACCGCACGAAGGCAACTTGTTTGAACACCTCTACGCCCGCAGAGCCTTTCAACGGGCGAGCGCCTGAAACGTACGAAGATGAACAACTGTTTAGATAAGCTAATAAAAGAGCTGCGCGAACTACGTATGATGGATCGGAATTATCCATTCCCGTACGAAGGTTGTGGAAAAATCTATGAAGCGACGGGTAAACGATTTAAAGACCTAGTTCCAGATTTGAACACTTACTTCATGGATATTTGTGGTTATTCGAGTTGGGATTACAAAATTCCAAAATGGTCATCCGAGAAAGCGAGAGAAGTGAAAAAGTGGATGATTAAATCATTTTTTGAAAAGCATCCAATGTATCACCCAATTGAAAGTCTAATAACTGAGGATAATACTCCTGATTTACATCGCCAATTTGTTATTTATGAAAACTGAGAGCAATCCTGCTAGAATTCTGTGCAATCTTGTTAGAAGAGCCTCCGGCAAATGAAAGTGTTAAAGATTAATCACGAATTGATAGCGTCCTGAAATTGCGGGGTTGTCCAAGCGCTAGCATAAAGCCCCGTGTTGACGCTCTGAGTTTCTACACAAATTTTTATGAATGAATCTAAAGCCACGAAGTGGCGCAATTCGATAGCCTAGCGCGGTGCGCTAGGGGAAGTGCCGTTGTGATGAAGCCCTGTAAGGGCGAAATAATTTAGGTTTTGCCCTTACAGGGCTTGGGATGACAAGGCATTGCCAGCCGGCGCGCTGCGCCGGGCTATTGAATGACGCTCTTTCAGAGCTAAAAACAGAAGCCCAATAGTTATGTAGATACTAGTGGCTCACGCACTGGGCTTAGATGGTTATCCTCATTCGCGGACTCTAAAAGGAAAAGAGTTCTTAAAATTAATGATGCTGCGTGAAATTTGACATCCAATCGCCTTGCAGGACAGCTGCCAGAAAAGCAAAATTGGATTGTAAAAACCCAACCGTACTAAGTTATTCTGACTTCTGTCTTCTGACTCCTGAATACTGTTTATGAAACTGATTTACATCACGGCTGGCGCGGCGGGAATGTATTGCGGCAGTTGTCTGCGCGACAATGCGCTGGCGGCAGAGATGAAACGGCAAGGGCATGACGTTCTGCTGGTGCCCATCTACACGCCGACGCGCACCGATGAAGCCAACGTCTCGCAGGAAAAGGTGTTTTTCGGCGGCATCAGCGTTTACCTCCAACAGGCTTCGCCGGTGTTTCGCAAAACCCCGTGGATGCTCGATAAACTCTGGGATTCAAAATTCGCTTTGAAGATGGCCGCCAAGCGTTCGATTGCCGTTGACCCACAGGTGCTTGGCGAAATGACCATCTCCACACTGAAAGGCGAAGACGGCTTTCAACGCAAAGAGATTCATAAGCTCATCCACTGGCTGAAGACCGAACCCGACATTGACCTCATCAACCTGCCGAATGCTTTGCTGATTGGCCTGGCGCGCCCGCTGCGCGAGGCCCTAGGCAAACCGATTATCTGTACCCTCCAGGGCGAAGATTTATTCTTAGATGGATTGCAGGACGAATATCGCGCGACGGCGATGAATCTGGTGCGCGACAACATTGAATATGTTGATGCGTTTATCGCGGTGAGCAATTATTACGCTGAGTTTATGGTGGATTATCTACGCATTCCTCCCGAAAAAATCCATATCGTGCCGCTCGGCATTAACCTCGAAGGCTACACGCGCGGTGAGCGCCAAAGGTCGGCTACCTTTACGGTCGGTTATTTTGCCCGCATTGCGCCTGAAAAAGGGCTGCACGTTTTAGTTGAGGCCTACAAAAGATTGCGCGAACGCCAGGACGCGCCCCAAATGCGCCTTGAAGTTGCGGGTTACCTGGGCGCGGAACACCGGGACTATTTCAACAAAATCGAACGGCAGATAAAGGATTGGGGCTTTGCCGAAGAGTACACTTATCGCGGGTCGCTCGACCGTCAGGGCAAGATAGATTTTCTGCAAACGCTTGATGTGCTCTCGGTGCCAACGCCCTACAACGAACCCAAAGGTCTGTTTTTATTTGAAGCGATGGCGACAGGGGTTCCCGTTGTGCAACCGCGACGCGGCGCTTTCCCTGAAATCATCGCCAAAACTTCGGGGGGTCTTCTGGTCGAACCGGATAACCCGGAAGCCTTAGCCGACGGCTTGCTTTCGATTTGGCAAGACCAGGCCCTAGCCGAAGAGTTGAGCCGTAACGGAGAAGCGGGCGTGCGTAAACATTACAGCGCCCAGCGCATGACCGAACGCGCCGTTGAGGTTTACAGGAGCTTAATAAACCCGCAAACCTAATTCAAAACTGAATGTTAAAAATCAACCACAGAGACTTGGAAGCGAAGGGGAGAACAGCAGAAGGGAGAAGGGGAGTAGAGGAGTTAAACCTAGCTCTCTCCTTCTCAGACTAGTTTGTGAAAGATTTCGATTTGGAGAAGGCTTTGAAAACTAAAGTCACCCCTTCTCCCTTTCTGCTGTTCACTGTGGTGAAAAAGAGGAACTAAGATTGCTCGAAGTCACACATCTGACGAAAGACTATCCAACGCCGAATGGCAATCTCCCGGTGCTTGAAGAGGTCACACTTAAACTCGAACGCGGGGACGCGGTTTCGATTATGGGGCCATCGGGTTCAGGTAAAAGTACGCTGCTTTATATCCTCGGCGCTCTCGACGCGCCGACTGCAGGCACGGTTACCCTCGACGGGAAAAATCCGTTCGCGCTGGATGAAACGAAACTCGCGACCTTCAGGAATCAAGAGATTGGCTTTGTCTTTCAAGACCATTGCCTGCTGCCGCAACTCACGGTTTTGGAAAATGTCTTAACGCCGACCTTGATTGTTGCCGACTCAACTGAAGATTACACGGCGCGCGCCAAAGCCTTACTCGCCGAAGTCGGATTGAGCGAACGTCTGACGCATCGCCCGGCGCAGCTTTCGGGCGGCGAAAAACAGCGCGTCGCTATCGCGCGCGCTTTAATTATGCAACCGACCTTGTTGTTATGTGATGAACCGACGGGCAATCTTGACCACCACTCCGCCGAAACCGTCGCCAAACTGTTATTTGAACTGCACCACAAACAACAAACAATTCTCGTTGTCGTCACCCATAACAGTGAACTCGCCGCGAGATTTCCCCGAAGATTTGAGATGCACAATCAACATCTCCAGCAAATCGGCTGAGCCGCTCTTTCATCATTTGAAAAGGAACCTGTGCCATGACCTACGCGCTTCTTAAAACTCGCATTGCAGCCTGCAAATTTACCCTCATCGTACTCTTCATGCTGGCAATGAACTTTGTTGCTTCTGCGCAGGGCAACCCTGAATCACTCACAACGCAGGTTGATCAAGTGTTCGCCAAATGGGCAAAGCCGGATTCGCCGGGTTGCGCACTCGCTGTCATCAAAGATGGGGCGGTCGTTTACAAACGCGGCTATGGCATGGCGAACCTCGACCACGACATACAGATCACTCCGGCCACCGTTTTTCACGTCGCTTCGGTGTCCAAACAATTCACGGCGATGGCCATTCATTTGCTTGCCAAACAAGGCAAACTGGCGCTCGATGATGAGGTGAAAAAGTATGTTACGGAATTGCCGGATTTCGGACCTAAGGTCACCATTCGCCATCTGCTGCATCATACGAGCGGCGTGCGTGACCAGTGGAATCTGCTGATTATGTCGGGCTGGCGACTGTCCGAAGATGTGGTCAGAGACGAAGACATTCTTGAACTCGTCGCGCGCCAAAAGGATTTGAATTTTACCCCCGGCGACCAGCACCTCTACAGCAATACGGGCTATACGTTGCTGGCGATTATCGTCAAACGGGTAAGCGGCAAGACGCTGCGCGAGTTTGCCGACGAAAACATCTTCAAACCGCTCGGCATGACGAGCACATTTTTCCGCGACGACCACGCGGTCATCGTCAAAAATCAGGCGTACGGCTATGCGATTGCCGGCAACACTTTCAAACTGAGCGTGCCGAATTACGACACCGTCGGCGCCAGCAGTTTGCTGACGACCGTCGAAGACCTCGCCAAATGGGATCAGAATTTTTACGATTATCGCATCGGCGGAAACGATATTCTGATGCAGATGCAAACCACAACGACGCTCAATAACGGCGATAAATTTGAGTACGCTCATGGGCTGGTGGTCAGCAAATACAAAGGACTCAAAATTGTTGAGCACGGAGGGGCGGATGCCGGTTACCGCGCGAACTTGCTGCGTTTCCCCGAGCAGAAATTTTCCGTTGCCTGTTTATGTAATCTCGCCAACACGAACCCCGCTCAACTGTCCCGACAGGTCGCAGATATTTACCTTGCCGGTCAATTGAAACCCGAGGCGCCAAAACCTGAGAGTGAAATCAAAGGGGTCACGCTTTCCGAACAGCAACTGAAAAGTAAAGCTGGCGTCTATTGGAATCCGGCGGCCGAAGATTTCGTCAAGCTGACGCTGACCGACGGCAAGCTCTTTGTCGGTTTGGGGCCGGGCGGCGAGTTAATCCCGCTCACAGAAAACCGTTTCCAGATGAAGGCGCAGCCCACGACGGTGCTTTTTGAATCAACGGCGAACGGTGCGCTGCGAATGAAGGTCGTGCCCGAAGGCCGAAGCCCGGCCACCTTTGAGGCAATGGAAACCGTGACGCCGAACGCCGAACAGTTGAAAGAGTACGCGGGAGCCTATTACAGCGATGAACTCGATGCGACCTATAAGCTCGAAGTTCAAGATAACAAGCTCGTTTTGAAACGCAAAAAAACTAGCCCCGCGTCTTTTACGGCGGCCTTCAAAGACGCGTTTAATAATCCGGGATTGGGAGTCATACGGTTTACCCGTGACGCGCAAAAACAAGTGAGCGGCATGATTATCAGTTCAGGCCGCATCAGACATTTACGTTTCATTAAACAGGCCAGGTAGCTCATCTAAGTTTTATGCAAACCTCTCAGCTTATCAAACAAAGCCTCATTCATTACTGGCGCGCAAATCTCGCGGTTATTCTCGGCGTAGCGACTGCGGTTGCGGTTCTCGCCGGCGCCTTGCTGGTCGGCGATTCGGTGCGCGCCAGCCTTCGCGAACTGTTTTTGTCGAGGCTCGGCAACACCGACTCCATCATTACCTCGACGACGTTTTTCAGAGAACGGCTGGCCGCTGATTTACAGGCAAACAATGACTTCAACGCCCGTTTCAAAGCCGCTTGTCCGCTGATTACCTTGAATGGATTTGTCATCCATGAGAAGAGCAAACGGCGCGCTTCGCAGGTTCAAGTCTACGGCGTTGACGAACGCTTCTGGACCTTTCACGGCAAAGCCAACCGCAAAATCGAAGACCGCGACATCCTTTTAAGCGCGGCGCTTGCCGCAGAATTTGGCAGCGCTCCGGGCGATTCAATCTTGCTGCGCATCGAAAAACCTTCAGCAATTCCCGCCGGTTCGCTGCACGGCAAGAAAGATGATTTAGGGCGGACGATTCGCTTAACGACAGGTGCAACCCTCCCGCAAGCGGAACTCGGAGAGTTTTCTCTTCGCCCCCAACAGGGCGTGGTTCGCGTGGCCTTTGTTGCGCTCAGTCGTCTGCAAAAAGATTTGGAGATGCCGGGCAAAGCCAATGCGATTTTAATTCAGGAGTCAGGCGTCGGAAGTCAAAAGTCAGGGCAGGGCGAGCCGCTTGCCAAAATTTTGAAAGCGCAAATTGCGCTTGAAGATTTAGGCTTAAAGCTTCGCGTGCTCGAAGACCAGGGTTGTATTCAACTCGAAAGCGATAGCGCCGTCATCAACGACACCATTGCCGACACCGCGCGCAAGGTTGCTAACGACGGCGGGATGAACGCCGGCGAGGTGCTGAGTTATCTGGCCAATACCATTGGCACAGCGACGCAGGCAATTCCCTATTCACTGGTGACGGCGATTGATGAAAAACGCTTTGCCGCATTAGCAAAAGCAGAGGCCTCTCAAAGCGCCGGGGGGTCGCCAAATCCGCCAATTATTTTGAATGAATGGGCCGTAAACGATTTGGACGCCAAGGTCGGAGATGCAATTACCCTCGAATATTATCTCTGGAAAGAAGAAGGCACGCTGGAAACCAGGACCGCGAATTTCCGTCTGGCCGCAGTTGTGCCCATAGCCGGCGAAGCGGCCGACCGCAATCTGGTGCCCGATTATCCGGGCATCAGTGATACCGAAAGCCTTTCGGATTGGAATCCGCCGTTTCCGGTTGACCTCAAACGGGTGCGCCCGCAAGATGATGCGTATTGGAAACAATATCGCACCACGCCAAAAGCCTTTATTGAGCGGCACGTGGGTCAGGAACTGTGGGGAACGCGTTACGGCAAAGCGACCGCCATCAGATTTTATTCCGATGACAAAACCGGGTTGCAGGCCTTAGGGCAAAACTTCAAAACAAAACTGCGCGAAGCTTTAGACCCGGTGGCCTCGGGCCTGGTGGTCTTTGATGTGAAAGCGCAAGGCTTGCAGGCCTCGCAAGGGGCGACCGATTTCGGCGAATATTTTGTCTATTTCAGTTTCTTTCTGGTGGTTTCGGCGTTAATGCTGGCCAGCCTGTTTTTCAAACTAGGTATCGAACAGCGAGTGCGAGAGATTGGTTTGCTTCGCGCCATCGGATTTTCAATCGCTAAAATTCGCCGGCTCTTTTTAATTGAGGGCGCGATTCTTTCAACCCTTGGCAGTGTCATCGGCATCATCGCCGCGATTTTGTTTGCCTGGCTGTTGATGTACGGACTGAGAACCTGGTGGGTCGGCGCCGTTGGCACAACGCTTTTGCAGCTCTATATCAAGCCCACATCATTGATTTTCGGAAGCCTGGGCGGAATCGTTGCGGCGCTCCTTTGCATTGCCTGGACATTGCGAAGCCTCAAAAAAACCGCGCCGCGCGCTTTGCTTTCCGGGGCCGTAGCCGGCAGCCAGGGGTCGGGCTTTGGAAAACGGGCAACTCGTCGCTCAATAGTTGCGCGATTTTTTTCACCTCGCCTGACAGCGCTGGTTTTCGGTTTGTTGGGCCTCGGGCTGTTGATCGGTGCGGCGATGAATCGAATCGGGCAGGTCGGAGGATTTTTCGGCGCCGGCATTTCGCTGTTAATTGCGCTGCTCTCTTTGCAATCGCTTTGGCTTCACAGTGAAAACAAAGCGCTGTTAAGCGGCCAAGGGATTCAGGCGGTTTCGGCGATGGGGTTTCGCAACGCCACCTATCGCGCCGGGCGCAGCGTCCTGTGCATTGCGCTCATCGCTTCGGCGGCCTTCATCATCGTTGCGGTTGACGCTTTTCGACGTGACACCAGCGCCAACGCGTTCGATAAACAATCGGGAACCGGCGGCTACCCGCTGCTTGCCGAAACCCTGTTGAATCTGCACTACGACCCGACGACCGATGACGGGCGCGAAGAGTTAAACATTACGGCGGATAAAGATTTTTCGCCTGATATGGTTGCCTTCACGCGCTTTCGCCTCAGGCGCGGCGAAGACACCAGCTGTTTGAATCTCTATCAACCGCATAATCCGCGCATCCTTGGCGCCACCGATGATTTTATTCGGAGCCATCGCTTCAGCTTTCAGGATTCGTTAGCAAAAACCGACGAAGAGAAGGTTAATCCCTGGCTATTGCTCGATAAAGAAATCAAGGAGGGTTCCGCAACCGAAAATCCAAAATCGGCAATTCCGGTTATTGTTGACGCCAATTCGCTGACCTATGTTTTGCATTTGAAATTAGGCGACGACTTTTTGCTTGAACAAGCCGGCAAAGAAGCGCTGCGTTTGCGCATTGTCGCGGCGCTTTCCGATAGCCTCTTTCAAAGCGAATTTATTATGAGCGAGAAAAACTTTTTGCAGGCGTTTACGGACGAAGGCGGCTACGGATTTTTTCTGCTCGACAGCCAACCTGAAAATCAACCGGCGGTGACCGCAGGGCTTGAAGACAAACTGACCGATTATGGATTTGATGTGATGTCAACCACCGAGCGGCTTGCAAGTTTTCACCGCGTCGAAAACACTTACATTTCGACCTTTCAAACGCTCGGCGCGCTGGGGCTGCTGCTGGGCACCCTGGGGCTTGCGACCGTGCTGCTGAGAAATGTTTTAGAGCGCCGTAAAGAATTGGCTTTGTTGAAAGCGATTGGTTACAACGCGCGGCATTTCGCGCTGATGGTGATTGCTGAAAATGCCTTGTTGCTCATCTGCGGGTTGGTGACCGGAACGGCTTGCGCGCTACTGGCCATCGCTCCGGCCTTTTTCGCGCGCGGCGGACATTTACCGACCTTGTCGCTGGCGGGGTTATTACTGGCCGTATTAATCACCGGACTTCTGGCCTCGGTTTTTGCCACCCGAGCGGCGCTGCGCTTGCCGCTGCTGGCGTCTTTGCGGGCCGAGTAAAAAATGTTGGAATAAGTTAAAGCTGGGTATGATTTCACAAGGCGAACATACCTAACCAGCCTTAAAATTTTATCAGGAGAGTTAGCATTTTTATGATTTACAAAAATGTTTTAGGAATCGTGTTTTCAGGTGTTTTGACTATCGCCCTGACCCCTCAGGCAACCCTGGCGCAAGATTGGAATCAATGGCGCGGCGCCGGTCGTGATGGCGCAGTCAACGGCTTTGTCGCGCCTAAAAATTTACCCGAACAGTTAAAACTCAAATGGAAAATTGATGTGGGTGTGGGTCATGCGTCACCGGTGGTTTTTGCCAAGCGCGTCTTTTTGCATTCCCGGCAAGGCGAACAAGAGGTCGTCGCGGCGTTTGATTTGGACACCGGCAAACCGTTGTGGAAAGACCGTTATCCGGTTAATTACACCATGAATCCTGCGGCTATTCCCCATGGCAAAGGCCCAAAATCAACGCCGGTTATTGCCGATGGCCAGCTCTACACGCTCGGCATCAACGGGGTGCTTTCATGTTACGATGCGGCGGCCGGAAAGCTCAAATGGCGCAAAGAATTTTCCAAAGAGTTCAAAACCACGTCGCCCGATTTTGGTGTGGCCATGTCTCCCCTGGTTGACAGAGGGTTAGTAATTGCGCATGTCGGCGGACTCGACAGTGGCGCGCTAACGGCTTTTGACGCGGCGACCGGAGCAGTGAAGTGGCAATGGAAAGGTGACGGTCCGGCTTACGCTTCACCGATTGTCGTTGAACTCGGCGGCGTGCGACAAGTCATTACTCAATCGCAAGTCAATATTATCGGCGTTGCCGAGTCCAGCGGTGAATTGCTCTGGAAAATTCCGTTTACCACCGAATACCTGCAAAACATCGTCACTCCGGTTTTGTACAAAGATACTTTGATTTTTTCCGGCATTGATAAAAGTACCTTCGCTGTGCGCCTGGCAAAACGTGATGGCAAATGGACGCCGGAAACGCTTTGGGAAAATAAAGAGGTGCCGATGTATATGAACTCGCCGGTGCTTGTCGGTGATTATCTTTACGGCATGTCACACAAGAAAAAAGGACAATACTTTTGCCTTGATGCCAGAACCGGCAAAACGCTGTGGGCCAGCGAGGGGCGCGAAGGCGATAACGCGGCGATTGTGAGCGCCGGCGCAACGCTCTTTTTCCTTGACGACGGCGCCGAACTTACGGTCGCCAGTGCAAATGACAAAAAATATGAAGTGCTGAAAAAATACACGGTCGCCACTAGCCCGACCTGGGCGCATCCGGCCTTTGTCGGCAAACAAGTTTTAATTAAAGATCAGAACTCGCTGGCGCTTTGGAGTTTTGAATAGCCTCGGGATTGGTCGCCGAGAGGCGAAAAACGCCAGGAAAAAGTTCAACAGACTTTGCGTTCCTGGCGTTTTTGCGGTTAGCCTATTCTTTCCAAAACCAATGTCGCTTTTGTTCGGAGGTACCTCGTGGTTAAACGAATGCTCTTGGCGCTTTTCAGCACGCACCTTTTATTTAACCTGGCATTTGCTGAAAATTGGGCACAATGGCGCGGCCCCAATCTAAATGGCACCAGCAATGAAAAGAATTTGCCAATGAAATGGAGCGCCGAAGAAGGCATCACCTGGAAACTCGCGATGCCGGCCTTTAGCGGGTCAACGCCGATTGTCTGGGGCGATTTCATCTTTTTGAATTCGGCCGAAGGCGATGATTTACAACTCTGGTGCATTGATCGAAACAAAGGCGCGATGTTGTGGAAAAAACGCCTGGGTGGCGGCAACGTGAAACTGCGCAAACAGAATATGTCTTCGCCATCGCCGGTTACCGATGGGCAACTGGTTTGGGTAATGACCGGCACCGGCATCCTGAAAGCCTTCGACTTTAAAGGCGCGGAACTCTGGACGCGGGACATTCAAAAAGAGTACGGACAATTCGGATTGAACTGGGGTTATGCCTCATCGCCGCTTTTGCATGAAGATTCACTTTACGTGCAGGTGCTTCACGGTATGCGAACCGATGACCCGTCATACGTGCTGCGCATTGATAAAAAGAGCGGCAAAACCTTATGGCGCGTTGAACGCCCGACGCAGGCCATCATGGAATCGCCCGATTCTTATGCCACCCCGGCGCTGCTCACCTATGGCACGACCAAAGAGATTGTCATTACCGGCGGCGATTGCGTCACCGGACATGATATGGCCACCGGTAAAGAGTTGTGGCGCATGAATGGTCTCAATCCTGAAAATCACCCGAACTATCGTATTGTCGCTTCACCCGTGGTTGCCGATGGGGTGGTCTATTCGCCGAGTCGCGTCAAACCCGTCGTTGCCATCAAAGCCGGAGGGCGCGGCGATATCACAGCGTCACATAAACTCTGGTCATTTGATAGAGGCCCAGACGTGCCAACGCCGGTGACGGATGGCAAATATTTTTATTCCTTCGATGACCGGGGCGTGAGTTGGTGTTTGGATGCCAAGAACGGGCAAGTGGTCTGGGGACCGCAAAGGATTCAACCGGCAACTTACAGCGCTTCGCCGGTTTTGGCTGACGGCAAGATTTACATCACAAACGAAGATGGACTAACAACGGTGTTGAAAGCCGGAGATAAATTTGAAGTCTTAGCCGAAAACGATTTGAAAGATTATTGTTTGAGTTCGCCGGCCATCTCGGACGGACAAATCTTCATCCGCACGACCCAGTTTCTCTATTGCATCGGCAAACGAGTGACCAGGTAATTGACCAACTGCTGGTCGTAACCCAATTGCGGTTACCGGTTGATCGTGCGCCTCGCTACCATTGATTACGATGAAGAGATTGACCTGAGTCCATACTAAAAAGCTTGTAAAATTTAATGACTTCGACAGAATTCAAAAACTACTGGCAACAACATTATCCGACATGTCTACCAGTTGGTCATCTGTTGAGAAAAGCCTATCCAGACCGCTGGTTTAGCTGGGCTATCAAAACACCTTAAAGGATTGTAAGAAAGGTTTGAGGAAAGACTATGCGTACAAAAACCATCTTCGCGATGTTGTTAATTTCATTGTCAGTCAACTCGGTTTTCGCGCAAACCAACTGGTCGCAGTTTCGCGGCGCGGGGGCGCTTGGCGTCGCCGCAGATGACCCGAATTTGCCTGAAAAATGGAGCCAGACCGAAAACGTCGTCTGGAAAACCGATATTCCCGGCACCGGTTGGAGTTCGCCCGTGGTCTGGGGCGACTCGATTTTTTTAACCACAGTGATTTCCGCAAGTGATGAAGAGAAGCCCAAGAAAGGGCTTTATTTCGGCGGCGAGCGTCCCCCTTCAAAAGCCGAGCATCGCTGGGTGGTTTACGCGGTGGATTTCAACACCGGCAAAATTAAATGGGAGCGCGAAGTTTATAAAGGCGTGTTGCAACCGGCACAATCGCGCCATCTGAAAAATTCTTACGCGTCAGAAACTCCGGTCACGGATGGTGAACGCGTCTATGCCTATTTCGGCAACGTCGGCCTGTTTGTTTTTGATATGAAGGGCAAGCCCGTATGGTCGAAAAAATTTCCGCCCGTCAAAACCCGTTATGGTTGGGGAACCGCCGCCTCGCCGGCGGTCTACAAAGACCGCATCTACATTGTCAACGATAATGATGAACAATCCTTTCTCATTGCGCTCAACAAAAAGACCGGCGAAGAGATTTGGCGCGCCGAAAGAAAAGAAGGAACGAATTGGGCGACGCCATACATCTGGGAGAATGACCAGCGTGCAGAGATTATTACTTCCGGCACCGGGCGCGTCCGCTCCTATGATCTGAACGGCAAATTGTTGTGGGACTTTTCCGGCATGTCTTCGATTGCCATTCCGACACCGTTCTCGAAATTCGGCTTGCTCTATATTGCCTCGGGTTATGTCGGCGACCAGCACCGTCCGGTCTATGCGATTCGCGCAGGGGCAACCGGTGACATCTCTTTGCAAAAAGGCGAGACCAGTAACAAGTACATCAGTTGGTATCAACCGCAAGCCGGACCATACAACACCTCGCCGATCATTTACGGAGACAATTACTACACGCTCTATGACCGAGGTTTCTTTACGGCACATGAGGCAAAAACCGGTAAAGAGATTTATAGCAAACAACGGGTTGATGAAGCGACGACGGCGTTCACAGCGTCACCTTGGGCCTATAACGGCAAGATTTTTGCGCTCAGCGAAGACGGCGATACCTTTGTGATTGAAGCCGGCAATCAGTTTAAGGTCATTGGCAAAAACTCGCTTGATGAATTTTGCATGGCGACTCCGGCAATCGCGCGCGGCAGTTTAATCATTCGCACCGCATCGAAGCTTTACCGGATTGCCAAGAAGAAAGGCTGATAGGCAAATGATGGGAAAAGAGAATCAGGTTTGCCATTCGCTGACCACCCTTAGGTTTGGGTCAAGACTAGAGGGGGTCTGGAAAAACGCTGAGACTCACAGAAGGGAGGCGAATTCCCCGCGGATATGGCGGTTGCAACGGACTCGCACAGATTATCCGTGCAGCTCTACTTAGTCCGCCTATCTTGCGGGGAATTCACCTTGCCAGGCTAACCCGGCGGCTTGCCGTACGAACCAGCCGAATTTGCAACCGGAATCAGAAATCTATTTTTCAAAGGAGACTTATGTTCATTCGTGTCTCGCGTTCTCATCTCTCACTCACCTTACTGCTGGCCTTAATTCTCGGCACCCTGGCGCCCGCACTGGCCGCGGACAAGCGCGGAATTACGGAAACCGACCTCTTCAAATTCGTGTGGATTTCCGACCCGCAGATTTCCCCTGACGGCTCGCGCGTCGCTTTCGTACGCGTCTGGGTAAACCAGAAAGCCGACCGTTACGAGTCGGCGCTGTGGATTGCGTCAACCGTTGGCGGTGGCGCGCCGCGTCAACTGAGCGCCGGACCGCGCGACAGCACGCCGCGCTGGTCGCCCGATGGTAGGATGCTGGCCTTCATTCGCTCCGCCGAAAAAGACGGGCGCCCCCAGCCGCCGCAAATTTATCTGATGACCTTCGACGGCGGCGAAGCGCAGCCGCTCACCGAGGTGCCGCGCGGCGCTGGCGGTTTTGAATGGTCGCCCAACGGCAAGATGATGGCCTTTCAAAGCTCTGAGGAAATCAAAAAAGAGAAGATGATGAGCGAAGGCGGCGAGGTGAAAGAAAAACCGCCTGAGCATGTGAGCGACGTGCGGGTTATTAACCGGGCGGTTTACCGCTTTAACGGCGCCGGCTATCTGAACACGCAATTCAGATCGCACCTCTGGATTGTCAGCGTGCCGAATATTCCCGGTGAAACCCCGACGCCCAAGCAGATAACAAAAGGTAATTTTGACGAAAACAATTTCACCTGGTCGCCCGACGGGACGCGAATCTATTTCACCGCCAACCGCGTCCTGGAAGGCTATTACGACCAGGCGCACACCGACCTTTATTCGGTAGGGATTGACGGCACGGACGAAAGAAAGATGCTGAGTTTCGACGGCGGCCTCGGCGATTATTCGTTCAGCAATGACGGCAAGCGCATTGCCTTTAGCGGTGTGCTCTCTGAAAAGCCCGCGCTCTCCTACAAGCAACCGGACCTCTTCGTCGCCGACAACACCGCGGGCGCGACGGCCAAGAACCTGACGGCAAATTACGATTTCGACATCGGCGGCGGCATCGGCGGCGACCAGCGCGCGCCGCGAGGTGGCGCCCCCGGCGGCATCGTCTGGAGCAAGGATGATCGTTACTTGTATGTGAATGTCGCAGAACATGGCCGCGCCAACTTAAAACGCTTTGAGGCAGCGACGGGCAAGGTCGAAGCCCTCAGCAAAGGCGACCATGAAGTGCAGGCTTACACTACGACGCCCGACACCTCAAAGATGGTGTTGTTGATCTCCAGTCCCGTCAACATCGGCGATCTCTATTTGTTCGACACCGCGGCGGGCTCGCTGTCGCCACTGACAAATATCAACCAGGAGCTTATCTCTCAACTGAACCTTACGCCTCCGGAAGAGATCTGGTACACCAGTTTCGACGGCAAGAAAATTCAAGGATGGATTCAAAAGCCGCCAAATTTTGACCCAGCGAAAAAATATCCCTTCATTCTGGAAATTCACGGCGGGCCGCACGCCGCCTATGGCTTTAACTTCACCCATGAATTTCAATGGATGGCCGCCAAAGGTTATGTGGTGCTTTACACCAATCCTCGCGGCAGCACATCGTATGGGCAGGATTTCGGCAACATCATTCAGTACAACTATCCGGGCGACGATTATAAAGATTTAATGGCCGGCGTGGATGAAATGTTAAAGCGCGGCTATGTTGACGAAAAGAAGATGGGAGTAACCGGGGGCAGCGGCGGCGGCGTGTTGACGAACTGGACCGTGGGCCACACGCAGCGCTTTGCTGCAGCCGTGTCGCAACGCTCAATTGCCGATTGGGCAGGCTTCTGGTACACGGCGGATTTTACCCTCTTTCAACCGACCTGGTTTCGCGCGGCGCCCTGGGAAGACCCCGAAGATTTCGTCAAGCGGTCACCGATTACTTATGTGAAAAATATCACCACGCCGATGATGTTCATTGAAGGCGAAGCCGATTGGCGCACCCCGCCCAACGAAGGCGGCGAAATCATGTTCCGGGCGTTGAAGTATCGCAAGATTCCGACCGTGATGGTGCGCTTTCCGAACGAGTCGCATGAGTTGTCGCGTTCGGGTGCGCCCTGGCATCGCATCGAACGCTTGCAGCACATCGTTAACTGGTTCGATAAATACCTGCAAGATAAACCGATCAAAATTTACGATGTTCAATAGCGCTTAACTTGCCGAAGAAGGTGGTGCATCACAAAAGCTGGTTGATGACAGGCCAGCGCTTGGCGGTTGCTTTGCGGCTTGGCGAGAACCGGCATTCCCTTTAAGACTCATTGAGCGAAAAGACGGGTTTCACGCCAAGCCGCAAAGCAACCGCCAAGAACGCCAAGAGAGACAGCCTCATCAATTGTGCTGCATCATACTGATGAAATCACGCGCCACTCGAATGGCAAGAGGCCATTCAACATTCGAGTGGCGCGTAACCCTTACCGAACCATCTGAGGTTACTGAATGAAGAAGCTATATGCCGGAATTATCTTTTCCCTTGTCTTAATCAGCATTTTTGTACAAGCAATTGCCCAAACGACAACCCAACGGGGCATTACTCCTGAAGATTATTTTGCCTTTGAATTCTTGAGCGACCCGCACATTTCGCCAGATGGAAAACAGATCGCTTATGTGGTAACCAAAGTTGACCGCGCGCAAAATCGCCGCAACTCGGCAATCTGGATGGTCAAAACCGAAGGCGCTCACGCGCCCTGGCAATTTACCACGAGCCCGCAATCGGCATCTGCGCCGCGCTGGTCGCCCGACGGCAACAGCCTGGCGTTTCTCTCTTCCAGACCGGCCGCCGATGCTGGCCCTCAAACTGAACCGCCAAGACCGCAGGTTTATTTATTATCTTTAAACGGCGGCGAAGCGCAGCGTGTGACCAATCTTAAAAACGGGATCAATTCGTTTCAATGGTCGCCCGATGGAACACGGCTAGCCGTCGTCAGCCGCATCGGCCCTAGCGATAATCGTCCCGAAAACAAAAACCGCAGCGACGTTCGCCACTACAAAGATATTCGTTATAAGTTCAACGACTCAGGTTGGTTTGACGACCGCCGCTCACATCTCTGGGTCGTGGAGGTCAAAACCGGGGTCGCCAAACAACTCACCGAAGGCGATGACTGGAATGACAATGACCCGCAATGGTCGCCTGACGGAACGAAAATCGCCTTTGTCTCGAACCGCACCGGAAAAGAGTACGCCGATAATCGCAACGCGGATGTCTGGGTCATTGCGGCAACCGGTGGCGCGCTCGTCAAAATTTCTGACCACGAGGAATCGGATAGCAGCCCGCGCTGGTCGTCTGATGGCAAGACCCTGGCGTTTGTCGGCGCAATTCGCGAACGCGAGCATCCGAAAATCTGGCTGGCACCGGCAACCGGCGGCCGCGCCTCAACGCTTGCGGCAAACGGGCTCGATTTAATCCCTGCAGGACTCGACTGGTCCGGCGACGGACGCGCCCTCTTTTTCGAAGCCGGTGTCAAAGGCGAAACCCATCTCTTTCGTGTTGACCTTGCGTCAAAGGCCATCGCTCAAGTCACGAGTGGAGCGCGCGCCGCCCGGAGCTTTGATTTCAACGACCAGACCAAAAAGATGGCTTATGCCGCCAACGATTTCAAACATCTTGATGATCTATACATCGCCGATCTGGATGGCAAAAACGAGCGCCAATTAACCCACCTCAACGAAGCGTTGTGGCGACAATTGAAACTTGCCGATGTCGAACGCTTCACTTATAAGAGCGCCGACAACTGGGATATAGATGGGTTTATCGTCAAACCGGTGGGCTGGCAGGAAGGCAAAAAATATCCGTTAATTTTAAATGTTCATGGCGGTCCCGCAGGGATGTACGGTGTGGATTGGTATCAGGAATTTCAGGTCTATGCGGCGCGCGGGTACGGCGTGTTGTTTACGAATCCGCGCGGCTCGACCGGTTATGGAGAAAAGTTTGAACGCGGCATTGTCGGCGAATGGGGCGGCAAAGATTATCTCGATGTGATGAACGGTGTGGATGCGGCGCTTAAACGTTACGCCTGGATTGACGGCGAGCGACTGGGGGTGACCGGCGGCAGTTATGGCGGTTTTATGACAAACTGGATTGTCGGTCACACCAGCCGTTTCAAAGCCGCCGTGACCTTAAGAAGCGTCGTCAATTTTATTTCAGACGAAGGCACACGCGATGGCGCTTATGGGCATAAATCCGATTTCAATGGCAATCTGTTTGAGCAGTTTGAACTCTATTGGGACCGGTCGCCGTTAAAGTACGCCAAAAACGTCAAGACGCCGACGTTAATCCTCCATTCGGACAATGATTTTCGCGTGCCGCTCGAACAGGGCGAGCAATGGTTTCGCGCCTTGAAACATTTTGGCGTGACCACGGAAATCGTCATGTTTCCGCGCGAGAATCACAACCTGACGCGCACTGGCGAGCCCAAACATCTGGTCGAAAGCTTGAACTGGCAGCTCTATTGGTTTGAGCGTTTCATTGATGGTAAAGCGGAGGCGGTGCCGCCCGATATGAAATAACTGGCGAGCGCTTCTTCAAGCGTCGAAAATTCGCCCTCACTCTGCTAACCTTGCAAGGCAACTACTCATGCGGATTTGGCTCTCGAAAAACAGCGAAGTGCCGGTGCGCGAACAACTCGCCACACAGATTACCCTTG